>VEPN01000097.1 GCA_012026835.1 Candidatus Methanoperedens sp. | reverse complement strand
AAGTTTTTTCTATCTTCTAACCATTTTACTACTTGTTTCACAAAATTCATACTCTATGAAATATTCACCGACTTTAGTTTTAATTTCATAGAGTATGATTTCTTATAAGATAAATCCTTAAGTTGATGGTCTCGTTTACACCAATCGTAAACTATAAATACTATCGTTCGTATATATACGAATCATAGTGGGCAGAAAGATAACTTTTTTTCACATACCACCATAATCCCTCCTTGCTGCTCACTATAATTCTATTCATTTTTCCTTACTGGGAGCAAGAATATTTGTATCCTGTATTATAATCTTCACTAACAGACAATGTCTTATTTTCGCGCGTGGACAAGGTGATTATTTTAAGACGGGTAGGCCGAAAGTAATTATTTATAAATCAATGAATATATTATGTGCTTGAGAGTAAAAGAGTTATTATATGAATAAAATAATAAAAGTAAGAGCAGAAAACATAACAAAAGAATTCCCAAATAAGAGCAGGGGGCCGGGATTAATCGCTCTTTCGGATATAAACCTCCAGATAAGAGACGGGGAATTTTTTGCCATCGTGGGCCCGAGCGGATGCGGGAAATCAACTTTCCTTGAGATAGCGGCAGGACTTATAAAACCAACATCAGGCAGCATCTATATTGATGATAAAGTGGTAACCGGACCTGACCATAACCGCGGGATTGTATTCCAGGGATATGCACTCTTCCCCTGGCGCACAGTGATGGAAAATGTAGCTTATGGCCTTGAAGAAAAAGGTGTGCTGCAACCCGAAAGAGATAAAATTTGCAGTAAGTATGTCTCACTTGTCGGCCTCCTGGGATTTGAAAAACATTACCCTCATGAATTAAGCGGTGGAATGAAGCAGCGCGTAGCTATTGCAAGGGCGCTTGCTTATGACCCCGATGTCCTTTTAATGGATGAACCTTTTGCTGCACTTGATGCCCAGACAAGGGAAATCCTGCAGGTCGAGTTGCTTCGCATCTGGAATGAAACAAAAAAGACAGTGCTGTTTGTTACACACAATATTGAAGAAGCGGTTTTCCTTGCTGACAGGATAGCTGTCATGTCAGGAAGGCCAGGCATGATAAAAAAAATAATTGATGTGCCTTTACCAAGGCCGCGGCAGGAAGAACACAAACTCATGCAGGACTTCATGAAATTGAGATATGATGTGGGAACACTTGTCAGGGAGGAAGCGAATGTTATACAGGCGTTTTAAAAAAAGCATCGCCCTTGTTATTTTTTTAATATTATGGGAATTGCTGCCGGCAAGCGGAATAATAAGCAAAACTTTCCTCTCACCGCCATCTGAAGTTTTCCAGGCACTTGTCAGGCTTATCGAATCTGGTGAGCTCTGGGTTCACATGGATATCAGCCTCAAGCGCGCTTTCGCGGGGTTTGCGCTTGCTGTAATAACGATGATACCCCTGGGATTCCTGATGGGCTGGTATAAGGGTTTTGAAGAGATTTCGGATGGTCTTGTGCAGGCGATGCGCCAGGTATCATCTTTATCCCTGTTCCCGGTATTTTTATTATTCTTCGGGATAGGTGAGGTCTCAAAGATCGCTGTAATATTCTGGGGCTCACAGTGGCCATTATTGCTGAATACCATAAATGGTGTAAAAACAGTTGATCCCCTGTTGATAAAATCAGCACGCTCCATGGGCTCAAATGACCTCTCCATTTTCAGGAAAGTGGTCCTGCCATCGTCGCTTCCCTCATTATTCGTAGGTTTGAGGCTCTCAGCCACACATTCAATACTTGTGCTGGTGGCTGCGGAAATGATAGGTGCAACCTCTGGCCTTGGATATTCTATCAAGAACTGGGAATTTAGTTTTATGATACCTGAGATGTATGCTGCGATAGTAGTGCTGGCTGTACTTGGATTGATTACGAATTACTCACTTGTGTGGATTGAAAAAAAAGTTATCAAATGGAAGGAGGAAATATAGGAATTTTTGAGCTACCAGAAATTAATAAAGCCCCAGGAATATGTAGTGTATAGGTGCTTAAAATGAAATATGAAATGAAAGTATTGTTAGCGATTATTATCACATCCGTTATCGTGATATCAGGGTGTTTAACAGATGAAAAAAACCTGCAAAAAGACAATCAAACAGGAGAAAACGTTGTTACAATACGTTATCTTTCCTCATCAGCAGTTGTCGAACCGTATGAGTTTGCAAATGAACTCGGGTTTCTTAAAGGAATAAACATAAGCCGCCTGGGTTCAACTACAGGAGGCCCTGAAGATATCATGTCTGTAGCTACAGGGAGTACTGATGTGGGGCATTCGGCCTGGGTCTCGATAATCAACGCAAAGGTCAGAGGCGCGGAAATCAAAGCAGTCGCAGGACCAATGGGTAACTCGCCAGAGAGCTGGTATGAAGGGACTCCATACCTATCCAAGTGGATCGTGCTTGAGAACAGCACTATCAGGAGTGCAAAGGACTTAAAAGGCAAAAAAATTGCAGTCCATACACTGGGGGCACATGCTGAATACGTGACACGTGAATATCTTTCAAGAAACAATATGTCAAAGGATGATGTGGAGCTTATTGTGATGAGCCGCCACGAGGAGGTGCTGCGGCAGGGACTTGTTGATGTAGTCGCGCCTGTAGGCGCCCAGATCGACAAAATGGAAGCAGGAGGCGGGGTCAGGGTACTGTTAACTGATTATGATATTATCGGAAACCAGACACACTGCGGTATGTTCATGTCGGAAAAATTCATTAAAGAGAACCCTGAAGCTGTGAGGCAGTTTGTGGAGGCAAGCGCGAAAGCCGCGGACTGGGCAAAAGACAATCCGAAGGAAGCGAGGGAGCTTGCAGTTAAAATAATGACAGCCAAGGGCGGGAATCCTGAGATCGCAAAATACTGGAAGGGTTTTGGTGTTAGGGAGCACGCGCTTCTTCTGGATAGTGATGTGCAGTTCTGGATAGACTGGCTGGTGAAGGATGGAAAGATAAAAGATGGAGAATATAAGCCATCGGATTTCTATACGAATGAGTTTAATCCGTATTTTGAGGGATATCGAAATAGTACATAGGATTTGAGATAGAACCGAAAGTTGCTGGTATATCCTGCCAGTAGCAACCTTTCTTTCTCTTCCTTTTCCTGGAATTTCGCAGGAAGGGCAGCGGTATGGGCTGGAACCTGCCGGGTACCAGCCGGAATTCTAATCTGCATTAACAATAACTTGAGTGAAAAGATTCCCGCACAGAAAATATATTGTTAATAAGATATTAAATAGTTTTAATAGCAATCGCATATAGTATAGCGCTACCTTTGATCAACCTGTCCTAAAAGATGGACGGTATATCAAAACCAGGGGCTGTGGCCTAGTCCGGCATGGCGACGGGCTCCAGCGGAAAAACCCCGGATTCCGGGAAACGAGACCCCGGAATTAATTCCGGGGTGTAATGATGAGCAACGGGTCTGCCGAGCGAACCGGACGCGGTAAGCTGTGAGGAACCGTTGGAGCACTGAACGTGCTGCTCAAAGATTTAATTGCCAAAAACCTGGCATTTTCGGAGAGACCCGTCGATCGTGAGTTCAAATCTCACCAGCCCCATATCATAATAAGATTAATTCATCTATCTACAGCGATTTTCCAAATTCATACGCTCTCTCAAGTTCTTCGCGATTCTCTTTGATTTCTTCCTTCTCATATGCCTTAACAAGAATGCTGCCTGCAAACTCCATTCCCAGATAATCAAAAGATTTACTGAACATTTCCATCAGTGGTCCGCAGGCATCAGCCCCCTCTTCAGAGGGAACTGCAATAACGCCTCTTTTCCCCTTCAGCCTGCCGTTCGAAATGAAAGGCCGCATCCTGTCGATGAAAAGCTTCATTTTTCCAGTGGGGCCGTACCAGTATAAAGGTGTACCGAATATCACCAGGTCAGCCTCATGCATTTTCTGGTAGAGTTCCTGCATTTCATCTTTTATCTTGCAGACAAGATCCCCATTCTTACAGCGGCGACAGTCGATACATGGCAAGATTTCATAATTTTTCATGTCTCCTCCTTCATAAGAAATTTCATTTGCGCTCCTTAGACATACTATTTAGCATAAAATCAAAGGAACTCTCAACAATTGAGTTCAAACGTTCCCTGGAAAACATAATTACTCTGTCCCGTATAACCTGGGAGGCTATGCCGTGAACAAATGACCAGAAAGCAAATGCTGCCACATCCAGATCCGTCTTTGCAAGATATCCGGCATCCATGCACTCTTTGATAATCTCCTTAAGTGACTCAAATGAACGCAGTCCTGCCCCCCATTCTTCTTTTTCCTTTATCTTTTTTGC
>VEPN01000096.1 GCA_012026835.1 Candidatus Methanoperedens sp. | reverse complement strand
TTATAGTAATATCGTGCATTGCATTGTGACACATCCTGCACTGTATATCCGGGGTGCCATCATTGTTAGTATCAACGTGGGCAAAACCAGGGTTCCAGTTGGGGATTCGATCTGTTGTGAATGCTTTGCCTTCTCCGTTTGAGTTATGGCAGCTATTACATTCAGGTATTGAGGGAAGTGGTTTTTGCTGTATAGGATAAGTGGAGTTTATGGTGTAGTTCAGAGGAGATTGGAGCTGTCCATATTTTAAACCTCCAATTCTTATATAATCATAGCCGTAAACCAGGAGCATCCATTTGCCTGGCAGGGGTGTGATATTTGTATAATTTTCCGGCTTGTTGGTAAAGGTTGAACCATTGTAATAGGGATAATCACCTTTATCCGAGCTAAAGTTAGTAGTTCTGTTACCGGGGTTGAAGTTAGGCGGGTAAAGATAGAAACCGATATTTGAAGTTCCTTCCCAGTCAAGTGTCACGTTAAGTGGCCCATCGGGGATTACATTTATGACATAATAATCCTGGAATTGCTGTATGCTTGTAAAGCCTGGAGTAAAGTTGTTGGCAGTGCTTAGGATTGTATAGTTATCAGCCTTAAAGCCTCCCGGCGGGGTGGGCAATGACAGATTATTGTGACAATATACACAATCCAGGTTCGTGTGAGAACCGCTGTTCAGCTGCTTCGATACGAAATTATATTGGGGAAGTGACCTGTTGTTATCAATGCCTCCCTGGATGAAGGAAACACCGTTGAAAGTCTGGGAATCCAACGCCTTGTTCGTATGGCAGTCCGTGCACTGGATGTTCCTGTGGGCTGTATTCTGATGAGGATTCCCTGCATCGTCTTTGGCGTGCAGGATCTCGTTCATGCCATGACAGAGGTAGCAATATGAGTCTATGCCTAATAGTTTTGTCTGATGCGGGTTTCCACTGCCGTGGCAGTCTTCGCATCCCCATGCAGTAACTTCAAAGCTTACCTGCGACGTTGATATTTTGTTATCTGCCTGAGCCGTGATAGTCGCAGTATAGTTCCCCGGGAAATAACCGATATTTGCATCATTTCCCCCGTGCGCCGAATGACAACCTCCGCAGGTGCCATCTGGCTGGCCGCCATAGAAATAAAAGGTGCCGTTATATAAACCATTGTGGTTCGGGTCTTCTGTAAGCTGGATTTGGCTGGCGTGATCTGTGTAATTCACACCATCGAATAGCCAGTAGGTCACATCTGCTGTGACCTGTGCGTTTTTTATAGGATTGCTATTGTTGCCGTCATCAAGCAGGAGAGCGTATATGTGGTTGCGCTGGGTGGTTTTTTCAGGGGGTTCTGTATAACCGCTTGGGTAGCCGCCGTTTATAAAGGTCTCATCAAAGAATGTCCAGCCCCAGCTTTTGTCTGTTGCAATAGCCGATTGGTTAGGTCCGTATATCCCCTGCTGGTACCAATTCTGGCCCGCACTTGTAACCATTGTGATATTTCCAGTAACATTGGTCGCCAAAACTGTATGGGATGTTGCTATATACAGCAATATCGAGATTATTAAATATTTACAGATGTATTTTTTTAAGCTATACGCTTCGTTAATGTATCCTATCCTTATCATGTCCTATCCTTTCCTGATAATTTATTTGCAGTATTGGGTTAAATAGTTTTTTACTGGTACAGTACTTGTAGACTTTGCTTAGCTAACAAATACAATTCATATAAGCCACCCGCCGCAAAAAGGGATATAAGTAAATATAATATCAAGCTAATAAGAGGTTGAAGGAATGTCAGATATCACTTTTCAAATTATATTCATTTTTTTACTTACCATTGCTAACGGTATTTTTTCCATGTCTGAGATTGCCATTGTTTCGGCGCGCAAGGCCAGGCTTCAACAATGGATCAATGAAGGCAATACAAAGGCACGTGTTGCCCTGGATCTTGCAAATTCACCCAATCGTTTACTATCCACAGTCCAAATTGGCATCACACTCATAGGCATACTGGCTGGCGTATTAGGCGGGGCAATCATAACAGAGGAGCTATCAGCACGCCTGGTCACTATACCCCTGCTTGCGCCCTACAGCCAGGCCATCGCTCTGGGTATTGTGGTTCTTGGAATTACATATCTTACGCTGGTTATCGGTGAACTTGTGCCCAAAAGGATGGCATTACATAACCCCGAGCGGATAGCCTGTATTGTGGCCGCTCCTATGCGCATGCTATCCCGGTTCGCCTCCCCGGCGGTTCATCTGTTGAGCATTTCGACAGATGCAGTACTCAGGATTCTGGGCATACGACCGGTTGCTGAGCCGCCAGTAACAGAGGAAGAGATTAACATCCTGATAGAGCAGGGCATGAAAGCCGGGACGTTTGAAAAAGCAGAACGGGATATGGTAGAGCATGTATTTCGCCTGGGCGACCTGCGTGGGGGTGCATTGATGACGCCACGCACCGAGATCGTCTGGCTCGATATTGACGACCCGCCCGAAGAAATACGAAGTAAGATAATCGATAGTGGCCATTCCCGCTTTCCGGTTGTTCAGGGTAGCCTTGATAATATCCTTGGTATAGTGCAGGTTAAGGATATGTTGGGGCGTAACATGGCAGGCAAGCCGGCAGACCTGAAGGCATCCTTGCGGCGCCCCTTGTTTGTGCCCGAAAGCACGCACGCGTTGAAAGTTCTTGAATTATTCAAGAAATCCGGCATACATATTTCACTGGTGGTCGATGAATACGGCATTGTTCAGGGATTGATAACACTCAACGACATACTTGAAGAGATTGTTGGGGATATACCATCTATGGAGGAACTGGAGGAGCCGCTGGCTGTGCAACGCGAAGACGGCTCATGGCTGCTGGATGGGATGTTGCCCGTGAATGATTTCAAAAAGATATTCAGTATCAAGGAACTGCCAGGAGAGGGAATATATCAGACGATAGGCGGCTTTGTGCTGATGCAGGTGGGACGTATTCCCCCTGTTGGTTACCATTTTGAATGGGGTGGGTTACGTTTTGAGGTGGTGGATATGGATAAAAACAGGATAGATAAGGTGCTGGTTATGCCTGCGTTAAAAAAAGAGAAGAAGTAAGAGAAACTGTTACCCCTTTACTTTCGTTACTGCGACAAGGAATGGAATTATTTCCACTCTTCCGATAACCATTAAAATAATCAGTGCAAGTTTCAGGTGTACTGCAAGGGTAGCTGATACAATCCCCACCGACAATCCAGTTGTGGCAAAAGCGGAAACCGCCTCGAACATCGAATCAACCAGCCCGAAACCGGAGAACGATAGGAGTGCTCCTGTGACAACTACGAGAGTAAATGACAGAAGAATAAATAAAAGATTTGTTAAGACATCTTTTCTATCATAGTTATTGCCGTCGAATTCAATATTCTCATATTCTCTCCCGATGGAAGAACCTATTACGAAAGGAATTGATTTTAAAAAAAGGGCAAGGCGAAATATCTTGATGCCCCCGGCGGTGGAAAAGCTCATCCCGCCGAGGAACATCAAAACTATGAACAGGAACTTTGCTTTTTCGGGGATTGAGCTAAAATCTATCGTGGAAAAACCTGTGCCAGTGGACGCGCTAAGGACATGGAATACTGTAGAAAGTATGTCAAGCGGATACACTGCACGTACAGCGAACACGCCAATAGCAGAGATGAGAATAAACATCCAGAATTCCTTTGTGAATGCCGACCTGAACTTCCCATGTATTATCCTGTAGTGGATGAAAAAGCTTGTAGCGCCAAAAATCATCATGACTATGACAACCGGAACTGCGGGAAATGCCGCATACAGTGAAAAATCACCTATTGGAGAAAAACCGCCCGTCATAAGCGAACTCAATACGACCGAGATGGTATTTGCTATGTTCGTAAAACCCAGGACATAGATTATTGCCGAAAAAAGTAAGACGTATATCGCATATACCACAAGGATCGACGCTAAAGATTTTTTGATGCTGTCGGTTACGCGCATGAGGTTCATAACCCTTGACATATTGTCCAGAGTTTTTCCGCTGTAGAAGAACGCAAGAAGTATAAACACAATACCCAGCCCGCCGACAAGATGCGTGAAGCTGCGGTAAAACATGAGTGAGCGCGGAAGGGCATCCGGGTCCTTTATGAGCGAAAAACCTGTGGTTGTGAATCCTGAGACGCTCTCAAAGAAACTGTTCACGAATCGCTCTATGATGCTTGAATCATTGAACGCATTGAGCCAGAAATACGGTATCGCGCCAAGAATCCCAAGAATAAAAAATACACCAGTAAGAAGAATACATGATTGCCGGAAGTCAAGCTCCTCGCGCACAGAGAGTGCGTTGAGAAAAAACCCGAAGAAAAAGAATGCAAAACTGGTTACGAACAGGGGTATTATTGCCTGGTTCTCATTATAGATGAATCCCATGACGATGGGAAAGGCAACGAGGATTCCTGCAAGCTGAAGAACAAGACCCATATTTGCCAGTACCGGACGCATGTCATATAACTTTA
>VEPN01000095.1 GCA_012026835.1 Candidatus Methanoperedens sp. | reverse complement strand
CAACAAAAATGCAAAAGTAAATTGGCGATTTACAACCGAAGATGCAAGGATTAAATTATCAAGACTTTATCCGACTCTTGAAGGTTGACATGACACTAGGGGCAAGCCGTTTATGAAAAGGATAATATCAGGTCTTCTATTATTGTTATTCTCAACAATCGTGAACTGGTTAACAGCTAGGAATTCATTGTTCTGCGGGTTTTTAAAATCAAAAAGCCAGACTTTATCTCCCACTATGCTACCGTCTTTTCTTCTGTATTCAACATCGATACCATCAACTAGCATTTTATGGAAGCTCTGGTTGTTGATTACGATTTGCTGGCTTTCTGATCTTAATACTTTTTTAATCGCTTCTTCTCTTGCTTCTTTTGGTATGTTGGGGTTGATTTTATCAATGGCTTCTATCAACCTTTCTGCCAGAAAAACATCAGAATAACTCTGCTTTTGTGGGTTTGTACCATCCGGCGCAATATCTGGGCCGTGAAGTATTTTGTACCCCAATTCTGATAGAACTTCAAGGGCAGCTTCTTCAACATCCGTTTCTGTAATTATATGTGTCATCTTGATTTAATCTTGTATTCATTTAGGTCTTTACTCCAATCATGTGTGTACAGTAGAGTGATAGAATTTATAAACTTCTTATATTCTTTCGGATTTTTATCCCTCATCTCAAGATAATCTTCCAGTTTTGCGGTCGTCTCAATCATAAGCTTCTTCATCTCTTCATTGGTAATTCTCGAAAGAGATTTATCTTCGAGTAATTTAGAACTTTTACCAGCATGTAAATCCTCAATAAAACCTGCCCTCAGACATTGATGAATTAATGCATTAGCCTCTTCCCGATAAGTAGGATTCTTTCTTAATATTTTTGTTATTTCTTTCTCGTTCATTCAAACCACCCTAATCTCTCCAGATATCAGCCTTGGAAGGAGCGCATTGCGGATATTTTCAAGTATGTTTGATTCTCTGTTATTTATCAGTCTTTTTTGGAATAATTTATTCATAAATTCTGAAAAAATAATCAGAATTTCCTTCTTTGGAAGTATTATTTTTTCATTACTTGTCCATCCGTTTACATCCAAAGCCCAAATGACTGAACCTGTATGATATTTTATAGCATTAGATTGATAAAAATTAAGATAGTGGTAAAGAAAATATTTGACCTCTTCATGAAATGGAATTACCTTCGTAATGTGGTGAGAAAAAACCCCAAAAGTCTTATCATAATTTGTAGGAAACTCTACAAGTGCAGGGAATCCAAGTAATGTTCCTGTTTTGGTTTGCTCAGTATTAGCAATTATTATATCCCCCTCTTTGATTTGATGACGCTCTTTTATTCGTTCGCTTGTCAAATAACTAAATTCTCTTTTAAATCCACCGCCTTCATAAACGCTGTTTAAGGTCATGAATACGTAGTCGCCAGACACCTTGCTTTTTTCCGAACCTGCATAAGAAAATCCTCGTTTAAACTCGGCGATTTCGCTTAATTTGGCGACCTCCCATCCCCTTGGCACTTCCCCAAGCTCTGTCTCCATCATCTCACCGCCGCTCGACCTGTAGGGCTTGCCTTCTTCGTTCGGGAACTCAAAATCAACGAACCGATGCTTGAAAAGCGCCTGCCCGATGGCTTCGAGGGTGGAGTTCATCTGACGGTTGAGAGCGATTTTTTCATTAAGGGTCCAAAGAAAATCTCCTACTTTAACTTGTTCAACATATTCAGGTAGAGGTACGTAAAATTCCTCAAGCATGCCTTTAGTTATTGCTTGCCTTGTTCCACCAGCATCATACGATAATAATTTGTTCTTTGTTTTATTTAAACTTAGATAATAAAATAAAAATCTATTATACAGCTTTTCATTTGTCCGAAGTATAGACACATGCTGATTCACTCTTGCAGGTAGTATTTCTTTTGGAACAATAGATGCTCTACAAATTGAATCGCCTGTGATATTTAGCAAAACATCATTCTCTTTTATCTCAACATTTTTTAATTTTTCAGCAGCATCTTCATTTATAAAGGCAAGTCCTTGTTTATTGAAACCATTATCATACACATTTTGACTCCGTATCAACGCGATTCCTGATGAAACATATACATTGGAACCACCTCTTGGTGTGGCGCCACTACCTATTTTAGTGCATAGATTTTTTAACTTTACAATTTTCCAATCAGATGGAATTCTCCCTATTTCAGTTTCTATAAATCCAACTTCGTTCATTTTTAAGAAACTCCTTCCAAAATATGTGGAATGAATTAAAAGCCCATTCGACAAGTTTTCTATCATCGTTATTTAACGGTTGTTTTTCTCCGTGAATATAATTACATCTTATCTGATAAATTATTTCAAAGTATTCAGAACATGTATTTCTATAACCATCGAATGGTACTTCCGTTGGATTTTTTTTATTTTTTGTCTGCATATCCATGACGTAGGCTCTTCCATTTGTTTTTGTATCTTTGAATTGCTGCAACCTCCATTTAAAATAAGTTTTAGTTAATTCTTTCACATTGTTATAAAAATCAGAATATTCTTCCGCAAATTTTTCCACTTTACTATGATCTCCTCGTATTTTAGGATATTTATCATTTAAGTATGAATTAAATGAAATCCAAAGTATCGCAAACTGATAGAAAATCAAATCTTCTTTGGAATATTTCTCACGAATAAAGCCCAACCAACATTCATGATTGCTATTATAATCCATATCCCAACCCTGCAAGATTCTTCCCAATCTCCTCTTCAAGCTCTCTTGACTTCTTGAACTGCCCAGCCAGTTCCACCGTCAGCCTCTGCATCTTCTCTTCAAACGGCTCGCCGTCCTCCTCGACCTCCTCTGCGCCCACATAACGCCCCGGAGTCAGGATATGCCCGTGCTTCCTGATCTCATCCAGTTTAACAGCCCTGCATAACCCCGCTATATCATCATACTTTCCACTCTCCCCGCGCCATGCATGGTATGTGGAGGCGATTTTCTGGATTTCAGCATCAGTAAGTTCCCTGTGCCTTCTATCTACAAGAACTCCCATCTTTCGCGCATCAATAAATAGAACTTCCCCTCGTCTGTCCCTGAATTTATGGTTCTTCTTATCCCGCGCAGCGAACCATAGGCAGGCAGGTATCATGGTATTGTAAAACAACTGAGAAGGCAGCGCTACCATGCAATCGACAATATCAGCTTCTATAATGTTCTTTCTTATCTCGCCTTCACCTGAGGTATTGGAAGACATAGAGCCGTTAGCCAGCACAAAGCCTGCAATTCCAGTAGGTGAAAGATGATGGATAAAATTTTGCACCCATGCAAAGTTTGCATTTCCCACAGGTGGGACTCCGTACTTCCACCTTACATCTTCCCGCAGATGTTCACCTTTCCAGTCGCTATCATTAAAAGGCGGATTGGCAAGAATAAAATCAGCTTTCAGATCCTTATGCAAATCATTAAGGAAAGTATCGCCCCATTGAACATTGGCATCAATTCCCCGGATGGCAAGATTCATCTTGCACAGGCACCAGGTGGTCTGGTTTGATTCCTGACCATAGATGGCAATGTCCCCAATCCTGCCTTCATGAGCCTTAATGAATTTCTCGCTCTGGACAAACATTCCTCCTGAGCCACAGCATGGGTCAAAAATCCTGCCTTTGTATGGCTCAAGCATCTCAACAAGAATCCTGACAATCGACCTTGGTGTATAGAATTGCCCGCCTTTCTTCCCCTCAGCATCTGCAAATTGTCCTAAAAAGTATTCATAAACCCGCCCTAAAATATCTTTGGATCTACTTTCAGAATCTCCAAGACCAATTGTTCCAACAAGATCTATGAGTTCTCCAAGTCTTTGTTTATCAAGTGCTGGCCGGGCATAATTTTTAGGAAGGACGCCTTTAAGAGAAGGATTATCTCTCTCAATTCCATCCATTGCATCGTCAATAAGATTCCCAATAGTAGGCTGTTTTGCATTTTTCTGAAGATATTCCCATCTGGCTTCTGGAGGAACCCAAAAAATGTTTTCCGCCCGGTACTCATCAGGGTCTTCCGGGTCTGCGCCTGTAGCAGTTTCCCTGATTAAAAACTTGTGCTTTTCTTCAAAAGCATCCGAGATATACTTTAGAAAGATCAATCCAAGAACAACATGCTTATATTCGGCAGCATCCATGTTATTCCTGAGTTTGTCGGCCGCCTGCCAGAGTTTTTCTTCAAAACCGAGATTGGCACCGTTACCGTTAGGTTTGTTTTTCGCCATAATCACCCTCTTTTTCAATCCTCTCTTTACATTAGCTCTTATAAAAGCAGATAGTTCTTTCTCCTTTGCTCTCAAGACCACCTACCAGCCATCCATGGTATTTGTTAGATAAATTCTTTACAATATCCATCTTTTTCCTTGACCAATCTTCAATCTCAATATAGTTATAGGTCAATAAAATCTTTTGGTTTATCGATCCAAGCCAACCACCCGAACGAGAATTGGCGATAGGCGCTTTTAAAACCTGAAAATTTTCAAGAGAATAATATTCTATATAATTAACACGCATTAGAAAGATATATTATATCATAAATAAATAACAGATGCGAATTATTCAAACAAATTATTTCAAAGAAGGTTGTGTAAAAATGGAACCTCAATCTGTCCATACCGCACCAGGGCAGATGGCTGGATATATTTTCCAGCTTGATCGTGCCCTTTATTGGCTTGCAGCAAGCCAGCGCGGTGCTAAAGTTGGAATCGAGGCATTTGTAGATGATATTGCGGTTATAAATGAGGGAAAGCTTGCAATTTTCGAACAAGATAAGTTATCAATTTCACCTTATAAGTAAATAGCCAAATTATTTGTCCTATCAAGTCATTCTATCTCATAGCTGTGGGGATTATGAGCAAAGATATAGGACTATCTTTTCCAGGCAGGTTA
>VEPN01000094.1 GCA_012026835.1 Candidatus Methanoperedens sp. | reverse complement strand
GATTATAACGATTATCATAAAATATATAATTTGTCACTATCAAAATCTGAGTTTTAGGTAGAAATTCCTAATCTCGTAAATTATATTTAAGTTTATAAATATATACTAATTATCATATATTTATCTCTTATTGAGACTATATAGATTATATAGTCATGAAAATTTCAAATACAAAAAAATATTAAAACGGAGTGGTTCTTTCTTCCGCAACACAATCCCTTTGACGATTATGCAAAGTGGGTGAAGTACCACAAACATTAGTATCTGTGTGTTTATTTGTTTTTGATAGAAATTGTAAAGACTTTAGAAAATAACTAATCTGAACATAAAGTTAATAGAACATAACCAACCTTAAGAGCCCCAATGATCCTAGAATTGCTCCAGTCTTACCAAAAACACACCGCAGAGAGGGAAGAGCTTGGCATCCCCCCCCTGCCCTTGAACGCTGAACAGGCGTCTCTCCTCTCTCCCCTTGTCATCGATCCCCCTGCCGGAAAAGAAGATTTCATATTAAAACTCCTTAAAGAACACATCCCCCCCGGAGTTGACCCCGCAGCTCTTGAAAAAGCAAAACTGCTGCGGCGCATCGCGCTTCGTGAAGTTTCATCAAGAATAGTATCCCCGCATGATGCCACAGGAATGCTTGGCATGATGAAAGGGGGGTACAACCTGGAAACGCTCATAGAATTACTCGATGATGAGGAACTCGGAGATGAAGCCGCCCATGCCCTCTCTGACACGATCCTTATATTCGGTTTCTTTGACAGGATAAAAGAGCTTGCGCACACAAACCCAAAAGCAAAGAAAGTTCTTGGAAGCTGGGCAAAAGCAGAGTGGCTTATAAACGAACCTGGACTACCCGGAGTACAGAAAGTGACGGTGTTCAAAATCCAGGGCGAAGTTAATACAGACGACTTTTCCCCTTCAAAACATGCTGGAAACCGCGCCGATATACCGCTCCATGCTCTCACAATGCTTGAATCCCGCTATCCAGCGGCCATCAGGGAAATCAGGGAACTTAAAAAGAAAGGGTATCCTGTCGCCTTTGCCGCCGATGTGGTCGGGACAGGAAGCAGCAGGAAATCAGCGATGAACTCACTTCTCTGGTGGATAGGGCAGGACATTCCAGGCGTTCCGAACAAGCGCAGGGGCGGGGTGATACTGGGAAGCCAGATAGCGCCGATTTTCTTTAACACTGCGCGCGACAGCGGCGCTTTACCCCTCAGGTGCGATGTATCAGGGCTAAAATCCGGGATGGTAATCACAATAGATATTGCAGGCAGCAGGATAATGGATGAGAACTGCAAAGAGATAACTAAGGTCAACCTTGAGCCTGAAACGCTCCCGGATGAATACAGGGCTGGCGGGAGACTCCAGCTAATTATAGGAAAAGACCTGACCCGCAAGGCGCAGGAGGCGCTGGGAGAAGGGTATGATATTTTCCTTAAACCAAAAGAGCCACAACCTTCAAGCAGAGGCTTCACGCTTGCGCAAAAAATAGTCGGGAGAGCTTGCGGTTTCCCCGGAGTGCGGCCCGGCCAATCCTGTCTTCCCAGGATTACGACGGTCGGCTCGCAGGACACCACCGGGCCAATGACTGCTGAGGAAATCAAGGAACTTGCATGCATAGAGTTCCAGGCGCCGCTAGTTATGCAGTCTTTCTGCCATACAGCAGCATACCCTACTCCTGAGGACAGGGTAATGCATAAGGAACTCGCGCAGTTCTTCAAAGACAGGGGCGGAGTCGTGCTAAAACCCGGGGACGGCATAATCCATTCATGGCTTAACAGGATGCTTCTCCCTGATACCGTGGGGACAGGGGGGGACAGCCATACCCGCTTCCCGATAGGGATATCTTTCCCGGCAGGAAGCGGGCTTGTGGCTTTTGCAGCCTCGCTTGGCATAATGCCGCTGGATATGCCTGAGAGCGTGCTTGTAAGGTTCAAAGGGAGATTAAAAGAGGGTATTTTCCTGCGGGATGCCGTAAATGCCATTCCTTTTTTTGCAGCAAAAGAAGGGAAACTCACACTTGATAAGAAAAATAAGAAAAATATATTTAACAGCAGGATAATTGAAATTGAAGGCCTTTCTGACATTACGGTAGAGCAGGCATTTGAACTCACGGATGCAAGCGCAGAGCGCTCGGCAGAAGCGGCAGTCATAGCCCTGTCAGAACAACAGGTTGCCAGTTACCTCAGGTACAACGTGTCTGTTCTAAAAACACTATTAAAGGATGGGTACAGGTCTGATGCCCTTGAAAAACGTATATTGGCGATGGAAAGGTGGCTTGGTCATCCTGATCTGCTGGAGCAGGATGGTGATGCGGAGTATGCAGATACACTTGAGATTGATCTATCCCTGATAACAGAACCGTTGCTTGCATGCCCCAACGACCCGGATTACATAAGGCCCCTATCAGAAGTACAGGGTGAAAAAATCGATGAAGTTTTCATAGGCTCATGCATGGTCAACGCAGGCCATTTCCAGTCTGCTGCAAAGATACTTGGTAGAGATAACAGGATTTTATCAAAGTTGTGGATAGCCCCGCCCACGAGGATTGTTGAAAAAAGCCTTAAAGAAAATGGAGAATACACCCTTTTTAAAGAGCTTGGGGCAAGGGTGGAGATACCGGGGTGCAGTCTTTGCATGGGCAACCAGGCAAGAGTGGCAGATAATTCTATCGTACTATCAACCTCTACACGCAACTTTGATAACCGCATGGGCAAGAATGCCAAAGTGTACCTTGGCTCTTCGGAACTTGCAGCAATTACAGCCATGCTGGGGAGACTTCCTTCTGTGGAGGAATACTTCTCATTATTAAAATAATAAAATATTTATCTATTCTTTTCTTATAAAACCATAAAACTATATATATTAGTAATTATTAATAATACTAATTATCATAATTATGAAAACAATATCTTTGGGTAGCTATGCAGGCCGAGAAAGGCAGGAAACTGAAAATAAAGCTCCAAAAAAGCATAGTGGTGCTCCAGATAAAAGGAATATCACGATAATTACAAATGCAGCAATTAAAATAGCGGAAGAACTCAATGCATCAGCCCTGATCACTTTTTCTGAAGAACTTTCTGATATTTCAACTCACATACCTGTGCTTGTTTTCAACGGCCGGAAATTAACCATGATGAATGAGCTTACCCGGGATATTGAGGAGACAAACAAAACTATTTATGAAAAAATGGAAGACAGGGTAAGAAGCTCGATAGAGGACATCAGCGATGCCAGTGTTATAGCTTTTATCAATAATCTCCTTGATACAAAAGGTCTGGTTGTAGGGATAGTCAGGATGAAAGACAACGAATCCATATTAGTATATGACCTGTCAAAGAACAAAACCATCAAACAATTTAACGAATGCACCCAGAATGCAGAGGCAAAAGTCCTGAGGGCGGTCTTAAACGTCGCTCTTCAAATAGCCTGCCAGGGGAGGGAAGGCAAGACATTCGGTTCGGCTTTTATCATCGGGGATTCAGACGAGGTCATGCGTCGTTCTCACCAGCTTGTGCTGAATCCTTTTGAGGGGCAGTCAAAAGATAACTGCGATATCGTAAATCCCAGGTGCTGGGAAACAGTGAAAAGTTTTGCACAGATAGATGGCGTATTCGTGATAACAGAAAAAGGACAGATACGGGCTGCTGGAAGGTATCTTGATATCAGCGCAAAGGACGTTCCTGTAGAGAAAGGGCTCGGTGGGAGGCATGCCTCGGCAGCGGCAATTACCCGTGACACTGAAACCGTCGCAGTAACAGTCTCAGAAAGCGGGGGTATAATACGCGTCTTTAAAGACGGGCTTGAGATGGTGAAGATCGAACCTGATATCATGCTTGTGCAGCAGTAAATCACGTATACAACAGTAAAATACAACAGTAAATCATGTACACAGTTTTATACCTGTTCAAATCATTAGCAGGAATAAATGAGATCATATTTCATCATCATTCTACTTTTGACCCTTTCTGTTGGTTGTATTTCTCCCCAGATCCAGCCTGGAAATCCTGCTGAGTATGAGCTTCCGGGCATACATAACACCACCATTTATTACCTGAACGGCTCATCTGTAAAAGTCGTGGAGGACGTTATCAATACGACTTCTTTCAGGATCGATCCCGGGGAAAATGGTGAAGAAATAAATTTAAGGGATCCTATAGCCCAGGATTATTCCGGGAACAATGTCACGTTTAATATTTCAAGAGAAGTCTTCTTTGGCAGGAGTTATGTACATTTTGATTTTGACGCCCCGTTTTCAGGTTTTATCGCATATACACAGTCAGACGGGCAGGATTTCGTGAGACCAGTAACAAAGAATGGCAGTATCCGCGTTGTCCTGCCTGTGAACTTCACCACGGGCTCAATGCTCCTGGGCATAGCGCAACCCGAGCCAGATAATGTTACTTACGATGCTTATGGCAGGGAAGTGCTCATCTGGGATAATCCGTATCCTGAGCACGGGAGAATATCGGTTAACTATTATTACAGGAGCTCTGCAGGGATGTTGCTTTATTTTGGAGCATTCCTCCTCATGGCAGCACTGCTGATATGGGGCTATTACTATTTTAGCATAAAAGGGTTGAAGAAAAAACGCGAGAGGCTGGAGAAGGGAATAAAAAAATAAGAAAATAATGAAAATGAAGAACATACTTTTCGTAATAAACCCTAAAGGCTTAAATAAACCAAAGTGCTATTAGCATCTCCGCCGGACAAGACAATACCGGCATAGCAGTGGAAGTTACCGGGCCCGTGGTCTAGCCGGTTATGACGTCGCCTTGACATGGCGGAGGTCCTGAGTTCGAATCTCAGCGGGCCCATATAAATATAAAATGCCGGGACTAATGAATTGTTTAGAAAGAGGAGTTTGTAATCTACATTCCCCGCGCCTGCAGCACATCTTTTTCGGCCAGGCTCCTGATATCAATCCCTTTCATGGCTTCGCCAAGACCTTTTGAGACCTCTGCAAGCACC
>VEPN01000093.1 GCA_012026835.1 Candidatus Methanoperedens sp. | reverse complement strand
GAAGGGGAGAGGGGTGTGAAGCAGGAGAGCGTTGTAGCAATAATGAAAAATAGCAGCAGAACCATAGCTGTCAAATCTTCGGTTGCTAAAATCCGACACCGACAACTTGACAGAACCGAGGGTTTGTATCAGTTTGTTAAATAAGCAACCGCATAATACTTTTCACCGATTTTGAAAAAGACTTCGCCAGAATAATTTTGCCGTTTTTCAATGGTAAAAGTCATTGTCCGGTTCAGTTCGCCGGGATTAATTTTACAATATATGATTTGACCCGCAGGTTGAAGAATCGGAATAAGATGGGCAGGTTGGGGAGTGGGGTTGGTGTATTGGAAAAAAAGGATTATCCTGCCATCTTACCCCGGCAATACGAAACATGATACATGATATTTAAAGTTTGTGAAATTATCAGGGGTTATTTTCCTCTGGATAATTGAGGTACGACAGGATAAATTCGATTGTCTCAGGTTAACCTATCGCAAGCTATATCCGGCCCTGAAATAATCTCTGTTTGGATATTCTCGCCTAGATCGTGAGGGTTGTAAAATAAAGCAGGGTAAAGGAGTAGAATAAGATGTTTTGGGTCAGGTATATTCAGATCTCCCCTTTACCCTAATTAAGCCACAGTGACGCTATTATATTTAAATCTAATGCTCATGGCAATTTTTTCATTATGTTATCTGAAAACCGACTCATTTTGACAGATGCCTTCTGGTTCTTGAAGTTTTTAAACCAACAACTATTTAATTCAGCTTTTCTTTTTAAACATCAGTACCTCTGAAGAGGTGGAAAAATATGGTTGGCAAGGGAGTACTTACTAAAAAACAAGTAACGGGTGACTTGAGCATTTTGATTGAAAAATAAAACGGAGATAAAGTCACAGCCGAGTGCGAAAAGCATTAGGCAAACTCAATTACTGGTTCTGGCAAATACGTTGTTATATGAGGTCCCCAAATTCTTAGTATGTCCTTCTTTTGAGCAAAGCCAATTACGGAGAATAGTTTCAACAAGAGATTTCGCTTCAGAAAGTGCCATCGGGTCTTTAGGTGGTGGTGTCTGGTTGCCATGACGCGCTTCATCCCCAATTGCGCCAGGACTATTGGCTGTATGCTTGAAACGTCTTATCGCATTCTCGGTAGCCCATCCCTTATTTATAATACTGGACTTATCCCCAACATCGCTCTCAATCACTTCATAGATGCGATAAAGATTTACCCAATCATTTATGTCTTTGCCAAAGAGCCGAAGAGCCTTCGCCACATTTATGTCATGCTGGGCAACAGTAATCCAACTTGGAATAGGATCGCCCTGATGACTCTCTTGGATAGTACCGTCTGGTGCCGTTAAAGATGCACTTACGCTCGTTCGCAAATTGATGGGACTTGGAATGGAAACAAATCCATAGACTGTCCCATCATCATTGATTTTACCAACGCTAGCGACTGTAACAGGTTTTCGCATTCCCAAGGCTAACTTTGCGGCCCCATTAATTTGGGAAAGAATCTCATTAGCCTTATTTCGCACATCATCTGCATCTTTTAATAAGTTAAAATCTGTAGATTTCAGAATAAATTCATTCCTATATTGAGTAATACATAGTCCTGGTGAATTGAGAGATTTAGATAACTCTTCAAGATCGAAAATCTCTCCTGTGATCACTACAAACCATTCCATTGAAAACACCTTATAATTTTAGGACTGCTTCGCATATATTATTCCAATCTGAGGATATAAGCGCATTGTGTATATCCTTAGATTGGCTGTATTACTGAGCTTTTACATATATAACCCGGCCATAATTCCACCCACCAGACGTATTCTGAACCTATTCAGCAGGCTTTGCCGTAGCACTCTCCAGCCGGCGCACCCAATTACCAGACGAAAATTGAACATCAAAACTGCAGCCAAAAAAACTTTTGCATTTCTGTAGGTTTGCTTGCTCTTAGTCTTATGGTCGAGGCGCTGGATAAAGAATAAGATGTAATAGCAGGTTTATCAGAGCAAGTAAGATTCGTTAATTTTATACATTATTTTTTAAATTTATTTTTAATTAAAATAAATGTTTTATAAATTTTATCTCTCCTTCCAGGATTTCCTGGCCCAAAAATTACCAAAATAATTGAACAAATAGCCCCTATCAATGCTAAAATAATAGGCATCGATTTTATTATATCGACAGGAGTATCGGTTCTTAAACTTATATTTTCTGTGGTTATATTGCCATCATTACCTACAGCTATAATTACGATGTTATTATTGCCAGGAACATTAACACTCCAATGTTCGTTGCCAGCATATTTCCCATTGACAGTTACGCTCTTAATTCCACTCTTACTCCAAGCTGAACCACTCAATAATGTTGTCGCATTGGTTAAGTTCTGTTTTGTTACTGTCTCTATATTTATTTCAGGGGCTGTTTCGGAAGATTTCTTAATATCAATTATGGAAAATCGTGTTGTAAGTACAGGTGTGGGTACAGGGACTGTGGTGCTGTTTTCAAATGGGAAATTACTTGACACAGAAATTGTACGTTTTCCATCACCCCAAGCAGATGTGAGAACAGCCTTAACTGTATATGTGCCTGTAATTGGAACAGCATAATCTATTGATGTTTGACCATTTCTTCCAGTATTACTGACCACAGGCTTCCCACTTTGATTATATAGATTTAACAAAACTCCATCACAACAAGTTGTTGGGGATGTACTCCATTCATTCAAAAAGACCAGATCTCCTTGGTTCAATCTTATGTTATAAAAGATGGCTTGCCCCTGGGCAACACTGGAGGCTCTTCGGATATTCTTTTGCATTGAAGATATCTGTTTATTACTCGATATTGAAATCGTGCGTATTCCACCAGACCAGGCTGAGGTAAGAATAACTTTAACTGTATATGTACCTGTAGTTAGGGCAGTATAATCAATTGATGTTTGACCATTTTTTCCAGTATTACTATCTACCACTTTTCCAGTTTGATTGTATAAGTTCAGTAAAATATCATCACAACAAGTTGTAGGAGAAGTACTCCATGCATTTACACTAACTAACCCAGGTGTATCCACATCTATTGTGCCCCATATACCATCTCCTTGTTCAATATTTGGCGTTTCAATATCCGCAGAGCTCGCGCTGACATAAATACTAAATAGCATTCCAAAGGCGAGTATTGACGTTATTTTTTTTATTCTCACCGCACCGCCTCATTATTTCAATTTCATATTTGATAGATTGTTAATTAAAAATGATAATAAACTTTTCTATTCCTATCTAACCCGAAGTTTTAACCCTTCACCAATTTTCATAAATGTTAGGACCTAAGCATTTGCCCTCAAATAGTTATTAACAGCATAGCAACCAAAAACCCCACTCATCAGATGATTTTCAAACCTAACTTTTTGTTTATTATATATCTCCCCATCCTGCACACCCAATAACCAGACGAAATTTAAACATCTAAGACACAGTCAAAAACGATTTTAACATTTTATCCGGCTCTTTGAATTTCGACTATGTATGA
This sequence comes from Candidatus Methanoperedens sp., assembly GCA_012026835.1. Taxonomy (GTDB): domain Archaea; phylum Halobacteriota; class Methanosarcinia; order Methanosarcinales; family Methanoperedenaceae; genus Methanoperedens. The sequence continues at coordinate 1,786 of VEPN01000093.1, read as the reverse complement.
ATTTACGGCGGCTTTAAATATTATTTAATATTTATATATGCGTGCACCTGGCTCGAAACCTGACCACAATCCTTATCTTACATAGTTTATAAACAAAACTAACCGTAGTATATCTACAGGAGAAAAGGAGGTAAATAAATGGAGAGAAAATTAATATCAGTCCTATTGCTATCAACGGCAATAGCTTTGGCAGGCTTATTAGGGGTTTCAGCACAAATCACACCAACAGTGGAAGATATATCTTTGCAGGGCGCTGCAATTACACAGACCTATGTTCCGGGAACTGCGGATATAATAGAAACGAATATCAGCAATGTATCATTGAATCTTTTCAGAACATACCAAAATGCCAGCTATGTAGCAGCCGGGATCGGTGTACGTAATACTGGCCGGGGAACAATAAGTCTGCGTCTTCCTCATAATACTGACTTGATAGATGCCTGGCTATATTGGAAGATATTGAATTCCACTGCCGGCATCCATGATAATGAAATAACCGTTAATGGAATCAGAGTAACAGGCACGCAAATTGGTTCCGGGCCTTCTCCATGCTGGGCTGGCAATGGCTCTACATACAGAGCAAATATAAACTCTGTAGTCCAATCGACCGACGATGGTAGATCATCAGGGTTTACTATTGGTGGTATGAGTACTTTAATAACAGACGGAAGATCACCTTGGGATGCATTCAGTCTTCCGGCAGCTGAGGATGTCGGCCTTATCATTGTTTTCAATAATACACAAACACAAAACTTTACAGACAGAGTGATTATATTCGATGGATACTCCGAACACAACGGAGGAATGACTGCGTTCCAGGTGCCTGAAGGAACTAATATGTACAGCAGCATAATAGGCGATGGCCAGGTAATTGGCGTACAACCCTACATAAAATCAGTTTCATTCAGGGACCGTCCCGGAGTCGTACCAATAAATCTTCAAAATGTCACGCTTAACGGAGTTGCTCCAAGTATAACATCAAGATCAACATATCAGGGTTCCTTATCAGATGTAGATACCTTCATTCTACCTTCTACTGCGTTACCAGGAGCCACACTCATATGGAATCTGGCCAATGATTGTGTAGCTTATGACGCACTGGTGTTCCAGGGACAAGTAAATACGACAAACACAACACAACCAAATGTGACATCAATGTCATTAACATTAGGCACTATCCCCTAAAATAGAAAGGGATTGCGGTTTATTAAATTTATTAAACCGCATCTTCTTTTAAATGAGCAAGCCACAACCTTTTTTTATAAAGGTTCATACACGGATGCAAAAAGTATGTGCACAAAAGCCAAAATAACAAATAGATGATAGAGGCCCCCATGCACCCGCGCCGGGATGCTTCGAGCGACCGCAGGCGCGCGGGGAGCGGGCACGCCGGTTGCCAGTTATTTTTTGATTGCTTGATAGGCGAATGGACGATTGCTGAATAGAGGCACTGCACGAAGGGCGGTCGTGGTCACTGTTCTCCGCGCTTGTTTTCATGCATCCTATTTACATTGATTTGGGTACGTAAAAGAGAATCATAAAACATAAATATTTTTTGATAAATGTTATAAGGTGGTAGTATGACGAAAAAATATCTATTTATGTGCCTAATTATATTGTTTATTATTTCAGGATGTATTGAACTCCCACAAACACAAGAGAAAAAAATAGGTTGGAATCAAGTGAAATGAGCCTCAGGCAAACCTGACACTATAGCTTGAAATCCTAAAATAAACCCCATTAAAACCTCATTGTCCCAAAAATTTCATAAAACCCCTCAAACAGA
>VEPN01000092.1 GCA_012026835.1 Candidatus Methanoperedens sp. | reverse complement strand
TAACCTGGATATAGATCTAAGTTTTTATGGGTCGGATAAATCAAATATTGATGTAAAATATTCTAATTGGTCATACGAAGTAAATGAAAACTTTAATTTAGCTGAATGTTATGTGTGAACATCAGTCAGTTATACCGCTTTTCCTGTTCCCTGTTCTTATCACATACACTTTTGATTTTACAATAGCAGGTTCCTCCCTTTTCATAACTTTTTCTGGTTCTGGTGTTTCTTCTTTAGAAAGGCACCCTGAAAAAATGAAATACAATAATGCCAGTGACCTCCTTAGAAACTCCCTCCTCAATATCATATTAGATACTAAATTCATCAAATATTAAATTTTCCCCTTATTGCTTCAGTTTTTTCAAGAAAATGAAATAGTGTCAGTAATTCTTCCACCAGCACCTGTATTTCGGTGAGCAGTTCGGCATCGAGCCTCCTTAAAATTAATACCTATGGCATCGAATGCATGGCATCCTGAATAATCAATTCCTGTGACATAATCTGAATATAAACTATCAATTTAACCGCAAATATTTGAGAATCTGTGATATCACATTATTTTTATCATCATTAGTTTTTACTGGCTGCGGTGTATTGCCAGGGCCATCTTTTTTTGGTTTGGCAGACGTTCGATATGTGCTGCTGGTATAGCCTGTAGTTTGTTCTTCTTCAGACCTGATTATCCTACCATCGTTAGTTTGTTTATAGCTGCCAACGAATACAGTCCCGCCGTCTTGCCTTCCATTCGAGGATACTTGATTGTAAACAGTCTTTACATTATTTGTTGTAGCCCTTGTTGAGGATGAACTATACGATGAATTATATGATGCCGTTCTGGATGTCGTCTTTACTGTATTATATGAGCTACCTTTGTTATTACTCATATCGCTGCCAGTAGTAGTAACACCATTTACTACTGTCATAGTCCGGCTGGACCCCGATGCTGTTACGTCGGCATTCGATGTTATGGACTGGCCATTACGCGCATTAGCCAGGGAGTTCGCCGTAGCGCTTCCCCCGTTTGATGCTGTTGCCTGGGAATTTGAGTTAGCGTTTCCCCCGTTTGATGCTGTTGCCTGGGAATTTGAGTTAGCATTTCCCCCGTTTGAAGCAGTTGCCTGGGAGTTCGCTGTAGCGCTTCCTCCGTTTGATGTAGATGCTTGAGAGCTTGCGTTTGCTGATGATGCATATGCAGTAGGCATCAAAATAATTATGATAACGATAGCCAATATTAGCAACCCTTTCTTTACTATGCTATTTTTATTGTCTGATTTATTTTTCCCCATTACCATTGTATCATCAGCTAATTCCCATTGCTCCATTAACCTCTTTATCGTTATAAGTAATAAATTTAATGGTCGGTCCAGTACTTCTGTAAGTACCCTAAATTTTCACTTATCCTCTTAGAAAAAAGGCCGGGTATACTCCAACCTTATTTGAATTCATTGGGAAAAGATAATTCTCCGTTTACTTCAAGTTCAGCCCCTGATTTACCAGTTTTCAATTCATCTTCCGAATCTTCGCTGCCGTTTCTGGTAATCCCTTATCACACGCAGGAAGTCGACCTTGCGGAAATCAAGCCAGTTAACATCTGTGAAATAAAGCTCTGAATAAACAGATTGCCAGATAAGAAAATCAGTAAGCCTTTTGCCTCCGGCCCGTATCACAAGATCGGGCTCGGATTTGAACAGTAAATGTGATTCAATAGCATTCTCGTTAATGTCTCCGGGGGTCATGCTACCGTTTTCCACTTTTGCCATAATCTCTTTAATAGCCTGCGTCAGTTCATATCTCCCACTATAGCCAAGTGAGATATCAAGTCTCATTCCTTCATCCCCTGATTTTCTTATTTCCTTATCCCAGCGGGTAATTATGTTAATATTCCCGGTTATGCTTGATAGCACGGATGGTATCTCAGCAGATAGTTTTTTCCCCAATTTCATTCCCAGTTTTGCGTCCACCTCAATAATGCTGACATATACGGTCACGTTGTTCATTCCGATTTCTCTGCACCAGGAGACAAATGACCTGAGTTTGGTATAATTATTATCTGAAAGTAAATCACTTTCAGTAAGTGCAAGAACAATATGCTCGGGAACCTCCTGCTTTTTTATTGCCCGTTTGAGGTTCCATTCATATAATCCTGAAATCAATCCCATGACTTTTTATTGGAGTGGAAGGATAAAGTATTTGCCTATTAGTACAGATTCTGTATAAAATGAAACTGATATATAGGAAGCAATTTATATTTATATCTCTTGGATTATTTGCGCTAATATTTCCTTTTTTAGATACGCTTTTCCTGGTGCTGGTGTTTCTTGCAGGGACACTGTATTTCAGGAGGATATCGCCGGGATCTCCTGTTTTTAAAATGCTTGCCCGTGAATCCGATACCAGAACCGGAAAACTCACAGGCCTGGCACAGCTTTTTTTTATAATGACGTTCTTGTTATTAATAAGTTATATAATCGGCTCTGATAAATTCCCCATATTCATAATCGGTGGGGCTTATGCTATTACGATATTTGGCGACGGTGTTGCCGACATTATAAATATTCATGACAGGAAAAAAAACCAGAACAATATAAAGATGTACACAGCAAGATCGAGTATTGCCTTTTTAATTTCCGGCGGTATATTTGCCTTCATCGTCGGAGTGCTTATAGTGACATGGAAAGGACCTATTATATATCCTAATCCGTATGGTATCCTCTTTTTCCTTTCTGTGCTTGGGGCTATTACAGGGGCGCTTCTTGAATCCGTGACCAGGGATGAAGATAATATCGTTATCCCTTTTGGTTCCGCGATGACCATGTGGCTTTTCTATATTTTCAGGTTCAGTTATAAAATGGATAATCTTATTATGGTACTTGTTTTCGCATTTGCTCTCGGGTACCTTGCTTACAGGGCACGTATCGCGGATATCTCTGCAATGCTCAGCGCGACATTAATGGGAGTAATTATTATTATATCAAGTGATATATCATGGTTTTTCACCCTTCTTGCCTTCTTTTTTCTGGGAAGCCTGTTTACCCGTTATAAATATAGTTATAAAAAAGCACACGGGTTAGCCGAGGGAAAAGGCGGGGCGCGCGGATATAAGAATGTTTTCAGCAACTCACTGGCTGCACTCTCCCTGGCAATTGCATACAGGATATTTTATCCTTCCTATGACCTACTTTTGTTATCCATGTACCTTGGTTCGATCGCCACGGCCTGTGGCGATACACTGGCAAGCGAGATAGGGCAGACATATAAAGGAGAGCCGCGGATGATCACTACATTCAGGAAAGCGCCGCCAGGCACAGATGGGGCGGTATCCGGCCTTGGCCAGGCCGCTGCACTTTTCGGCTCACTGGCGATTGCGCTCCTTGCAATCCTGTTTATACCAGGTATACAAAATAACTACAGGATCGCGGCGACAGTCGTAGCAGGAGGATTTATCGGGACGAACATCGATAGTGTGCTTGGTGCGACGCTCCAGCAGAAAGGCTACCTGACGAATAACGGCGTCAATCTTTTTGCAACCATTTCAGGCGCGATCGTTTCAGGATTAATTTACGTAGCGGGCTCGTAGTATAGTCCGGATAGTACATGGGCCTCCGGAGCCTATGACCCGGGTTCGAATCCCGGCGAGCCCGTATCGATTTGTACAACCGATAATTACAAATATCCAATGGGAGAAAATGCTCTTGGGGGCTGATTTTGATTATAAAACTCAAGACGGGGTGAGCTTATGAAACTTCAAAATAAGACTGTGATTGTTACCGGAAGCGGAAGAGGTATCGGGGAATATATCGCAAAGAGGCTGGCAAGGGAAGGGGGAAAGATAGTGGTAACTGGAAGGACAACAAAAGATATAGAAAAAGTGAGTAAAGAAATAAACGGTGCGGGGGGAAGGGCGATTTTTATCAGGGGGGATGTAACGAGAGAAGAAGATGTGAAAACAGTTATTCATGAAACTATTAAAGAATTTGGGAAAGTTGATGTGCTTGTAAATAATGCTGGGATCGGGTTAAAAAAATATATATGGGAAACCGGTGTCGAAGAATTTGAAGAAGTAATGGATGTTAATGTAAAAGGAATTTTCCTGTACATGAAGCATATTATTCCTGAAATGGGTTTGAATGGCGGCTTGATAATAAATATTTCTTCAGGCGCAGGGAAAGAGGGGATTCCTATGCTGGGCGCATATTGCGCATCAAAATTTGCGGTGATCGGCCTTACCGAATCCGCTGCAGCCGAAGTCAAAAAAGTCAAAATAGTTGCATTATGCCCGGGAAGCGTTGATACAGGGATGTTCAAGCGCCTGTTTCCGGGTGAAAAGGCAGACCTCAAACCCGAAGAAGTCGCTGAAAAGGTGGCGGATATCTGCACCCAGCCGGGAAAATATCGCCAGGGGCAGTCTATTGAACTTTATTGATATTGGAGTTCTGTGCATCGTTCCAAATGATTGGCAATACCAAAACAATTAAGTATTACCAATTAGTAATACTCATTCATGGAATATGGCAAAATCACAAAGAAAGGGCAGGTAACCATACCCCTGAAATTCAGAGAAATCCTTAAAATACAAACTGGTGAAAAAGTGCTGTTCGATTTGGAAGGAGAGAAAGTGGTACTTAAAAAAGCTCCATTGAACCCTGTAGCTAACCTCGTTGGCCTTGGGAAAGGTATTTTTGGTGATAGTGTAAAGTACCAGCGTAAAATAAGAGATGAGTGGGAAGATAAATGAGAATATTCCTTGATACAAATGTTTTCCTCACTATTTTGAACGAAGAGAAAAACTGGCAATTTGCAAAGAAACTTCTTCTGGATGTCAATAATGGAAACCATACAGGTTATACTTCAGTGATTTGTATTTCTGAAATCTTAAGCGGATTTTATGCAGAAGGCGAATCTGAGAAAGGTGAAATGTTCATTACAGACTTGAAAGCTATAAGCAATATTATAATAGCTGATGTGGATCTTATCATTGCGAAAGATGCGGCTAAAATGAGAGCAAAATATAAGATAAAACTTCCAGACGCTATCATCGCCTCATCCTGTAAAATTCATAAATGCAAATTAATAACACAAGATGAAGATTTCAGAAAAATAAGGGAAATCGAAGTTAAATCCATAGACGAGATTTAGGAAATATAGAACTTGATAATATCCTGAACGCAAAGTAGGGCTGGAACGGAAAAAAGCGACTCTGCGCGGCTGTAGCCCAACTTCCTCTTAAAGATGTGTATTATAAAAAATTATGCGCAGTCTATAGATAACATTTATACATATCAAAATGAAGTATTATTACTATGATTGCTGAGGAGGGGAGCTCTCTTAATGTGGTAAACGATAACAAAATTATAATACCCCTCCATAAACCCGGTTTGAAAGAGAAATCTTTCTTTTTATTATCCGGGATAATAGTTAGTATTCCTATTACGTTCTTTGTCAATATATTCTCAAACCACCTGTGCTTCCTGCTGCCGGTATTTTATTCTGAATTGTGTGCAGTTGGTATTTTCGCTCCTTTTATTGAGGAATTTTCAAAAGCTTACCCTCTTTTCTATCGCCATGGGGAAACTGAAAAATCAATTTTCATTCTCGGTTTTCTGGTCGGCCTGGGATTTGGCCTCACTGAATTTTTCTTTTATGTATTTGGAGGGACATCCGTATATATAAGGTTGCCAGGACTTTTCTTCCACGCAGCAAGTACATCAATTACAGCCTACGGCATTGCAACGAACCGGGCTGTACCGTTCTACCTGCTCGCCACAGCCCTGCATTTATCATATAAT
>VEPN01000091.1 GCA_012026835.1 Candidatus Methanoperedens sp. | reverse complement strand
GTTTACTTCTCAATACGATGCTTTATTTGAGAAAAAGATATTGGATAAAGAGAAAAATTCTTTAATTTCAATACCAACTGGAGCAGGCAAAACATTCCTTGCGGAGATTTTGATAATTAAAAGACTCTTGAAACTTAGATACGAAACTAAAAATAAAAACAGTATTATTGTTTATCTTGTGCCTTCAAGAGCGCTCGCAAGAGAAAAGTTTGATGATTTCACCAAAGCATTCGATGGCCAAAATAAATTAAAATTCAAGGCATGCCAAATTACTGGGGAAATTGTCCTTGATGCTGGAGAGGCGGTAGAAAAAAATGACATAATTATAATGACTCAGGAGAAATTTGATATGATTCTCCGGGAAGAATTTTTCGGCGTGGGTATTGATACTCTAATAGTGGACGAATTTCACAACATACGATCTGGTTATAGGGGTCTAAAACTTCAATTCGCAATCATTAGGTTCAAAGGCCTTCCAACATTTAAAGAATCAAAAATTTTCCTGATTTCTGCAATAGTAAAAAAAGAGAACTTTGATGAAATTGGTGATTGGATTTATGCGGAAAATCTTTTTCAAACTGAATGGAGACCCACTTTCACTCGGATTGGATATATTTCTTTGGATGATAAAGAGAGGATGATTCACTTTAATGACGGCATTGCAATGGATCCCAAAATGCCTGATGAAATACTAACGACCTATACAGAAAAGGCTGCTATATGGTTAGCCTCGAAATTTGCTGAAGGAGACCCTGCATTATTATTCAGCGCTTACGTTACAGTTCCTTACACGAATAAAAATCATTTATTGGAGTTAGCCAGGCAAATTGACCAGAGCGGTGTAAAAATATCTATTGACAAGATAGCTAATGAAAAATATTTGACAAAACTAAAGAGAATTATTGGCGACGAAGAAATCTACAGATACTTTAAACAGGGTATTGGCGTTCATTGGGGACAGCTTCCTCACCCCGTTCGAAAAATAATGGAAGATGCTGTAAGAGAAAAAGCAATAAGCATTCTTATATCAACTACAACTTTAGCAGAAGGAGTAAATCTCCCTATAAAGACCATCATTATACCGAGTCTAGTAATTCAAGATGAGTCGATGGATTTTGGATTGTTTTTTAATTTAATAGGCAGGGCTGGCAGACCTTTCAAACATGCCGAGGGTCAAATCATTTTAATTGCAAGCGATAAAGGACATAGAAATCCATTAAAGAAGGTTAAAAAATACTACTCCGCCACAAGAAACGACATCGAATCTATAAAATCCCCTATTCATCTAATATTCAAACTTAGGGATGAAATTATACCCAACTATGAAAAATTATGTAGCACCAAGTCAAATAAGCGAAATCTTAACAGGCTTGCAGGTTGGAAAAAGGAATTAAAAGTTCATGAAGCCAACCTGGAAGCTGTAATGTTGGCTATGGTTGCTGAAAAACTGGTTCCGAGAATATCAAACAATAAGGAGTTGATTAAAAAAATAACCATCGGTAAATCGGAAAAAGATGAAACTGAAAAAATCTCGACACTATTAGGCGATGTTGAAAAGAGACTTATTGAGGATTATGGTGTGATATACTTCAATGAAAATGAAAAAAGATTTGCCGTATCAGATTTTGGATTAGCGGTCTATCGAACGGGTTTTTCGCCCAAGACCTGCTTAGAAATCTACAATCAGTTAACGGAGATTGCGCCAAAAATCCTGAAATTAAAATTTTATCCAAAGAATCTTCAATTCCAAAAAACAAACAGAGACTATTTCATTCTTCTCGCGGGGCTCATGAGAGATATCGATGAAGCCCATTCATATTTCAAAGAAGGTTTCCAGCAGAACTTTGAGGATATACTCCTCAGATGGATGGAAGGAAAAAAGATAGATTGGTTAGCAAACCAATTTTTTAAAGGAAATTCGTCACCAAGAACCCATACAATGATCACTATGGAGGGTATGTTATCTGGGTTCAGTGCTTGGTTTTTATATGCCGTGGGGCTACTGTTAAATCATATCTATAAAGAAATGAAAATTGAAGATCCCTCATGCATGAAATCGATTTCCAGACTACCAAAATATGTATGGTACGGAACAACAAACCGAAGAGCCTTAGAAATAATGAGGTTAGATACTTCACGCGAATTGCTTCGGGATGACATTCTATTAATGGTGGATGCTTTCGAAGATATATATATCGAATCCATTTTATATAATCCCGATGAAGTAAAAAGTCCTAGATTTAGGAAAAGACTTTCAGACGCAGAAGGTTTAAAGATGGAAGGAGATGAATTTATCCGGATTTTATATAAAATCATAACCAAAGATTAAACCATAACTCATCTAATTGGGTTTTGGTAAAGTGATACATTATCCTCTAGGCTTGTTCCCATTCTTTTGGAATCAGTGCCTCGCCATATCGCCATCTCTTTACAAGATTAATTCCTTCAACTCCTTTCCAAGTAATCTCATCTGCATGATCAATTACAAGCAGCTGAAGTCTATTCTTTGTACGGGATAGCCCTTCCGAGAGTGTTCTAAATATCTTATTTACCCTCCTGATATCATCAGAACTTGCTTCTTCAGGTACCCTACTTGGGTTCTTGAGGTCGGGGTCGCCAGGCCAACGTTCTGGAAAATATACTTGGCTTGGTTGGTCGATAACGAGAAAGTTGGGTACTGGACTTGTGTTCAAGGATAAAAAGAATTCGTGTAAAGCTAACAGAGTAGAGATGTGATAACCCATCCAATTAGCCCCGCTGCCAATTTCCCATAAGTAATCAGTTCGGGGTCTGTTTATCGATGAAACCTGGACTGTCAGGTTAGTGATATCGAGATGAACGGGATCATCTGGACGCTCAATACCGATGCATCTAACGTAGTGAGATAAGTGAGATGATATATATCGGAGGGCGTTACTTAATCTTTTTTTCTCCTCAGATGGATCAAGCTTTGCCTTTATATCATTGATGCGGGATTCAAGCTGATTTATCTCATCAATGAGGCGACTATCGATTTGAATCAAATTTAAATTATCAAGTGATTGCTCAAGCCTGCCCACAAAGCGATATACTTCGTTTAGCGTCTGTCTTCTTGCTCTTAAATCCTCGGATTTAGACTCTAATAATTGGCGATGGTCACGGACGACATTTAGCCTACCTTCTTGTTCACGCAGTTGTTTTTTAGTATCTGCAATTTCTTTATCCAAGACGTCGTGTGTACTTGTAATCGCTTGCGATGCTTGCTGTACTTTTTTTGTTACTTCAAGAAGCTTACCAATTTCATTAGATGCCGATTTACTTTCCGAGCCGCAAAATGGGCATAGTGTTTTATCCTTGATTTTATCTTCAAACCAATTGACGCCTTGTAATCTCTCTTTCTGAAAATTCAACGCTTTTCCATACTGTTCCTCAGAATATGATAGACTCTCCAATCTTGAGAGTTTGTTACGCAACACTCCGATGTCATGGGAGATGTCTTCCTCCTCCTTCTTGAGCGAATTTAATTCCTTCACCGCACGCTCAGTACTGCCTTCATTTATCTTTGGCAAACTCAATTCAGATGATCTGGGAACTTGCTGAAGGATTCCAATGTAGTCGTTTATCCCCCAGGTCTCTTGTGGATCCGGTGCTTCTTTCAAAAGACCGAATTCACGTGCTTTGGAATATGAACCTTTAATTTCTGCTCTCCATGTATCGGCAGCAGCTTTTCTATTATTCAACTCCTCTTTCTTTAATTGTAATACCTTTTCTAGATCCCTGAGTTCACGTCTTAAAGCAAGAATTTCATTAGTAATTGCGCCCAATACAAATGGAAAGATTGTCTTTAATTTTTCCCTATGTTCGTATGTATCTGCCTTAAAAAAGAGAGTGTATGGATTAGCCACGATATGTTGAGGCTGAAATTCAAATGCGGACATATCTCTCATACTGGGACGATATTTAAATCCTGATTCCGTCTCTCCACCTGCAAAATCTAGGCTTGGCAAACCTGCCAATTGATTTAATCTGTTTTTAAGTGCGTCAACATTGCATGTCTTATACGGACGATCAACAATCTCTACTGCTTCGGCTTCATTCATGTACATATCGATAGTCAGCGACTTCTCCCCAGGCTCGGACCTGGCGACAAGCATTTGTGTTTTCTCGAGTTGTAGCAATAGACCAAACCATTCGGTTTTTTCTCTTATAATACCGACCGGTATCATGCACTTTTCACTGCCTAAACAATAATCGATAATAGGTATAAGAGCCGATTTCCCTGTCTGGCTTTGACCGGTAATTACATTGATTTTATCGAGGATTAGGTCAATCTTCTGAATCTGTTTTGTATTGTCTTTCGGCCATAATATTATAGATTTGATTCTCATTTCCATGTTCAAAACCTCACTTTCAGCAGAATGGAGATTTGTTCCATACTTATAGTTGAAAACCAATACCCTAATCTTCTGGCTGCTGACATTATTTCTTTTGTCCCCCCTATATTTACTTGAGATGCCTCTGATATTCTGACTGGAATAACATAAGTCATTTGTGAATCATATTTTAGAAGACCTGCCGCAAAAGCCAGATTTAGTGCTTTAAAGGTCTGATCAGCCATAGCCTCCATGCGTTGCTGAAGGCCTGCCGAAATTGTTCTATCATCTCCAACAGCCCTATATAATCCACCTTCAAATACTCTCCCGAAAATAGAGGAAACTGTATCTTTGTGAAAAACCATAGGAAGAACAATCATTGTTAAGGGAAGGGGTGCTCCTCGTTCCTTATGTGCATTTTCGTAAAATTCCTTTGCAAACGTCCATAATGCTAAGCTACCAAGGGTGCTATTTTGGATAACATAGTATTCAGACCAAGGCTTCATGGAGATGTGTTCTCCTTGTTTTGTTTGAATATTTCTCTAAAATCCGGATGCCAACCTACTTCTAAAGAATCGGCAAGCCGGTGATAATATCCGCTAGTCAGATAATATTCTTCGGTTTGCTGACATGCCAAAGGTTCTCTATGATTGGTAGATTCATGAAAAATTTCGTAACCAGTTTCCTCAGCAGCTTTTCTATCATCTGAGGGTGTTCTTTGCATTCTTTGCATTTGTCGTTTATGCAATGCAAATATTTTTTTCCATCTATCAACAAGGTGTCCCTCAAACTCTTTAATATCTCGTTCTGTTATATTGCCTTCCGTTGATAGACGTATTAATTCTAATGAACATCGTATAAAATCATCTATCGCTTCGATAAGTTGTTCATTGTTTTCATCGATAGCTATTTGCAGCAATTGCATGACAAATATTCTGCCTTTGTGGGCTTTGCGATCCTCCTCAGATACAGGTAGCAGATCCTTGGCAGTTTCTCGAAAAGCTCGGTTCCGAAGGCGTTCGACTATTCTGAACATTTGGTTATTAAAAGCTTCTTTCGTTATCCACGCTGGCTGTTGTTTCTCCCATAATTCCATTGATGTTTTATGCAGCCAACCTAAAAGGAATAGAATGACATCATTCGTTGATACATTTGAAGGAATCTGAAGGTTAGATGCTATCTTCTCTTTCAATTGCTGGCCATGGCTCGAATCAGTTCCATCGGTAACATAGATCCTCTGAATCAGGTCTTTTAAGGTCTGATCATTATAAGAAAGGACTGATTGAATTAAATGGGCAAGGCCCGGAGGCGGACTACGGCCGAGATCACGAAGTTCCTTTATGCATTCATCAATTCCATTATTATCCTTTGCATTGGCTATTTTCTTCAAAAAGCTTCTGGGAGAAAGGATTTTATTTGTTACAAGATGGAATTCTGTATTGCCTAAATCAATATCTTCCTCAATAATAGCCTTCAACCAAATATTGAGAGTATTCCAGAGGTTTTTACTTTTATTACCTAACGGATAACTATAGCGTGATTCTAAAGCCTCCGTAATCTTTAAGAATCATTAAACAGATTATTTAATGGGGGTATTAAAATGACAATAACACCAAGAGGTGAATCA
>VEPN01000090.1 GCA_012026835.1 Candidatus Methanoperedens sp. | reverse complement strand
TTAACTTCCTTGCTGACGTTGAGCAACGGAAAGACAATAGAGCCGCCAAAATTCCTGAGAGCTTCAGAAAAGAGATTGACAAGAGAGCAGATACGGCTTTCAAAGAAAAAGAAACGAAGCAACAAAAGGAAGAAACAGGTAACAACAGTAGCCAGAGTACACAGAAAAATCAGAAACCAAAGAAAAGATTTTGCTCATAAGACAAGCAGAATGCTTGTCAATACATACGACCATATTGTTTTTGAGGATTTGAATATCAAGGGAATGGTTCAGAACCATCACCTTGCAAAATCAATCTCGGATGCAGGATGGTATCAGTTAATCAGTTTAACGAAATCCAAAGCAGAATACGCTGGGAAGGTAGTGGAATTGGTTAACCCAAAAGGAACATCGCAGACTTGTATATGTGGCTATCCAGTACCAAAAACACTCTCAACGAGAGTCCATAACTGTCCTAAATGTGGTTTGGTACTGGGAAGAGACCACGTATCTGCGATGGTAATAGAAAGCAGAAGTACCGTAGGAACTACGGGAATTCAAGCCCGGCTGAGTGGCCTAAGCATAGGCATGATGACGCGGGAAGCTCACAAGCTTCAGCGTGAGTAGTTCACACTAAACTCGGTTATCCCGCAACAACAGAGACAAAAGAACTCATATCCGGTGAATTAAAGTTCAGAAAGGATATTTCTGAAAAACTCGCTGAACGAAGACGGTATAGACGAAACCGAAGAAACAAGCTAAGATACAGGCAACCGAGATACAGTAACCGGAAGCGGACAGAAACCTTATCTCCGTCAGTCAACCAAAAATTGCAGACATTCTTAGATTTTGTAAACATGGTAAAACGAATTTTGCCAATATCCTCAATCTGCGTGGAAGTATCAGGTTTCGATACTCAGAAAATGCAGAATGCCGAAATATCTGGTACAGAATACCAACATGGCGAACTTCAGGGATACGAAGTACGGGAATATTTAGTTGAGAAATATCATCGAACCTGTGCCTACTGCGGTAAGACGAATGTACCATTGCAGGTAGAGCATATAGTTCCGAAGTCCCGTGGAGGTTCGGATAGGGTCTCGAATCTCACCTTATCATGCCAGAAGTGTAACCAGAAGAAAGGAAACATGACTGCTGACGAGTTCGGATATCCTAATGTGCAAAATAAAGCTAAGCAATCATTGAAAGCTCCAGCTTTCATGAATACTATTAGATGGCTGCTGGTTGATCTGCTGCACAGCGATTATACGTATGGCTACAACACGAAACATAACCGGATTAAACTTGGTCTTGAAAAATCCCATATCAACGATGCTTTCGTGATAGCCGATGGAACTAATCATGAGAGGGTAAGACCATATCTGGGGATACAAACCAGACGGAACAACCGGGCACTCCAGACAAATCGGAATGGGTTCAAACCGTCGATCAGGAAACAGAGATATCCACTCGGCCCGAAAGATCTTGTCTTTCTTAAATTCGGCTCGTTGATCTGTACAGTCAAAGCAGTTTTCAATTATGGAAAATGGGTACGTGTTGTGGATGCAATTGGAAATATAATTAATGTAAATATCAAGAACGTGGAGTTGATCAAATATGGAAAAGGAGTACAGTTACAGTTTGTATGAAACGCCAGGGGGAAATTCATCCACCGGACAAGTCCGGTGGTCTTCTTCCCCCCTTGACAAAGGCGGGGGGTTAAGGGGCGGGCGCAAGCCCCCGACTTCAGTCGTGGGGATAGTGAAACCCTTGGAATATACACAGGAACCTTTATCGTAATTATGTTGCAAAGAGCAAAGAAACAGTGAAGAAAACAACAACTCCATCATTCATAACAGAACTGCCACTAAGAACAACACCAGTTCAGGAATCAACAATACTGGTACGTCTGGATACTGGGCGGCAGTTGTATAACGCGTGTCTGGGCGAAAGCTTGAAACGGCTCGGTCTTATCCTGCAATCGAAAGAGTATCAGCCAATCAAGAAACTCCCCAAGATGATAGAAGATAAGCCGAACAAAGCACGGACAGTAGCATTCAACAAACTCAACCAGAAATACGGATTTCGAGAATATGATATTCATCATTATGCTACGGGAATAAGGAATAGCTGGATAAACGAGCATATAGGGATTCATATCGCTCAGAAAATAGCAACAAGAGCATTTCATGCAGTTCAGAAGAAGGCATTCGGAACAGCAAAGAACGTTCGGTTCAAGGGAAAGAACCAGTTTGATAGCCTTGAAGGGAAAAACAACCAGACAGGATTGATATTTCAGGACAACATCCTGTACTGGTCGGTATCAAGGGCAAAACAAACTGCGATAGGATGGAGAAATCCGTCCAGCTTTGGATTCAATAGAAATCCAGAGCCAGAGCGTTCGCACGTTAAACCAGTAACGAGTATAAGTGAGGCTATGGATGTTGTAATCCGGACGGATGGGAGCCATAGAGAGCTTATATGAACGCTGGAAGGAATCTCCCGACTTCAGTCGTGGAGAGGTTCAAATAAATCTGAGAATTATTGAAAAATAGCAAATTCCTCGCCTGAAGGAATGGGTCACAGAGCTCACAGCAATAGAAAAGGATTACGGGATTCCTGTGTGAATGAAAAACAATCTGATCCCATTGATAGCAAAAGAAGAGCTACTGAGGGAAATGCCTCTTGACTGGAATAATTGGCTAAAGCCGTTGATAAAGGCAGATGATATCCTGGATGGCAAAGGAGAAGAGCAGCTGGAAGCCGGTGAACTGCACACAAAGGATAAGGTTTTTTCGAGGCGGTTTGATGCTGTTAGATAAGATCATCTCGGATAGAAAGCGTGAAGATGTGTTGGATGTGCTGCATGCCGTACATCCATCACACAAACAGAGATTGTGGCTTGTGGGCTTCCTTAATTACGTGGGATACAACCTGCCAGAGATACTGAGGATAATAGACTCTGAGAACCGCTGGAAAGGCTATGACAAGGAAAAGACCGCATACCAGGCATCTTCGGTAATCACAGGGAAAAGACAGACAAGGCGTGACCGCAGGGATAAACCTGCCATGACCATTGATGATCTGATAAAGACCTTCATGAGCAACACGAAGCCTACCGGCAGATTGACCGTTCCATCAACAATATTATGGGCTGCCGTGTATTATTATCTTGAGGGCTATATCCCGCTGCCTAAAGACAAGGATGCAAAGAGGCCGATGTTTAACTGGAAGCAATACCAGGAAAAGCCGCCGACACTGGAAGAAGTAATGTCCTGGGATTGGTCTAACGGGCTATGTTTACTGGCAAATGACAAGTTCTCGTTTATAGACATAGATACAAGCGGGTATGAGCAGGTCTTCAAAGATTATCATGTAGAGTTTACGCCAAGGGGAGGACTTCACGCGTTCGGATTGGGCGCTGTCAAAAGCGTTAATGTGGAAAACGTAGGCGAGTTAAAGGGTAAAGGGACCCTGATAGTTGCATATCCGACAAAAGGTTATCATGCGAAGGAGTAATAAATTATGGAAAGTGAAGACATTGTACCAAAGATAGTTCAGACCTCGAAAGGTCTCACTATCGAATATGAGAGATTAAATTTAAAGGAGTATCGCTGCTAATTACCAAATCCAAACTTAAACCATTGATCTCCATTACCTGGGAAAGAACACATGGCCCGGAGTTAGAAAAAATCGCGGAGCATCTCGGGGTAACTTTACGGAAATTCAGATGACTATTCTAAATCGCTTCAATCATACGATGATGTGCGAGAATACGGAATCCATCATAAACAGGGGGAGTCTGGGAATCTATTATTTCCCGGAGCAGGCTGCCAGAACTGACGTTTTCATATTTGAGGTATCTCAGGCTGACGCTGAGGAGGTAAATACTTCTACGGGGAAGCAGCGCAGGTTCGACATCAGTTCAGCCCATGGATTTGCTGCATTATCCTATGCCCTTCTACCTTATGCTTTTGTGCAGGATTACACTGAGAACAAAATGGGCTGCAATATTATGACCAGGATGCCGAGATTCGCGAGACGGCGCTTTATATAATCAAAATCTTATTGTAAGCAGTTGTAAAAATATTTGTATCAAGTGTGCGACTTGTATCATAGTTAATTTACTTTAAGCATGTTTCTCGCCTCTGTAATGTTAAGAGAATCTCTATCGTACAGGCTATCTTTTTCCAATAGTCCTGTCAAACATGCCTCTTCATGGCATACTATGCCCCAGAGGCCATACTCAAAACGCATATCACGCCCCACTTGAATAAACAAATATCATGATGCCAGAATACCTTGCGTCTGGAGAATTTCTTCCAATTATATAAAGCTTCATAAGTAATTACGCATAAATACAGCACATTAGAACGTATCATACTTATTTATTCAATCAGCCTATCACTAAAAACAGTTCTTCCAAGCTCTCTGAGTTTGTCAAGACCTTTAGGTTCACGTTCAAGAAGTGGGACTACAAGCTTAGGGGTTTTGAATCTCTGCTTTATTTCTGATAAATACTTCTCTTGCTGTTTTCTTCTATTGCTTAAGAACTTGTTCTTCCCGAAATCCTGTGGAAGCAGGTAATTAATTGCTACCAGAGCGGTTTCTATGCCAACCTGCCTTTTCAATTCTTCAGATGCTCTCCATGCTTCTATTATGGGTGTGTATTCGGGATACATAACAAAGACAAACGTGCTTTTTTCTTTGTTTCTCATTGTTTCTATGACATTAGCGTACTTATTCTTTGTTTCGTCAGAAGTTTCTATTGTTAAATCCCCTATGTCGATAAATCCTTTCCAGTCCGATGGAAGTTCTAATAATCGCAGGGTGTGCCCTGTGGGAGCTGTGTCAAAAATTATTATGTCAAAACTTTTTAATTCAAAATAATTAATAAATTTCTCAAACGCTGCCATCTCTTCGGCACAAGGAGAATTCAGGTCTTCTTCAACTGATTTCCTTGTATCTTTATCTTTATCCTTTACTACCGCCATAATCCGCTCTTTATAATCTTCCAGAGCTTTCTTCTGATCTATTCTTGCAGCAAATAAATTATCTACACCCTTGATCTTTGTAGGTTTGTGATCTATCTTCTGACCGAAAATATCATGCAGGTGAGATGCTGGATCTGTCGTGAGTATTAAGGTTCGAAAGCCCTTTTCTGCCAGGTATAGAGAAGTTGTGCAGGCGATCGTACTTTTACCTACACCACCTTTGCCTGTAAAAAATATATATCTGGTTCCATTCAAAGGAGTGAGTAGATCATACAGTTCTTTTAGATTGGTTTTCAACTGAGAGGTCTCCTCTAGTATTCCATTTGACAATTCTACTTTAGCATCCTCTCTTTTTCCTTCATACAAAAAGTTCCCTGCTGCTTTTAGCGATTCTAAACCGGAAACTTCAGAATCTCTAAGCGGATAAAATAATTTTTGCATGCAGAAAAATTCTTCATTGATTTTCTGTACTATTTTTTGCTCATCTTCTTTCTTCTTTTTGAAAAATTCATCCGTACATACCTCTTCTGGCAGTATTCCATTGATTATGAGGAGATTTATTTTAATTCCCAATTTGGATAGTTCATCAGAACTTCTCTTAGTTTCAAGAAGCGAAGAGTATTCTGGTTTTAGAACAAAGATGAAGGAAGTTTTAGCATCATCCTGAAGATATGAGATTGCTTTTTCATATTTGGATTTTGCACTCTGCAAGGATGCGCCGGGTCCTATGCAGGTTGAGGCGCTTATTTCTAATGTTGAACTCCAACCCCTTGGAAGTTCTAAAAGTCTGATCGTATGTCCCGTAGGTGCAGTATCAAATATGACAACATCATATTGAGGATCATCCATAAATTCTATGAATTTATCAAATGCAGCCACCTCCTCAACGCAGGGGCTGTTCAGCTGCTGTTTTATTACCTGTATATTATTTTCATCCAAAATTTTTCTCATCGGGGCAATAATTCTTTCTCTATATTCCTCGGAAGCAGCATCAGGATTTATCTCGATTGCGAACAGGTTTTCGATATTATTAATGGAAGTTATTTTATGTCCAATCTCCTGGCTGAATATATCAGAAAGATTTGGAGCCGGGTCTGTGGTAACGAGCAACGTTTTATAACCTTTTTTTGCAAGCCATACAGCAGTGGCGCAGCTCATCGTGCTCTTACCGACTCCACCCTTCCCGCTGAAAAAAATGAATTTGGTCTCACCTTTCTGTTTTGGCTCGATTAATTGGTTCATTTACGCTCTCTCCTTTATCGATGGTGTTGAAAACTTCTTTTCTACCTCTCCCCTGTGTATCGTATTATATAGTCAATCATGCTATTTTCACCCGAATAAAATTGGGAAATATTTTGACAAAAGACCTTTTGATGCAGTCGATATAGCGGCTATTCCGTTCACCAC
>VEPN01000009.1 GCA_012026835.1 Candidatus Methanoperedens sp. | reverse complement strand
CTGGGAAAATAAGAGTGAATTAAAACGGCAACTGATTACGGCATTTGAAGAGGGTATCATTATGGTTCCAATCTACGATTACTTGAGAACTTGACTATAGGTATCTACCTTGTTTATCTCCCCCCATATTCTCCTGATCTTAACCCTATCGAGTATATCTGGAAAAGCGTTAAGAGAGTACTTTCTTTATCGTTTGTGAAAACGGAAGATGAGTTGAAGAACCTAATACAATCTAATTTTAAAACTTTTTCGAAAAGTTTAAGCTTCGCGCAAAGCTGGATTGGATTGTTCTTATTTGGTACTTATTTTTACCAGATGTTATGCGGATAACTATACATAAAGAATAAATTAATACGTCAGTTTACTCTCATTTCCAGAATAAGTTCTTCCATTACCTTATTCTAAGACAAAGTTTACAATCATTCTTCAAACCTTAAGGAGTTCCAGTTCTCTTTCTAAATCCCCGGTTGAATATTTCGATCTGTAACCTTTCCTGACCATATATTCTTCAATTTCCCCGACTGTTAACCCTGTATCTTCAGCAGCCTTTGATATGCTGATTTTACCCTGTTCATATTTCCTCATGACCATATCCTTTTTGTAATTCTCGATGGCACTGGCTATGAGCTTTCTAATAATAGCTGTCCTGTCCAAGTGTTCTTCATCAGCTATCTGGTTCAGTTCTTCAACCATTTTTTTATCGAGCCGTATACCCAGAGGTATCAGTTCAGACATTCATTCACCTCTTATCGATTTGTCGTTTCATCTCGTGTATAACCTCCGTATCGAACCAGCCAATTGTTTCAAGAGAGGAGACACAATCAAGAGCTTTACTTCTTGTTATCAAAGAATTTCTAAACAACATAATAACAATTGCAGGAGAGCCGATAATCCTAATTCCTATGATTATTCTGTTCCTCCGGCAGGTATCATCATCGGTTGCCAGAAACTGAGCTTTCTCCTGGAAATATAGCGCTACCGCCTCAGCTTCACCAAGATGTAATCCAAATATTCTTAAGTTCTCTACTTTCTTTTTATCTTTAACTTCTCTTATTTTTATCAGGTTCCCAGTAATTGCCTGTTCAATTATTACTGCATCCGGATGATTATTTTTCTTTCCATTAATTACAGTCTCTTTATACACTTTTGTCGGAATGAGGACATTGCCAAAATGCTGACACGAATCTGTAAGTATCTGCATCTTAGCCAAATGAATCAAGAACGTAATGATAAATAAAGTTACCGATGTATGGTCATCTCTCTGGCCGATTCAAATGATATCTCCCCCTTCCCGCTCCCTAATCCTCTCATCCATACTGCTCCGAGTTTGCTCGGGCCCCAATCATTAACCTCTGGCGATGTGGATCTTTAAATTTAAGGCTATCACTGTTATCTATGCTGTAGCAGCAGACACTGTCAAAACACAAACGAAGCCGCCATGAAGCCTACCTTCAGCCATATGCAAATATACTATCTATCATTTCTTGAGCAGTTCTTGCCTGTTCTGGCGTGTGATAGAAGATTGCTGAGCGATGTGTGCCCACATCCGCACCCTGGCGGTTTAAGGTCGTCGGATCGTGGATGGTAAAGAATACCTCCAGGAGCTCTCTAAAAGAGATAATTTGAGGGTCAAATATTATCTTAACCGCGTCAGCATGTCCTGTCGTTCCGTGCATACCTCGCGATAGGATGGGTTGGGTACGCTGACACCAGAGTAGCCAGAAATAACTTTCTCTACACCGCGCAGTTCGCTGAAGAGGACCTCAAGGCACCAGAAGCATCCCCGGTTAATGTCGCCATTTCTCGTAAGTTTCTTGAATCCATAGGTATCGCCTCTTTTGTTCGATCGCTAATTTCGTTTTGCTATTGGGCCCGTGTTTCCTTCCCTAATTCCTCTTGCAGTACAGAAACGTATTTTGGGATTTCAGCAGGCACGAAAATATGAATGTATCTTATTTGATGCGTATGACCCTTCTGTGGATACGTACATTTTAAGAACCCAAGCATTTCGAGTTCCTTAATATGCTCGGTCACCTTACCCAGGGATACCCAGTTGATATTGAATCTGGCAGTCAATTGTTTATACTTTATGAAAACATCTGTCACCGTTATTCTGGCATCATTATCACTGGAAAGTAACCTAATGCATGCACATAATACGAGCCTGGAATGAAGTGGAAGGGTTTTTAGCAGGTTAATTATTATATTCGAATCCTTCACAGAACTCTATCCTCCTATCGCTTTTGGTTAAGGAATACAATAATTTTTCCCCTTTTTCACCAGCTATTATAAAGTTGATGTTGATATTGGAGTGAACCCCAAAAATTAGACAACTGGTTAAGAAACATTCCTATTAAGACCTCCTCTGACATTTCAAATTCTTCTAGAGATATATCCCAGAAGAACATCCGCTACTATTCTTCATCTTTATAAGTCTTATCGCACTTCAAATAATGGTACACTGCCTTGGAAATGGCCTCTTTAATCGAAGACTCCCCGGACTTTTTTTTCAGTGCGATTACGTCTTCCTCTGGAAGTACAGATTGGACATGTACAAATTTCATGCGAATATCCTGAGACAAAATAAATATGCACCTTATTATTATAATTGGGCTTCACATGAATATAAACAGAAGTGTGATGTTTAGAACATAGGTATGCGGATTATCTGGAACTCTGAAGATAAATTTAAAGCAGAAACTCAGGAGGGCAATCAGGCTATTCTGTAAAAAAATAAACTAAATTTTATCAAGTTTCTCTACGCCTACCTTTTCCACATTTGGCTTATTGATTTTTTCGGGCATCCATTTTGGTTTATTCTTTGGAGCCGGGACAATTTCTTTCCATCCTTTAAAGATATGGATTTTTTTGCTTCCTCTTTCCCTCAGTCTTATTTCAACGGGGTTCGTTTTTGTTCCTTTGCTGCGGTTTGCGGCTTTCAATGCGGCCTGTCGCGGCTGGCTGCCTGAAAATACTCCAGTCTCTTTTCCATTCTTTCCTCTTAATACATAATTTCTTGCAGTTTTAGTTTTGGTCTTAGTTTTTTTCGCCATATTTTTCATACCCCGACAACGATTTGTTGCCTATATTTAAATTTGTGTTATAGTATATAAACTTGATGGAAAATAGGTGGTGAGACTTGCAACCTAATCCGCAATTTCAACTCTGATTCTTTCTCCGTCTTTTACATTCCTGAAAACTCTTGCATCTCCCGTTACCTTGCCAAATACGGTCACAGGGCTGTATGCCCTGACCTCATTGCCTCTGCTTGACGGCGTTGGACCGAAAAAGATGCACATACTCTTGCCAGGCGGCCAGTAGGCGATATCTCCAACCTCAAGGATATCTTTACCGTCTTCAATCTCAAGTTCCAGCGGTATCTCAAAATAAATCTCATCTCCCCAGCTGTGTGCAACAGATTCAAAAGGCAGAGCCTCAGCTACAGAGGAGGCAGTCTTCGTATCATTTAACTCAGCGAAGGATTCTGTGCCTTCGGTTACAATCTTTATCTTCATGATTCCAGATTATTGAATATCGTTACTGCCTTTTAAGATTCTCGCAGCTCCAAGCAATACTGGAAGTTCTTCTTTTATTTCAATTCCAGATTTTCTGAGCAATTCTTTGAGATCGGATTTAATGAATTTTGAATAGTATTCTTTTTCATAAATCTTAACAAAATGATAAATCAAAAATCTGCCAATCCTATTCTTGGGCAGAGCATAATCAACGATTACTATAATTCCTTTCGGTTTAGAGACTCTGGTCATCTCCTTTAACGTTTTTTCTCTAATAGTTGAAGGCATATCATGTAAGGCAAATGAAACACAGGAGACATCAAAACTGCTGTTCTTGAATGGCAAATTTGTGGCATCTGCATGTACAAATTTTGCATTTTCATATTTATTTTTCTTAATGGCAACTTTGAGCATGGCTTCGGAAAGATCAATCCCGGTAACATCGTAACCTCTTTTTGCAAATGCAAATGCCAGTTTCCCTGTTCCAGTCGCAACGTCCAGGATTTTCGAGCTAATTCCTGCATCAGTAACATCTACAGTTTTATCTCTTAATCCTGAGATGGGTATTGTCCCAATATCATAAAAAGGAGCTAATATACGAAACACTTTTTTTACAAGTAAGTAATATTCTTTCTCTTCATCATCAATTCCTTCCATTTTTCCTCCAGATTGTTCATGACCGCAGAAATTCTCCACTCACGAAGTGTATGTTCTTCATCCACAAATATTATGCCTTCACCCAAGTCTGATCTATCACATTTGAATACTTTCGCTCCGCTCTCTCCAATTGTTTTTATGGTTGTCATTCTAAATTTGTAATTATTCTGTGGATGTGAAAGACATGTCTTGTTATGTTAACGCCCGTAATCATTTACCCCTGGATATTCAGGGCTTCAAGCCCTCATGCATAACCTTGATTGAAGGGTCGTCCAGTTCAGTGCCTGATGCTCTGTTCCGCCTGTGCGTTTCATCAGTTATATCCTCTGGCAGGGATACGATGTTTGTGGACGGCTGGAACAGTTTTGATCCCTATGCCCTCTCAAGAATGGCAAAATCCTTTGGTTGCGAGCCAGGGAAAGTGCTTTCCAGAATCCATGTTGCCCGTGCCTTCACTGAGTACCAGATGGATGCCCTGATACATGGACTGCATGATGCAATCGAGCAGTGGCATCCTGCCGTGCTGGCTGTATCCTACCTGCCTTCGCTCTTTTCAGGGAAAGATGGCATAAGATTGCTTGAGCCTTTGCTTGAACGCCTGAAACTGCTGACCGCCTCTTCAGGCATTATAACTGCAGTGACAAGTTTTGGAGGCTCATGGTACGGGGACAGGTTGCTCGCATCCAGGGCTGATAGGGTTATCCGCATCGAGCAGCCTTCAAAGAAGCTCATCAGGGTAATCGATGACGGGTATGTTTTTGAGTACATGCCCGTACCTCCCGGACAGATGAGGTTTGCAGATTTTGCAGATTTTAATCTCCCAGGAGGTGATGTGTATGGGCAGGACAGTGCCGTCCTTTCGCACGTTGCTTGAAGAGATAATAGTGGAGCTATCAATATTCAGGAGGGCACTGCACGGAGAGGATAAAGCTGCCTTTGACCGTCTCATGAACAAGGCAAGGAAGCATGCTTCATCCTGCACTGTCGCACCTACTCTTGACCCGATGGACGCTGTTTTCCTGTCCATACTCATTGAGCAGGAAAAAGAGCTTAACTCGCAGGAGGAGGGCAGGCATGTTCCTGCTGGATGTCAGATACGACCCGAAAAACAGCCGGATAACAAAATGGATTAAAGACGGTCCGGATTGCAGGCCTGTGCGAGAGGTGTATTATCCCAGGATATACATCTCAGGCAAACCTGAACTTCTGTCCCTGATAGCCAGCCTGCCAGGTGTGAAAGGCACGTGTTTTGAGGAGAAAAGGACATGGATGGGAGACGAGCCTGAAAAAGTAATTTCTGCTGCAATAGAGCTGAACTCGGTTTACGAGATCGCTTCCATGCTTGAGGCTAAGGGCTGTAATCTCTTCAATATCGACCTTGATCCTGTCAGGCAGTATCTGCTCGAATACAGCCTGTTTCCGGCTGCAAAGTTGAAGGGAGACGTGCTTGATGACAGACAGTATGCCCTTGACTACGAGATACCCGACCTCGTGAGCCTTGAACTCGCAGTGGTGCCGGCCAGAGAGAAAGGAATTATTACGATGGATGAGCCGATTGGCAAAATAACTCTTGGCGAAGTCATAATCGAGGGAAGGGACGAATCAGAGGTGATCAGCGAGCTTAACCTCGAAGTTGCCCGTGCCGATCCCGACCTGATACTGACCGGGAGGGGAGATAGTTTTGAATTGCCGTACCTGCATCACCGTGCTTCGCTGCATGGTGTTGAGCTAAAGCTCGGCAGGGAAAAGGATATCCTGCCCGAGGGTGATGGAAGGTCGTATTTCAGCTACGGCAGGATACTCTATAAGCCCAGGGGATACCTGCTGGCAGGGCGGCTGCACCTTGATAAATCGTCCTTTCTTTTCAGGGAAGGCGGACTTCTCGGGCTGATCGACCTCTCCCGCATAATAGGGATACCGATGCAGGAACTGTCGCGCCTGAGTCCAGGCAGCGCAGTGACCGCGCTTCAGGTCAATCAGGCCCTGCGCGACGGCGTGCTTGTTCCCTGGAAGCGCAACCTTGCAGAATACTGGAAGACGGCTGAAGAACTTCTTATCGCAGACAGAGGCGCCCTGGTTATAGAGCCGAAGATAGGCCTGCATGAGAATGCCTTTGAGATAGATTTTGCATCCCTCTTTCCCAATATAATGGTGAAGCACAATATCTCGCCAGAAACAGTGCTGTGCAGATGCTGCCCGGATTCGCAGAAACGCGTGCCCTTCACGCATTACAACATCTGCCAGCAGCACATTGGCCTTATTCCGCGGGTTCTGAAGCCGCTCATTGAGAGGCGCATGGTGTACAAAAAACGCATCGCGGATGACCCGTCAAGAGCACCAGATAAGGAACAGCACTAAATTCGTTAATTACAAGGATAGGAGGCCGTTTTGTGCAGATATGAGGGAGATATATACAGCAGCCAACGAAGAGGCTGGATTAGCTGCTCTGGACAGATTTGAGGTGAAATGGGGCGATAAGTACTCTTATGCGATCAGGAGCTGGAGAAGTAATTGGCAGAGTCTATCGACGTTTTTCAAATATCCACCTGAGATCAGGCGACTTATTTATACAACTAATCCCATAGAGAATTTCAACAGGCGAATAAGGAAAATCACCAAAAATAAGGGTTCATTCCCGACTGATGATTCCTTGTTCAAAATACTGTACTTGATAGTGATTGACGCATATGAGAAATGGACTATGCCTCTCCGTGACTGGGGAATTATCCTGAATCAATTGAGGGTGTATTTCGGTGAACGAATGGATGTGTATATATAAACGGGAAAGTAAATGATTATAGGAAGTTTCAGCAAATTATGTTACACTCCCTAAATCTATCCATCGAGGGCATATTTGATGAATATAATAAATTCTACCATAATTTATTTAAGCAGCGGTGGGATTCGATACTGTGCAAAACTTGAGCATTGACTGAACTTTCAAGAGCAAAAAATCCCTCCAATCCATTGATATAAGGATTGCTTATCGGGGCAAGAGTTTTTTGAATACTTCCATGAAGAATAATGTAACCTTCTTTCGTTATGACGGAACCAAGGTTCTTTCCTTTTTTGACTTTCTTAAGGTTTTTGTCGTTTTTTTCGAGGAGCTTTTGATATTTCTTGTTTCTTTTGAGTAGCTGATCCTGATACAGCTTTTCTGAAAAGAAAATATAAGTTGTTTCAGTATCTCTTACCAATTTGAAACATTCATAAATGGAATCGTTCTTTTCAAATTTTACGGTTGTTCCATTGTTTTTTTCTTGCAGGAATAACTGAATAATATGTCTGTAGCTTTTCTTTTTCTTTGCTTTCAAAGTAAGATAATGATATTCTCCATGAACCATTTTCTTATTTGTCTTAGTGTTTGCTCCACAATCGAAAATCAGCATGCTGCCTTTTTCCAATACTTTTTTGGCAAGATTGAATGTGTGTTTGAAATGTGTTTTATCCTGTACATTTCCTTTCTGGATGGTCAATGCTGTTGGTATGTTATTGATACCGGTACTTATCCCGAAAGTGATTTGCTTCTTTCCAGGTGCACCGTCCCTTGAATATCCTAAAGCACCCAATTCAGGTTTTGTTCCTTCAAAATATGTCGATGAGAAATCAATGAATTGCTCTTTTGATACGAGATTGTTTTTCTCTAAAAATTTCTGATGGCGTTCCAAAACGAATTCAAATTTATCTCCAAGCCGCTCGATAGTCCTGTAAAAAGTCCTTTCAGCAGGTGTTTTTTCTAATCCCAAATATTCAAAAGCTTCTTCAGGATAGATATTTGGGATTTGATTGATGGAAACATTGTCTGTCAACTTGTTGTAGATCAGTGACTTAACGATCTCCTGGAAATCTTTTGCTTTTCCAGAGATTTTATCCAGAACAAAGTCAAAATAACCATAATCTTTTTTTATTCTGTCGAGCATTACAATATTGCCTATAGGGAATGTTACATTTTCATGCAAGTCTTTTCACAAAAACTTCTGAAATGTGGCTTTCCTTTATAGGTTAACAGGCGAAGTCAAGTTATAATGGTAAAAGCAAGGTTAACAAAGAGCAGGACAGATAAGGTGATCGATGGTGTCTGCGGCGGTATTGCAGAATATTTCAACATAGACCCTGTTATTGTCAGGCTCGTCTTTGTTATATTTCTGTTCATGAACGGGTTAGGTATCCTCTTATACATAATCCTTGCAATCATAATGCCAAAAGATGACAGGGCCGACCAGTTGCCGGGTGAGGCAATCCAGGAGAACGTTCAGGAAATGGGAGAACGCCTGAAAGAGGCTGGTGAAAAGTTTGGTTCTACCCTGTCAGAGAAGAGCGAACAGGGAGTAGCAAGGCATGCCAGATGGCTTGGTGTACTCCTCATCCTGCTGGGTTTGTATTTTCTCCTGAATAACCTTAACATGTTAAGGTGGTTTCACAATATATTCTGGTGGTTTGATACTGATGTATTCTGGCCTCTTGTTCTAATTTTAATCGGGGCCTGGTTGCTTATCAGCCGTTTAAGAGGTTGAGAATGTCCAGACGGGGATTCGTGGGCCCGCTAATCCTTCTGGCAGTTGGTTTCATACTGCTGTTCAACAATCTTGGGATAGTTCCCTGGGAGATATGGACAACATTATGGCGTTACTGGCCGGTAATTCTTATTCTTGCGGGTCTTGAAATCCTGGTCTGCTGTAATGGTTCAAAAGTTACCTATCTTATAGCAATATTGATTGGTGTTATTATAATAACCGGGTCTGTCATGCTGGCAATGAGTGGAGTACCGCCTTCTGATTATGCTAAGAACATGGCCCGGGCCAACCTGAATGATATGGATCTTAGGGGACGGGATATGAACTTTGCAGACCTGAAAGGTGCAAACTTAAGTAATTCTGATCTCGATGGCGCTAACCTGAACTTTGCCAGCTTTGAAGATGTAGACCTGAGTAATGCCAGCCTGAATGGTGCTAACCTGAATTTTGCCAGTTTCGAGGATACAAACCTGAGCAATGCCAGTCTCAAAGGTGCAAATCTGAATTTTGCAAACCTCAGGGGAACGAACATGGCCGGTGCCAGGATTGATGGCGCTAACCTGTTTGGAGCAGGAACCTCAGGATCTACAATATGTCCTGATTCAAGACAGGGGCCATGCTGGTAAAAAAGCATTAAGAATCAAAATTATTGAAAATGAAATCACTCTTATTTAAGAAAATCCGACATCTTACAAAACCTATAATTATCGCTCTTAAACATCTCAATAAGCTTCTCAAGATTTGAAAGCGCCTTTGCCCCTGTATTTATCCTACAGTCACATCTTATCGGCTCATGCTGCATTCCCACGAACTCCCACGGATGGAAGAACAGTACAACTGGATGTGAAAGACGCCTGATAAGTTGATTACCAAAAGGAAAGCGCAGCAGCGATGAAGTGGCAGAAACCGGGACTCTTAATATATCTATATTTGATACGGCTCTTCTCAAAACCCAGCCGGGCTTATATTTTGCAATGGACGAATCGATAGAATAACCGTTGTCTTTCAGAAGGTAAAGGAACCTTTCAGGAAATACGAGATTGGGCGCCCTGAACGAATCCAGTTTTTCCTTACCTGTCAGCCTGCATAATATCTCTGTGCTCTTTTCTATCTCATACGCAGCTTCAGCAAAATTCATCCTGTCAAAACGCTTATGGGAATAGCCATGACTTCCGATTTCATGGTGCTGCGCTATCTTTTTTATCTCCTCTGGGTATTTTGATGCCACATCCCCTGTCACAAAGAACGTCGCTTTCACACCAAATCCATCAAGAACAGAACATAATCCTGGAAGCCCTTTTTCTATCCCCCTGTATGTCTTCAAGTAGGGAGGGCAATCATGTTCAATATCTATCGTTAAGCTTACTGTTTTTCTCATGGAACCGCATCAATCGCTTGGCAATTCTTCCTATTTTCGCAAGCTTCATATTGTAGTATTTATTTGAATCCATCTCAGCCGTCTGCTCGATAAAATCGTAAACTCCGATAGTCTTTTCGCAGATGCCATCCCAGGCGAAATTAGCAAGGACATGTTTCCTGTTATTTTTCCCCAGCTTTGAGCGAATTTCGACGTTATTTATCAGGAACTCGACGTTATTCTTTATACCATCAGCATCCAGGGCATACGGGAGGATACCATTGCCATCCAGTATATCGCTTATACCATTCACGTTTTTCACAGCTACAGGAAGTTCGCATGCCATTGCTTCAAGTATCGACAAACCGAGCGCTTCTTCTACAGAACATAAGGCAAATATGTCCGATGCATTCAGGTAATTTCGCGGGTCATGTGAAAAACCGACAAACTTTACATGCTGGTTTACCTTTAAC
The DNA here is from genome assembly GCA_012026835.1 of Candidatus Methanoperedens sp. Lineage (GTDB taxonomy): Archaea > Halobacteriota > Methanosarcinia > Methanosarcinales > Methanoperedenaceae > Methanoperedens. Next base: position 63,305 of record VEPN01000009.1, on the reverse strand, counting down.
GATTTCGACAGGTTTATTAGCTTCTTTTTTTCAGGACCGTCGCCCACGATTAACAATTTAACATTATGTTGGTTTGTAAGATACGGCATTATCTGAATCAACTCGTGCATTCTTTTCCTCGGGACAAGCCTGCCTACAGTCACAATTACAATAGCATTATCCCCATATCCCAGTAATTTTCGTGTTTCCTCCCTGCATTTAGCATCAGGATAAAACCTGTCGCAATCCACGCCGCCCGGGATAATGAACACCGGATTGTCGATACAAAAACGTTCCATGTCTTTTTTAACTGCACTGCTTACAGCAATTATTGCATCAAGCCTTGTAAACTCTTCGCGTATCGTGCGCTGGAACAGGCTTCCCAGTCTCCACTCTCCCCATATGGAATGGTTTGTGGCAAGAGTGGGTATGTTCCGAAGGGTCTTGCCTACATAAGCGGTAACCATGGCAGTGGGTGAATAAATGCTATGGGCATGTATCAGGTCGAAATTCTCTTTTTTGATAACATCATTTACAATCCATGAAATCCTCGGATCGACCACAGCCCCCCATTTTTTTATTGTGTAACCCTTTATCCTGTGTACTGTTATGCCCATTTCTCTCTTGAGGGCATCATGCTCCCCGATTTTGTCCTGTAACTCCTTGTTCCCGCAGGTCAGGATGTGGACTTCATTTCCGAGTTCAACAAGCTGCCCGGCCAGGTATTCTATATGATTCTCGATACCTCCTATGCCCGGGTAATACCAGTCGCTCACAAGGCATATCTTTCTGGTTTCGATACTTTTACCTCCTGCACCATCATAATATTCCTCATAAATATATTATACTTCTTTTGAACTCTATAAACCTATCCTCAAGAATCGCTTCCCTTGCACCCTTAATTATTGACTGGATATAGTAAAGGTTGTGTATTGATGCCAGCCGAAGCGCCAGGAGTTCGGATTCATGAAAGAGGTGATGGAGGTAAGCCCTGGTATAATTTTTGCAGGTATAACACCCGCAATTTTCATCGACCGGGGCAAGATCAAGAGAAAATTTTCCTCGCGCGATGTCTATATTTCCTTTTGAAGTCATAAGAGTCTGGTGCCTGGCATTCCTTGTTGGAAAAGCACTGTCAAAGATGTCAATACCGCATTCAATGGCTGATAGAAGCTCGGCAGGCGACCCCACGCCCATCAGGTATCGCGGTTTATCGTCCGGGACTGCCGGGACATTATATTTCAACACCTCATTCATCAATTCCTTTGGCTCACCTATTGACAGGCCGCCTATCCCGTACCCGTCAAAATCCATCTCCACCAGTTCCTCAGCGCATTTTTTCCGCAATTCTGCGAAAGTCCCGCCCTGCAATATGGCAAAGAAGAGCTGGCCCCGGTTTTTATCTACGTTTTTTGCCCGTTCTGCCCATTTCATTGTGCGCTCAACAGATGCTTCCACAATGCTGTAATCGCTTCCGTATGCCGGGCATTCATCAAGTATCATGGCAATATCGCTCCCCAGGATTTTCTGGTTTTCAAGGCAGGTCTCAGGAGTGTATGAGTATTTCTTCCCATCGCGCGGGTTCTTGTAAGTTATCCCAATGTCTGTTATCTTGAACGGGAAATCCCTGCGTATCATCTGGAAACCGCCGCTGTCCGTGAATATGGCACGCTGCCAGTGCATGAACTTATGCAGCCCTCCGGCTTTCCTTATCACTTCCATGCCAGGGGCAAGATACAGGTGAAAGGCATTGCTGATTAGAGCCTGAGTGCCCATGTCATGGAGCTCTTCAGGCGTGAGAGTTTTCACGGTTCCTTTGGTAGCTACTGGCATGAACGCCGGGGTTTCTATAATACCGTGGTTTGTCAGGAGTTTTCCTGCCCTTGCGCCTGTGTTTTTATCAGTGTGGACTAATTCGTACATATTTCCCCTTATCTAAAGATCAGCATAGCGTCACCAAAGCTGTAGAACCTGTATGAACGTGATATGGCCTCGCTATAAGCGCCCATCAACCTTTCCCTGCCTGCATATGCACTTACAAGCATTAAAAGAGTTGACCCTGGGAGATGAAAGTTTGTGATAATACCATCGATCTTTGATTTAAATTCATAAGGCGGGTAAATAAAAAGCTGGCTGAAACCTTCCATTGCAGTAGTTTTTCCATTCACGGATGAACTTTCAAGCGCCTTTACTGTGGTAGTCCCTGCTGCCATGAGCTTTCCATTGTTCTGGTTAATAATTTTGGCATTTTCCGTACTTATTGAAATATATTCTGGCTCCATCGTATGCTTTTCAATATCCTCAACTTTTACCGGGGTGAACGTCCCAAGGCCCACATGAAGGGTGACATAGGCTATATTAACCCCTTTTCTAATTATCCTGTCCAGCAAACCGTTCGTAAAATGAAGGCCTGCCGTGGGTGCGGCAATTGAGCCTTTTTCCTTTGAATATACTGTCTGGTAGCGGTTCTTATCTTCAAGTTTTTTCTTGATATAGGGCGGAAGGGGGGCTTCCCCGATATTTTCAAGGATACTATCAAGGTTGCCATTACAGCCGAAGTCAACAAGATACCTGTTAGTGTTAGGATTATTCCTTACTTCAAGGATTGTTGCTTCAAGCTTCCTGACCTCAATCTTCCCGGCCTCAATCTTCCCGGCCTCAAGCTGCCCGAAATGGAGTTTTGAGCCTGCATGGAGGTTCCTGCCCCGTATCAGGCATTCATATCCAGCATCGTTTTTTGAAATCACAAGGGCTTCAACACGGCCCCCGGTGCTCTTTTTACCCTGGAGTTTTGCGGGGATCACTCTTGAATCATTGAGTACAAGGGTATCTCCTTTTTCAAAATAATCAACGATATCAGAGAAATTCCGGTGTTCAACATTTTTTCCAAGAACCATTAATCTTGATGCGTCCCTTGGTTCTACGGGGGACTGGGCGATAAGTTCTTTTGGAAGATAATAATCGAAATCACTGAGTTTCATCTGGTGCTTAGTCTGCATACTGGCTTAAGTAATTTATGTTAGGTGGATAATAAAAAAAGGAACATTGCGAGAACGCAAAGATATTGTGGCTTTGCGCCCTGGTATGAAAGACATTTCATCGTCATCTATGAACCGCAGTTCATGGCTGACTTTGCGGTTTTTAAGCATCAATAAAATACCATAAAACACTTCAGTTTAATTATCAGTTATTATAATGCTTTACTGACGGCTGGCAACAAGGGTTGAACCTCCGTAAGGCATCACGATTATTTTTGCAGGCCCCGGGCATTTTCCGATTGCCATGTTCAGTGCATTTTCCAGTGATGACGGGATAAAATACGCCCTCTTTGAGATTTCATCGGGCAGGGATGAGATAAGGTACAGGTCAACTTTCTTTGTTAATGCCGCGATCAGAGCTGCCTTGTGGCCGCCCATTACGAACCCGGCCTTAAAACGGCTTATAACTTCATCACGACCTGATTTTAGCCACTCTTCAAACACGCGGTTGCCGTAACCTTCCTTGCACTCTGCCACAAGAAGGATCGAACCTCCTTCTTTCACCGCGTTCCTGGCATGTTCAAGCGCCTTATGCGACTGGAATATGTCGATATCTTTTGGCCACCCGCCGGGTGAGACTATTATGATATCGGCAGGCTCGACCTCGATCTTTGACATCTTATCAAGGAAAGCCGCGCATTTCCTGTGCGCCTCTATGTAATCACCTGCTGCGGCAAAGATTATCTCTTTTCTTTCGTTTAAGACCACATTCAGGATAAAATCGATGCCAAGTATCGTGCCAGCCTCTTCAATATCCCCCCTTACAGGACCATCGAGCCTTCCTGCCGCGGATTTAGGGTCTAACATGAAGGCATGGTTTGCATAAATGCTCTTTTTTGATGAAACAGCGGGAAGTATCGACTTGGCCCCGCCTGAATAACCTGCATAATAATGGAATTCGACAGTCCCGGTGCATATCACGATATCGGCTTCTGCAACGTGTTTTAATACCTCAACAGGCGTGCCTCTTGAGGTTGTGCCAAGATTCACGCAATCATCGATATTGTGCTCGACGCTTATTACTTTACCATACAGGTCTCCCAATATGAAGCGTTTTTCCTCTTCGGTCTGTTTCCTGTGTATACCGAGGCCGAATATAATCGTAACATCTTCAAGGCCGCCGGATTTTAATTCGGAAATGAGGGGAGGAAGCAGTTTAGCAGTGGGCGTGGGACGGGTAATATCATTGACTATTATCACTGCTTTTTTGCCGCTGCCTGCTATCTCTGACAGGCGCATGCTCTTTATGGGGTTTTTAAGCGCCTTTTCGATCTCTTTTTTTTCATCCGGGACCTCTGCCGTATCCATTGGTTTTATGACTTTTACCTGATGCCGGCCTTGAATATCTACCAGGATTTGCGTTTTACCATAGGGCAAATTGTACAACACAATGTCCTGAATGAGGAAAAACAGCTTATAGGTTTTGTTCAGGCGGCCTTATAAATTATTTCTCCCCAAGTTCGGCCCTGATTACCTTCATCATACCGTGGTCTCCCATCCAGCAGTTCCTTGTCTCAATCAGGTTAATTCTTTTCTTATAATAAGGCGCATCAAGCACCAGGGTCTCGTACTCTCCGCCCTCGCCCATGATATGGATCCTGTACTTCCTGTGAAGTATTTTCAGGTCTTCTACCAGTTTCCCATCAAAGCGCCGCCCCAGCCATGATTCATCAAGTCCTGCTGCTGCTACCTTGACCATCCTGATGTCCATGCAATTGTCCATGCAATCTACCATTTCCCGAAGCAGCGATTCCGGCTCTTTATGCCACAAGGGGGCATACATCATGAGATCGAGTTCATCGCATATGCGTCGCACGCGCGAAGCCTGGTATTCGGATTCAATAGCCCCGACAACAACACCATCCACTTTCACAAGGCTCAGGGCAGTTTTCAGGTCATGAAGTTCCGTTTCCTTTTCCCCCGAAGAAACCACGGAAGTCAGCGGAATCCCGCATGCATCGGAGATAAGTCCCGTAATATGGATGTTTGCGGAATGGAACATGTATGAATTTTCATTTTTCGGGATTATCGTAACAAGGTCGGTGACTTCGTGACCTTCCTCCAGGGCCAGGAATAATGCGAAAGACGAATCCTTCCCTCCCGAGACAAGAGCGGCCAGCTTCATTTTTCTTTTTGTTTTTTCTTCTCTTTCCCGCCTTCGAATTCTTCAATATCAACAACATCAAGCGGGACATTTTTCAAAGCCTTGCCTATAGTGGATTTAGCAATCCTTGCAGCATGCTCTTCACTTTCTGCGTCATAGACTTTCATTTCGAGCATGATGCCTACAAGGGCAGTGCCGGCGGCCATGAAAACGCTATCAAAAGCCTCGCCGCATGCGGGACAGCTTGTAGCTCCGACTTCAATCTCAACGAAATTCAAATCCGGGTTGAGCTGTTTGCCGACCTCGGATATCGCAATATTCATTGCATCTTCAACGCTTTCTACACTTTTCACAAGCCAGGCGGCTTCAAGTGTGACCAGATAGTTTGCCATAAGTTGTTCCTCTTTTAAATAGTAAACAGATTTCCATCAGTTGCCTTGAACACGCCGAGTCTCACTCCCGCATCCAGCCATGCATGCCCGTAACTGAAACAGGCGAGGGCGTTCACAGGGTCTCCTCCCCTCATGAATATCAGGCCGTCCTCATAATAAGACCTTGCCATTAAGGAGAAATCATCGGAGACTTTTTTTAAATGAGAGTTCTCCTGAGGTGCTACCTCAAAAGCTGATAGCGCTTTGCGCAGCAGGCTTTCATACCTCTTTACTTTCTCATCAAGGACTGCGGGCTTGTTCATCCAGCTTATAATACTGGCAAAGATATGTAAAGGTTGTTGTAATGAGCTTTACAGGATCATTCCTGGTTTACCTCAAGATAGTCTGTTCCTTTTGCAGACCAGCTTGTATATTCAGCCTTCCTGTGAATGAGTATGAACTTGTACTCGCCTTCCGGGAAAAATATTTCCATTTGCGGACTGACCGAGGTGTCTATACTTAACTGGTTATCCAGATCCAGCCTCATTTTTCCTGTCTCTTTTCTATCCCTCGACAGGAAATTAATGGGAAGTGCAAGCTCTTGCTCCAGTTTATTCCCGTTCGATAGTTCAATATCTACCCGCCCCGCAGGAGCGCCATTTTTAATATCATTGGATAAAATGATCTTTGAATTCACGGGAAGTTTTGCAAGCACGATATGCTTTGAGCCGACCGGCCCGTCCAAAACGGTTTTTGCGCCTGAAATGATGTCATTGAACGTTTTTTCACCATAGTCCTTTTCACCAGAACCCTGTATGGCATAATTCAGGACGCTGAAACCAGCGGCTGCCAGGACGACAAGAAGTATCATGACAACGATGAGCTTCATATTCATCCGGTCTGTTGCCTCCTTGATGCTCTTTGGAGCTTATCTTTTGATTAGAAGTCGGTCATTATCCTGTACTGGTCTATTTCAGGCTGCTTGAGTTCTTCAAGGAACTGCTCTGTCATTGACCGCACGTCCTTGGCTTTTGTGATCGCTCTTCCGACAACGATTATATCAGCGCCGGATTTGAGGGCCTCTTTGACAGTATCCACCCTGATGCCTCCTGCTACTGCAACCAGCAATCTCTCTGATAATTTTTTCATGGCCGGGATGTCTCCCCATGCATGTTCAGCTTTACCTTCAGTATCAATCGCTCTGTGGAGTTCCACAACATCAGGCTTGACTGAAAGCTGCTTTAATACTGACATTGGTTTATCAACATTCAGCATATCTATGACTGCGTAAATACCTGTTTTCTTCGCCTCTTTTATCGCTTTCTCGATCGTTGAAACTGGCGCAAGTCCGGATATTACAACTGCATCAGCAGTTGCATCTGCTACCATGCGCGCTTCAAGGTTGCCTGTATCCAGCGTCTTCAGGTCAGCCACGACAAAAGCGTTCGGGCGGACTTCTCTTATGGACTGGACGACATTCACGCCATATCTCTTGATGAGCGGCGTTCCTGCTTCGATAATAAGGTGATCGCTCTGGGGTACCTGTTTTATGATATTCCTGACAGCGTCTATGTCCGGTATATCAACGGCAACCTGGAGATAAGGCGGGTTCCATAACCTGACGACCTTGAATCCCATTATGGGGTGCATGGTGCGGTCTTTCTCGTACATGAGGGTCTTGCTGTCTGGGAATCCCTGCATTGCCCTCTCAATGGCAAGTTTTGTGGCGCCGTAATTATATCGATATATTTTATTGTAGTCTTTGGCCTCAGGATGAATAAAAACGCTTACAATGATTGTGAGGTCTTCAAGCTGGTTTTCGGGGATTATCCCTTCCTGCACAGAATCGGCTACTGCCCTTGCGACAGCGGTCTGGGCGGGTCCGAATATTTGTGCGGCCTGGGACATATTTTTTACAGTGACTTTGGGTACTATGAGAGTCGCAGGTTTTGCAAGAAGGTTTGGCCTTATGACTGAAAGAAGGGGTGTATGCCCCATGGACAACTGCGTAAAGCCATTCGCAAAAGCCTGCCCTACGGGTCCTGTTTTTTCTCCGATGATCAAATCAATATGAGCCAGTTCAGGTTCCTCACCAATTAACGCTTCGCCTACTAGAAACAATGTGATACCTCTGGGCTTATCATATATACTTTAGTATATATAGGTATTTCTAATAGTCATATTTATCATATATACTTTAGTATATAAAGATATTTCTAATAGTCATATGCTATGGGTAAGCTTTATTAATGAGTTTGTTTATATTGGTTTTTAGTGAAATACTTGTTCATTTTAATTAAAGCATTTTCAGGGGATTCAGGCTTATAATGAATAAACTACTTTTGGAGGATAAAACTTGAAGTATTGTGTAGATTGCAGATACTTCTCAACAAAAATAAGAGGAAGCAATAGGGAACAATATGACGGTTCATGTACATTGATCAAGAAAAATGTGTATGAGACCAACCGAGGATGTAAAGAATTCAGGGAAGAACGCTTATAGGCAGAATTGACCCTGATTCTGGCTGTTGCTGTTTTTGTATTTACTTATGTACTCATAGTAGCAAAGCCGAAAGGGATAAATGAAGCCCATGCAGCTTTAATCAGTGCGTTCCTTACTATCTTTTTCCTGCTCAAACCGCATCATGTAGCAGAGGCTCTGGGCATTTCGACGCCTGAGATGCCTGTACCTCTTGTGACCACATGGAATGTCGTTATTATTCTTGCGACTTTGATGATAATATCAAGCCTTCTTGAGGATTACGGGTTCTTTGAGTACTGCGCATCACGCGCGCTTTATGCATCAAAAAACAGCGGGAAGCTTCTTTTCTTATATACTTTTCTTGTGGTATCAGGCATATCGCTTTTTGCCGGGAACGACGTGGTTATCCTGACGACCACTCCTGTAATACTTATTTTCTGCAATAAGGCGAAAATTAATCCGAAACCCTATATGTACGTGTCTTTTTTTGCTGCCAATACTTTTTCTATGCCGCTGTATATCGGAAATCTCACAAATATCCTCATTGGCGACAGCTTCGGCCTTGATTATTTCGGTTTCACAGGATACATGCTCCTTCCCACTCTTGTGGCTGCTTTTTTAAATTATCATCTGATTAAATACATTTTCCGAAAGCAGATACCGGACCACGTGGATATGCCGGAAAATACTGTCATTAGAATCAATAATAAATTTCTCGTGGCCCTGGGGCTCATTGTTCTCATCTCTGTAATCGTGCTCGGAGGTGTTGCAAACTATTTCAAAATCCCCCTTTCAGCCGTGACCCTTGGTGGCGCGATAATACTGATGTTTTTCGAGCGCCGTATCATCCACAGGCTCAAAAGGATATCATGGAACGTCGTTCTCTTCGTTATCGGGTTGTTTATAGTGGTAAAAGGCCTTGAAGTAAGCGATATCGCAGGCCATGCAGGAAATGTCCTGTTCTCAGGTTTCGGGGATAACGTTATTGCAGCAACGGTCTCGGTCTCGCTTTTATCTGCTTTAATGTGCAACCTTGTGAACAACATACCCATGACAGCTATGATGTTACCGATAATCCAGCATGCATCGCTTGGCGGGGATATGAATACCGCAATGGCGTATTCGCTGGTCATTGGTTCAAACCTCGGAGCCAATTTTACCACATTCGGAGCCCTTGCCGGGATTCTCTGGCTTGAGAGCGCACGAAGATACGGCTGGAGCACAAAAATGACGGACTTCCTGAAGATCGGGCTGTTCGTTACCCCTATAGCGATACTGGGTTCAAGTCTTGTGCTTGCACTTGAGTTTTCGTTGAAATAGATTTATATTTGTAATCTCAGATTTCTCTGGAATTGATTTTTGCTGAACGCCTGTTTAAACCTTCTATCAGCGCGTCGTACCTCTGGCATATCCTCCTGATAACATCCAGCTCTGCATTCTTATGCGTGGGAATAAGAATATCAGCGCCGCCTCCTACCTCTTTTCCTTCACCTGACGTGCCGTAATCGGGCGCTATCTTCACGCCGTCTGATGATATTCCAAGCCGTAGTTCATTGACCATGCGGGATACCATTTCTGTCTGCGGCGCAACCTTTACTGTTATTGAGAATGTTTTCTCGATGTACTCATCCTTTAACCCGTTGATTTTTTCAATACTCTCTTTGACCCTGGTTTTACTTCCGTATTCGGCAAGCAGATTTATAGAATTCACCAGGTCATCAAACGTCACGGCAGTGACTTCGATTATCCTGCCGTCAAAGAAGCTACCCACCCTGTCAGCATATCCCCTGGATATCACAAGCACCCCCAGGTCCTGCACACGGTCGCGCTCTTCATCAGAGGGATTATATGGGCTTACGACTTGATATTCCTGTATCCCGCAAAGCGCCATTAGTGATTCATACATGGGCGTCACGCCTATTCCCTGCTTGCCCAGCCACTTGTCAAGCCCCATATTCTGTTCCCTGGCAAGCTCGATTATTTTACGTTTTATCGCTTCCGGGTCAGCAGAATCAAGATTGAAATACTCCGCAAAACGCGTCGTGGTCTTAAGAAGTCTTGTCCTTCCCTGCGGAACTGCCGATATAAGGTCACGTTCCTCAAGCTCCCTGACATGGTCATATGCGGCAGCACCTCGCCTGTCAACAAGCTCTGACTGGATGATGGGCTGGTGATAAGCTATCATAGACAGGGTTCGAAGAACAGGGGAGCGAAGTTCTTTTGGTGCCATTCTTCTTACTTTTTCCGCGTATTCGGGCTTGACCTGCATCACATACCTTCCTTCTATCTCTTTTATCTCAAGTCCCGAACTGCGCACGGCATATTCCTCTATAAGCTGCTGGAGCAATTCCCGTACATCCCTGCCTTTCAGGATACTTCCAAGCTGGCCGATATCCAGAGGTTCACCTGATACGAACAGGGCTGCTTCCAGAATATCTTTATCAGTGCTCATTTAGCCTCCTGCCTCCTGATGAACAGCTCACCAAATAGTTCTTCCTGCTCAAGCCATATTTCCTTTTTCGTTGCGAGAAAGAGAAGGGCAAGATAAGCCATTACGATTCCCGACCTGTCCAGGGGATAAGTGATCTGCGAGAACTTAATGTTTTCCTGTTTACCGAACAAATCGTTCAACAAGTCTCTCATCTTCCCGACCCTGCTTTCAATGTCTTCATCATGTGCGATAGAAAGAACTTCTTCTACTGTCGTGCGTATCTCATCAATCCTGTTCTCAACACGCAAGATTCTTCGTTTTTCTACCAGTTCAGCCTTCTTCAGTTCGGATAATAATTCCTCAAGCGTCACGGGACGCCTGGAGGAGCGGCGAAGCGGGAGCGCGGGCACGGGATAATCAGTTATCTCAAAATCAGAAAAATCATCTTCTACCGGTTCTTCCGGCTCTTCCACTTCCACAAGTGCGTTGGATTTCATGCGAAGGAGTATGGCAGCATATAACAACGTTCTCCCCGAGACCCGCAGGTCCATTTTCTCCATTTCTTCAACCTGGCGCAGGAACTTATCCGTGATTTCGACTATATCGATGTTCCACGGATCTATCTCGCTGTTCTTTGCAAGGTTCACTAGGATTTCTATTGGCTCTTCCAGTACAGTTATCGCCTCTGTCTCTCCTTCAGCACCTTCTTTCATATTCTATTTATATAAGTATATATAAGCACATAAGGGTTTTGTTATAATATGTTGCTTTTTGCCCCGTTTTTTGAAAGTAGAACCACACGGCTTGTTTCTGATGAATCTGCTATGCAATAACCCAGGGATTTTGCAACTTTTTCGGAGAAATCCAGCACTTCCCCGTATGAAGGCATGCATTCCCTTGAAAGCCGTTTTCTTGAAAAACCAAGATGCATATAGGCTTTTAATTCGACATAATCCGGTTCTGCGATCCTGATAAGGTCTGAATAACCCCCGGCAGCCTTCATGTTAACACCTTTTGTGAGAGTTATCCTTATAGCAGTCCGGGTTTTTGAATTTTTCAATAGTCCAAGCGACATTTTTATGTTTTCCCAGGTATCCCCCACCGGAGCGCATGCCTTTTCATAGGTTTCCTTATCAGGCGCATTCAGGCTTATATATAACTGCGTCGGATTGATCTTTGAAATCATCTCCGGGTTTGTCCCGTTTGTAACTACAAAAGTTGTCATTCCTTTCTTATGGAATTCATCGATAAGTTCAGGCAGGTAAGGATATAACATGGGTTCACCCGCAAGTGAGATCGCAACGTGTCTTGGCGCGAAGGCTTCTTTCCACTTTGTTTTATCCATGTTTTCCGAGCCGCCAAAACCTGAGACCAGGCGGCGGTGTTCAATAAGGCAACTATCAACTATTGTTCCCGGCGAGTCCCATACCTGCGGGATATCAGTCTCAAGCTCAACAGCGCGCCAGCAGTGAAGACACCTGTGGTTACATGCAAGGGTAGGCGTCATCTGGATGCAGCGGTGCGAGGCCATACCGTAGAATTGTGATTTGTAACATGCTCCATTATTCCGCATGCTTTTGTTGAGCCAGAGGCATGTTTTTACTGCGCCATGCGTACCTGCAAGATGGTAACCGTGCTTATCCAGTATTTTTTTTGTAGATTCCCTGATTGAGTTCGTCATTCTGGTTTTTGTTATAATATTTTGTAAGTGCTACAATATAATTTTTAGTTCACCACAGGTATCTTTTCATCGCATTCCGGGCACTTCCCGTCCTTTATCCAGATAGCATTCACCCTGAATCCCATGCGGTCGATCAATAAAGTATTACATTTCGGGCAATAGGTATTTTCATACCTGTGGCCAGGGACATTGCCTGTATAAACAAATCTTATCCCTTCCTTCATCGCAATATCATGCGCCATCTCAAGTGTCCCTGCCGGCGTAGTGCCGATATCGCTTGTCTTATACATGGGATGGAATGCCGTGAAGTGCATAGGCGTGTCCACACCGAGATTGTCACGCACCCATGCCGCAATCTGTGTGATCTCTTCTTTAGAATCGTTCTGCGTGGGAATGATAAGCGTAACAGTCTCAACATGCATACCCAGTTCTTTTGCAAGCTTTGTGGATTCAAGCACTGGCGCAAGTCTTGCCCCGCATGTTTTTTTATAGAAATCATCTGAAAAAGATTTTATATCCACGCGGTAAGCATCAAGGTATGGCGCGATGCGCCGCAGCGCCTCAGGTGTAATGTAGCCGTTTGTCACATATACTGTCTTAAGTCCCGCTTTTTTTGCAAGCACGGCGCTGTCGTAAGTATATTCATGCCATATTGCAGGTTCGTTATAAGTCCAGGAAATAGATTTACACCCTGCTGCAAGGGCGCGATTTACCGCCTCCTGCGGTGTTATCTCTATTGTATATGCCTCCTCAAGAGCTACCTGTGAAATATTCCAGTTCTGGCAGTGCATGCACCTGAAGTTGCATCCGATAGTGCCAAGTGAATAAGAAAGGGTGCCGGGCAGGAAATGATACAGTGGTTTTTTCTCGATATGGTCAACCGCTTCGCTTGATACTGCATTGTATATGAGTGTATGGATTTTCCCGCCGATGTTCTTCCTGGTGCCGCATATCCCGATATTGCCTTCCCTTATGGTACACCTGTGGGAACACACATGGCACCTGGCCTTCCTGTCAGCAAGCTGCTCAAAGAGAACACCTTCTTTGATCATACATATATTCCGGGTCTTGTCTCTATCTGTTTTGAGCGTTTCTTTCGCAATTCATCCTTTATTTTTTCGTAATACCCCATGATATCTGAAGTGACAGAGGGGCCTGTTTCTTCCACAGCGGCCAGGAAATGCGCCTGCCTGACCTTTTCTGCATTAATGTTCTCCCTCATGGCAAAGCGTCCCGCTTTCTTGCAAACTGCGGCGATATCCGCTCCTGTGAAATCTTCTGTGATCTCAACAAGTTTATTAATATCAACGTCGCTGGCAAGTGCCATTTTTTTTGTATGTACCCTGAATACCTCAAGCCTTGTCTTCTCATCAGGGACAGGTACAAGTATCATTTCATCAAACCTGCCGGGGCGCAGGAGTGCAGCATCGATAATATCTGGCCTGTTGGTGGCCCCTATTACAATGACACCGCGCAGTTCCTCAAGGCCATCAAGCTCTGAGAGCAGTTGATTGACGATCCGTTCTGTCACGCGGGGCTCACCCTCGGCAGACCCCCTGACAGGGGCAAGTGCATCAAGCTCATCAAGGAAAATGATGGTAGGTGCCACCTGGCGTGCCTTTTTGAAGACTTCTGCTATGTGCTTTTCAGATTCGCCATACCATTTTGATAAAACATCGCTGCCCTTGACGGTTATGAAATTGGCCTCGCTCTCATTGGCAATGGCCTTTGCAAGAAGGGTCTTGCCTGTGCCTGGAGGGCCATACAGGAGTACGCCTTTGGGGGCTTCAACGCCTATCCTCTTGAAAGATTCGGCGTATCTTAACGGCCATTCCACGGCCTCAGATAACAGGGATTTTACCTCATCAAGCCCTCCGATATCTTCCCATGTCACGTTCGGCACTTCAAACAGTATTTCCCGAAGAGCTGATGGCTGAACTTCTTTCATGACCTCTTCAAAGTCTGAACCCTTGATAACGAGTTTATCCAGCGTCTCCTTCGGTATCACTTTTTGTTCAAGATCTATCTCAGGGAGAATCCGGCGAAGCGATGTCATTGCAGCCTCGCGGCACATGGCTGCGATATCAGCGCCCACGAATCCGTATGTGCGGTCTGCCAGGGCATCCAGGCTCACGTCCTCGGCAAGCGGCATCCCGCGGGTATGGATCTGGAATATCTCCCTCCTGCCGTCGCGGTCAGGCACCCGAAGCTCGATCTCACGGTCGAACCTGCCTGGCCTGCGAAGCGCCATATCAAGGGCCTCAGGCCTGTTCGTCGCCCCTATAACTATCACGTTCTTCCTGGATTTCAGCCCGTCCATGAGGGAAAGAAGCTGAGCCACCACCCGCCGCTCCACTTCACCTGTAACCTCAGCCCTTTTCGGGGCAATGCTATCTATCTCATCAATGAATATTATAGCCGGGGTATTTTTCTCGGCCTCATCAAAGGCTTCCCGCAGCTTGTGTTCGCTTTCACCGTAGTATTTTGACATGATCTCGGGGCCGTTAATAGTAATAAAATATGCATCGCTTTCATTGGCAACAGCCTTTGCAAGCATTGTCTTCCCAGTCCCCGGAGCCCCATGAAGGAGTACTCCTTTCGGAGCATCGATACCAAGGCGGTTGAAAAGTTCAGGATGCTTTAAAGGCAGCTCTATTATCTCCCTGATCTTGGTTATAGCTGGCTTTATACCTCCAAGGTCTTCATACATGACTTCCGGTATTTCCTGCTCCATAGCTACTGCTTCGGGAAGGAGTTCCATTTCAGTTATATCAGTTATCTTGACTATTCCCGCGGGTGAAGTTGAGACGACCTGGAGCTTTATCTCCCCAAGACCAAAGGACGGGAACATTCCTTCGAATACGTGTTCGAACATAACGTCAGAACCCATTGATTCCCTTGGCTTGCGGACGCTCGTGGTTGATATTATATCTCCTTTCGAGACTGTCCTGTTATGGAAAATCGCACGCAGGCTTTCGCTGGGCGCATAGATATGGATATTGGCTATCACAGGTGCAAGGGTGACCTTTTTTGCCTCTTTCCATTCCGCCTTTTTGACTTCTACTGACTCACCGATGCTTGTTTTTGCATTCATGCGGAGGAGGCCGTCCATTCTTATGACATCAAATCCCTCATCCTGGGGATATGACCTTCCCACCATGGCAGAAGCTGATCGTTCCCCGATTATCTCAACAATATCAAATATGTTGACTCCGATAGCATTCCTGTATTTTTCATCTATCCTGACTATTCCTTTTCCGACATCTCGCTGGTCAGCTTCGGCCACTTTCAGTCTAACGCTTTCTTCCATAATTCTTCCTTTAGTCCTTTAGTTAGAGTCTTGTTTGGTGATACTAATAATTAATAAACTCCTCAATGAAGAAAAGATTAACGGTTTGAGTCAGGTTTTTATCCTGTACAATAGCACTGAGATTGGTGGGGGAACTCAAAATATATACATTCAACCATTCAGCATAGATGAAATCCTGACTGGAATCCCATGATAAAAAGATTTAGGGGATAATATCCATGTCCGGGATTCATTTGGCCAAAAAAGAGTGGGTTATACCCGCAATAACCCGGATCTATTTGGAGAAAATGATCTGAACCTTATCACTTCCGATCTTTGATACCTTAATTTCTTCCTTATAATATTTACCAACACCTTTGATAAGCCCTACAAGGATATCTATCAGGCCCCTCTGGGATTTATATTTCATGATAAGGGTTTTATCGTCTTTCCAGTCATATTCAAATCTCGGCGGATGGGCATTCTCCATATTTGCCGTCACGGTCGCATGAACGCTATCCATTTTCTTGATCAGCTCTCTTGCAGAGGTCGGACCTTTAAAATACATTCCGTATATCTTCGGGGCATAAATATTAACCCAGTAATCTCCAAAAGCGTCAGCGGCCTGGGCAGGCGTAATATTAGCTACCTTGCAAAGTGAGTCTATGAGCTTTAATACCTTTTCATCTTCTACATTCTGAAGTGGCATAAAGAAAGATTTTCTGCTCATTCCGGCTTTTTCAAGTGACTCTTCCCATTTGTCGTTTCCAAAGCTACCTTTTGCCAGGTCTCCAAGACATTGCACTATAGCACCCTTCATTATTTAATCTCCTTTATTTAATTGGTATACTAAAGAGTTGAACCCCACCTTCTTAATTATAGTTGTGAAGAATGTGTGAATTTATTATTGGTCTTACTTGAAGTATTTATAGACGTTTTGACATTTATCAAAATAGCCAATGTCCCTTATCCGTACTGCTCCACGATACGATATACTGTTCAACGAAGGCACTTTCAAAGGAACACTTCTTATAGGGCCTGACCCGTTAGGTGGGAATTTTGATTACCAGGTTTTCCTTGAGGCACGAAGAAAAATGAGATTGATTGGCCTCCGGATGACTGGCGGTGAGCGTGGCCTTGAGGAATACCAGAGGATATTCAGTTTCAACGGGAACACCATAAATACACGGATACGGCTTGTTATGGGAAGAAATTATCAGGGCGACTTGCGGAAATTATGGCACGAGAGCCTGATGCATGAAGATTTTATTTATTTGAAAACCCATGCCGGATATGGCAGGCATCTTAGTTTGAGTGATAATGTTAGCTATTTTACAGAAGCTATGAGGAAGAGGCCTGGCCATCCGCGTAAAAAACCATACCGCCTGTTCTATCTTGATTGCTGCAAGAGTGAGATATATTATAAGGAGGTTTTGCGAAGTTTCGTGGGCGATGACACTGATCTCATACTTCATAAATGGTTCTGCGATTACCAGATAATAGGACCTGTGATAGTGCTTATCTGTGAACTGATGAAAGGATCGGACTTTGAAACGATTGTCTCGAAAATGAACGAGGAATACGGTATCCCGCATATTGACGTGGATGATGAACCGCAGGATTTGAGCATGGACAGGAAAATGATAACATATTCCTTATGTGATGTTCAGGGATAATTTTGAGGAGGAAAAAATATGGAACTAAGATTTTTGAAAAAACCTGAAATGATAAAACCCCGGATGTTAGTAGGTCTTCCTGGGATGGGCATGGTCGCCAAGAATACTGTTAACTATTTCATGGAATCCCTGAAGCCCGATTTGTTCGCGGATATCCCGATGCCTTATCTTTCACCTTCTATGGTTTTCTTTGAAAAAGGCCTGGTTGTGCCATTTGACAGGGAAATAAGCCCCTTTAAATTCTACTACTCGCAAAAAGAGAATATCATATTATTCCTGGGTGATATACAGTTTGGCTATTCTGCGAAGGATAATGAGCTCGCCGAGAAAATAGTTGAAGCTGCAAAGCTCTGCGGGGTTGAAATTATATATACTGTAATTGCAACACATATACAAAAATATGTTGAGAAACCGGAGGTATTCGGGGTTGCGACCTCGCCTGGACTTCTGCAATTTTTACAGAGCCAGGGGGTGAGGATCGCAGAAGGTAGCCTTCAAATCAGCGGGGTCAACGGGCTTGTTATCGAATATGCATTGCGAAAAGGAATAAATGGGATAGCCCTGCTCAGCGAGACTGCCTTTCCTGAAGCTGTAGATATAAAAGCGTGTCACTCAGGGATAAAAAAAGTTTCCGAGCTTCTTGGTATTGCCGTTGATCTGGGCAGAATCGAGATTGAAGCTAATAAGTTTGATGAGGGTTTCAAGAAGTACCTGAAAGATATCCAGGAAAATAAGAGAAAGGAAGAAGACCTGGGGTATATTGGTTAAGCTTAATTTCCGGTTACCTATCTGGGGAAAAAAGCTGAACATAGACACTGCAAAGTTCGAAAAGTTCGCAAAGCGTAGCAATAATATCTTTGTTCGTAGAGATCATTTGCAGTAATACGTGGTAATAAAGAGGGTATTTTCTTAGTAAAACTGATTAGAAACTATAGAAAACTAAAACAGGGTATAAAAAATCCTTAAAAACTCAAAATAACTGGATAAATTATCGTTATACTTATTTTTTACGACTTCCCTGAGAGGAATGTGGGCACTGATACACAGTGTATAAGTGCCGTCCTCCGCCCCTATCCCAACTTAGTTATTATGGACGGCACACCACCCTCTATCGTTGATCGTTGGTTCTGTCGGTATAGCCAATACCACGTTCACTTCTGTCCTTGAAAAGACCAAGGAGATCGGGATTATGAAAGCTATCGGGGCACGGAATAATGATATTTTGCTCATATTCCTTTTCAATGCAGCATTTATCGGGCTCGTTGGAGGGATTATAGGCATAGTAATCGGAGCGATTTTTTCAGGCTTCCTGCCATCACTTATGGGGAATCTTCCCCTGGCAAGAGGAGGTACAATAGTGTCATTGAACTCAATAATTATGGCATTATCCGTATCTGTTGCAGTGGGAATACTTGCAGGAATAATTCCCGCATACCAGGCGTCGAAATTGAAGCCTGTTGATGCATTGAGGTATGAGTAAAGATATAAATATGTAAATATATAAATATATAAACATGCAAACATCCCGGTTATCTCATAAAAAGATTTAATAACTATGGAATAGTTTTTCTGTACCTGGTGGTAAAAATTCAAAAAATAATCTTTTATGCAGGTGAAAAAAATGACAGACCTTAGATCCAGGGCAGAAGAAGACAGGGGATTATTAAAAAAGATCGAACTGTTCATCCCGGGTTTTAAGGGATACCGCAGGCGTGAGGATATAAGGGCAGCAGATAGCCTGCTGAGACAGCAGCTTGCAAACAGGCTTGGGGAAGTAAACAAAAAATTTGAAAATTGCAGGGAAGAACTCTCACGGGCTATGGAACTCTCACTCATTTCAGATGCAGGCGATATACTGAAATCCGGAAGAAATATTGAAAATAAGATACGCCACGCTGAACAGGGCTATTCCGGGATTTCAGCAGACATCAGGATAGAAGAAGAGGAACTTAATAAAATATATGAATGGGACCTTGCGCTTCTTCAAACAATAGAATCCCTCGGGAGGCTGGCAGACGAACTTAGCGTTTCGATCACAGGGAAAGACGGCACATCCGCCCAGAAAATCAGGAACATCAGGAAAGCGCTCAGTGATTTTAATTCGACATTTGATAAAAGGATCACCATAATTTCAGGCCTGGAGGTAAACTGATGATATTTGACAAAAAAACACCAACAACACAGGGTTCAGGAGGAAGCCTGTCTGGGGCCACCACTTTCATGTGGGACGATGCCGCAAAGGGTGAAAAAGTGATGTACAGGATTCCCAGGAACATCATCTGGAACGACAACGTGGTGGTCAGGGAAGATGAGTATGCGGTCTTTTTCAGGGATGGGAAAGTGCTTACCGTACTTGACAGGGCAGGAAGGCATGGGTTATCATCCCTTAACATACCCGTCCTTACAGAACTGCAAAGAAAAATCACGGGTACGCAGCCTGTGGCTGAGGTCTATTACCTCCAGCGCAGGGAACTCCAGGGCAAGTTCGGCACTTCCGAGCCACTGGCATTCAGAGACCAGGATTTCGGGATGATAAGACTACGCATTTTTGGACAGTTTTCATACAAAGTTGTCAATCCCGTACAGTTCATAACGCAGTTTGTAGGCACAAGTGGCTTTAGCGAAAGCGACCAGGTCGTAAGCTGGTTAAAAGAAGCGGTCATAATGCAGCTTAACGATGCCCTTGGTGAACTCAAGGTCAAAAACCAGGTTTCAGCCCTTGATCTGCCTGCATACCTGGATGAGCTCGGTGAGATACTTCTCTCAAAAACAGAGCCCAAGGTGGCAGAATACGGCCTCAAGGTCATGCGTATTGCCGGTCTTAACATCAACTTCCCGGAAGATGTGCAAAAAGCAATAGATACACGCTCTGGCATCGGCGCCCTCGGCCTTGCAGACCAGAGGCAAAAGGAAGCTTTTATGGCGTTCCAGGCCGGAAATGCCATGCGGGATGCAGCCAAACAGGAAGGCGGTGCTGCCGGGGCCGGAGCCGGGGCAGGAGTTGGGATAGGCGCGGGGATGGGTCTTGGGATGATGATGGCTTCCCAGTTAGGCCAGACCATGCAACAACAGCCCCAGCAGGCTGCGCGCACTCCCGGAATCAAATGTCCCTCATGCGGCGCAGATATCCCTTCAGGCTCGAAATTCTGCACCAACTGCGGCGGAAAAATCGGAGGAGGCGCACCGTGCCCGAAATGCAAAGCCGATGTTCCTTCAGGCTCAAAGTTCTGTCCCTCATGCGGCGCAAAGATCGCCACGAACTGTCCCAAGTGCAATGCAGAACTCCAGCCCGGGGCAAAGTTCTGCCCGGCCTGCGGCCAGAAAATAGAATAGGGGTTTTTGCATGGATATAAAATGCCCACAATGCGGCGCAGGAGTAAAGGCAATAGAAGGACAGACGTTCCTGACATGCGAATACTGCTCTTCTGCTATCTACGTGGATAAAAGCAAGGTCGTATTCCATTATATGCTGAATCCCACTCTTGACCAGGCGGGTGCGGGTGCGTCGCTTCGTCGCTGGATGGCAGGAAGCACAACTGTAAAAGGCCTTGATAAGGAAGCCAGGATAACAAAAACAGAATTCATCTACTTTCCGGTGTGGTATTTCAAGGTCAAACAGGGCGGGAACGAAGCAGTCAGGATTCAGCCCGCATCCCCGTCTCCTATACCTGAATTAAAGAAACTGCCAATCCCTGCCGGGGACCTGCGGTTCTTTAACCAGGCAGATGCCGGAAATCCTGCAATAAAGGAGCCGCATATCCTCTACACATCTGCGCTTGAATGGCTCAAGAGCGAGGGAGTGGATGTATCAACGATTACCCATAGCGCGCTTGTGCATATCCCGCTGTATATTTTCAATTACGAATACAAGAGCAGTACTTACAATGCGGTTGTGGATGGTTCATCAAGCAAGGTGATGACCGCTGAATTTCCCTCAAAAGCTGAAATGCCATATTTGATAGTTGGCACAGGGGCGACGATTCTGTTCTTCTTTGAGGGCATGTCACTTGACTTCCCCGGAGTATTGGGCGTATATGTGATAACTGCAATAATAGTGACAATAGCGGCTGTATTTGTCGCCGAGAAGGTGTGAAAATGGCCCAGGAACAACCTGAAATAATCAAGGGGCTCATGTGCCCTGGCTGCGGCGGCGCAGTTGAACTTGGAGAAGGAATTAATGTATTGAAATGCCCCTATTGCGGAACTTCGCTGCTTGTAATGGGAGATGAAGGGGTGTTGCAGTATCATGTCAGCAGTAAAATAAAACGCGAAGAAGCAAGAGCAGCAGCACTAAAATGGCTTGGCGGGTTTGATAAGGACAGGAAATTAAAAGCAGGAGCCGAGTTCACGGAAATTTTCCTTGTACATTTGCCTTTCTGGCGGTCAACCGGAAAAGTGTGCGGCTGGGTGTTCGGCAACAAGATACATCATGAAACTCACCGGGACAGCAGGGGAAATGTCACCACAACAACACGCAAGGAACCTGTTGAACGCATGGTTTTGCAGGATTATCTATGGAACAGGGCTGCATGCGACGTATCAGAATTCGGGGTCGAGGAACTGGATAATTCAGGTATCACGGGGAACCTTGAACCTTTTGATTTCCAGAAGGTGGAAAAACAGGGAATGATATTTGAGCCCACCCATTCAAGAACCGATGCAGCCAGGGAATCCGAGCAATGGATGCTGCAGAAAGCCAGAAGGAGCGTGGATGTGGATGAAGTGATCTTCCAGAAATTGCAGACCATAGGTACAAGGTTGTCTGTGGTCTATTATCCTTTGTGGATTCTCAGGTACAGGTTCAAAGAACGGAATTACCAGGTGGTGGTTGACGGTATTCATAACAAACTGCTCTACGGCAGGGCTCCTGGCAGCACCTTGTATCGTGTGGGCATGTTCATAGGGAGCCTTCTTATCGGGAACCTGTTACTTACAACGTCGGCGAAGCAGTATTTTAGTGCGGGTTCAGAGGGCATATTTGCCATCGGCGCACTTGCCGGCCTGGCATTGATAGTGTTCGGATTCATCAAGTTCAGGTACGGCGGCGAAGTGGTGGAGGGCAGAAAATCAAAGATCAGGGGAGAGGACATCCAGGAGACCATGAACTCTTTAAAGAACGGCGATTTTAGTAAAATCTTAGGGGTGAGACAATGACGCAGGCTTCGGGGCTACACCTTGTGGCATTGAAATGCAGAAAATGCGGTTCACTGCTTGATGCTGATCCGAAAGATGTGGTATATTATTGTAGCAATTGCGGTACAGCTTATGAGCTTATCAATGAGAAAGACGAGCTTGTGGCACTGGAAATAGACTTTGCACTCCCGAAGAAAGCGCTGGATGCAGAGGTCGTATACAATCCTTTCTGGGTGTTTAATACAAATATCAAAATAAACGAGAGGGATGCCGGCGGAACACTGGGCAGTGTTGTGGATTTCATAAAAGGAAAGATAACAGGCGGCCCAAGGCCCATAGAGAAGTTCTATATCCCTGCATTTGAAACTCCGATGGAAAATATCAAAAAGCTCGGACTTGAATTCACAAGGAGCCAGCCGGAATTTGATACTTTGAAGAAGGATAAGCTTAAAGGCTGCATATATTCAAGCAGGGATGCTGAGAAAATCGCAGATTTCATATTCCTGAGTATGGAAGCGGAAAAACCTGATATGCTTAAGGGTATTTCCTATGACCTTGGTCTTTCATCCCCAAAAGTGGTAGGAATACCGTTTTACAGGGACGGAACAGGTTTTATTGACGGGATTTTCGGGATAAAAATATAAAGGATCGAAAACCCAAAAGGAAATATGAGACAATTAACAGAACTTGATAAGAAAATCCTCGCAAAGCTTGCGCCTGAACTTGAAGGTGCAACCGGACCCGCACCCGGGCATGATTTTAAGTTCATCCTGCTGCCTGTTTCCCACCGTTTCTCGGAATCACCCGAGGATTTTGCAGCAAGGATTGATAAATTGACTGATGAGGAACTGGATTACCTTGTCGGGCTTATTACGCGCGGGGAAGAGGACACCCGTTCACTGGCAGAAGGGGATTTTGGTGCAATGGTGGAAGTGATGGAGAAAAGGCTTCCTGAGAAGGCGAAGGAATTAAGAAGTATAACATAGAATATAAAAATTTTCAATAATATATTTAAACTATAAAAGCGCAATAGTTGACGATGATGATGGAAATAAAAGGTGAAGCTGGAACCACAATAAATTATACAAGTTTAAAGCTTCGTCCTGTCGATTGGTCAGGGAGTTGTCTTGCCATGGAAAGTACACTCCACCAGATTTCCCCATATATCGGAAAAATCAAGTCCACTTTTGCTGAAAAATTAATTACAACATACACAAAACCAAGAGACACAATCCTTGACCCATTTGCAGGTTCAGGAACCGTTGCTCTTGAATCATTGATTGCCGGAAGACAGGTAATTGCAAATGATATTAATCCTTACGCAATCACCTTAATCAAAGCAAAGATGTTTCCTCCTAATTCGCTTGAAGAAGCAATTAAAAGCGCTAAAGATTATATTTCTTTGAGTAAAAAACAACGTGGAGAGATTGATTTTGAGGAAGTACCAGATTGGATAAAGAAGTTCTATCACCAAGATACGCTGAAGGAGATAAATTCCCTGAGTCAATTACTGCGGGAAAATAATGAAGATTTTCTAATGGCATGTCTATTGGGAATTTTGCATCATCAACGCCCTGGCTTTTTGTCTTATCCTGCAAGCCATTTAGTACCTTATCTAAGAACTAAAAAATATCCTCCTGAGGAATATCCTGAGATGTATTCATATAGAGATGTGGAACCCAGATTATTAAAAAAAATACAAAGGGTATATAGACGAATTCCAATATTTGATGGCTCTCTGAATAGGATATGTTTTCAAAAAGACGCAGAGAAACTAGTCCTCCCAGAAAATAGTATTGATGCTATAATATCAAGCCCTCCATACATGAATGCTTTAGACTATGCAAGAGATAACAGGTTGAGATTATGGTTTTTAGGGGAAAAAGATTATGAAAAATATGACACAAAAAGTCCACGTAATATTGAAGATTTTAAAATTTTAATGAAAAATGTAATGAAAAATTTATATCCAGCATTGAAGATAAATTCATATTGTGTTTTTGTTCTTGGAGATGTGAATAAATCCAAGAAATCAATTAATACAGCATTAGCAGTTATTGAGATCGCAAATAGCATGGGTTCCTTTGATTGTGAGGAGTTCATTCGAGATGAAGTCCCCACTTTTAGAAGGGCAAGAAAAGAAGGGGCTTGTACAAAAAATGAATGGATCATTGTGTTGAGGAAGGTGGGATAGAATTGAGAAATTCAAATCTTCCGCCGTTTAATCAGTTAAAAGGGAGAAAAATTTTCAACTACGAATTAATTGAAGAGATCGGAAATGGAAAAGTTGGAGTTGTTTATAAGGCTTATAATAAAGATATTAATCATTATAGGGCAGTAAAAATTATTCCTAAGAAAAAATTAAGGCAGAACTGGCAGATTGAATTCATTAAGGTTGCAAAATTAGAAGGAATAGCTCAAGTTGCTCAATACCATGATCATAAACCCCATGATAATGAACCTTACGAAATGTTTGATGGTGAGTCTTTTGCTTGTATTTTATGGGAGTATATAAACGGAGATAATCTGAGAGATTTTATACGGAAAAAACCGAAAGCAATGACACTTGAGGTTATATTGAACATTACTGATCAATTACTTCAAGCATTTCGTGCAATGAAAGAAGAAGGTATTTCACATAATGACCTGCATGAAGGGAACATTCTGATTTACTTTGATAAACGAATGAGTAATCCTGAAATTCCAAGAATCAAGATAACAGATTTTGGAATCGGAGGTTCGCATGATGAATTAAAGCCCAAAGATGACTACAGAGAATTGGCGCGTATATTACATAACCTATTAGAATTAATAGACCCATCTGATTTGAGCGACGGTAAGGCTCTTTTTCTTTATGATAAGTTCCTTGAATTCATTCGAAAAAAACTCTTAGAAAGAAATCCTACTGTGGGAACTTTCGTCCAAAATCCTCAAGAATTAATAGATATTTTATCAAAGATTCCAAATGAATACAACTCAATTGCGGTAATTAAATCTAATAAATTAAGTCATCCTTTTGATTATCTTAGATGTGAACAAATAGGAAATTCATTTGAATTACTTCAATTATTATATTCTCAGAATTTTCCAGGTTATGACGACCTCCTTAGAAGAAACAATACTATTTTGACTGGACCAAGAGGTTGTGGGAAAACAACAATTTTTAGAAACTTAAGTCTAAAAACCCAACTATTGGCGGGAAATAAAAGAGGTGTTTCAGGGAATTTTATAGGGATTTATTATCATTCCTATGACCTATATTTTGCATTTCCTTATCTAAAATCTTTAAAAGATGATGAAAGAAGGGCAATAATACATTATTTCAATTT
The DNA here is from genome assembly GCA_012026835.1 of Candidatus Methanoperedens sp. Taxonomy (GTDB): domain Archaea; phylum Halobacteriota; class Methanosarcinia; order Methanosarcinales; family Methanoperedenaceae; genus Methanoperedens. The sequence goes on along the minus strand of VEPN01000009.1, from coordinate 37,792 downwards.
ATCAATTTTATATGAGATATTAGATCTATTGTTCATTGCTTCTGATTCTGAAAAATTTGGAAATATGATTAGTGACAATGAAGTGAAAGAGTTTCAATTTCATATTAAAAAATATTTCAATACGTATACATATCCTCCACAGGGGTCAAATATTCTTAGGAATTTAATGTCTTTCATAATAGGCGAAAAAAAAGCTTTGAGGGATTGGTTTGATAGAAAAAAGGGTGCTATTAAACCAGATTTCATATCATTAGATTTTATTAAGGAAATGACTTCTTATTTGCAGAAAAACCTGAGGCTTTTCAAAGATAAGCCAATATATTATCTATTAGATGATTATTCGCTGCCCACAGTATCACAGCAATTACAAGAAACTTTGAATGATTTTATTTTATTCCCCAGTGAAGGTTCAGAACATTTTTTTAAGATATCGACTGAAAGCATTGTCACATTTTACCCATTCAATTCCAAAAATAAAATGATGATTGAAAATAGAGAATATGTTGTAGTTGATTTAGGCGATTATTTCCTTAAAGAAGATTACTCAATAATTGAAAACTTTATCTCAGAAGTCATCAATAACAGACTGAAAAATTCAGAAAAAATAGATACTAAATATCATGATATCCGATTGATTTTAGGAGCTAATCCATACGAGTCGTATAATGAACTTGCCCGCCAAGTTCGAAATGAGAAACCAAGAGGCAAAAAAAGAAGAGTTTTGTATTATGGGTGGCCAACAGTTGTTGATTTATGTTCAGGAGATATAGCAAACATTTTAGAATTAATAAAAAAAATGTTTGAAATGGTAGGCCCAGATAATTTTTCAGACCCGAATGGAGTAAAAATTCCTTTGAGCTATCGAGAAGATGATACACTTAAAGCCACTCATTTACAGGATAAAGCCATAAGAGAAGCAGGAAATGAGTTTCTTCAGAAAATAGGGGCAATTCCAGAAGATCAATATGGTCCAAAACTTAAGAAAATTGTTGAAGCATTTGGTCGCATAGCTCATTGGTATCTATTAAATAAAAATTCTAAGAATTTAGAGGGAAATCCCCCTCATCAGGCATTCAGAATAGAAATGCAAAAAGCACCAGAATTGGATGATGTTTCAAAAAAGATATATGAAAACCTCATCAAATATGGAATATTCCTAAGAGATATAAGAGGTAAGAGTCAGAGAGGCAATGTCGTAGATAGGCTTTACCTTCGTAGGATTTTGGTACCGACATTTAAGTTGACTCCGAATAAAAGAGATTCAATACGCTTAGAGGAGAGTGAATTCTTATTGTTATTAAATAAACCCGAAATATGCAAAGATATGCCTACTTTGAAAAAGCAGGCAACAAAAGCAAAATTTTTGCTTGATGATAAGCAAATGAGGATTACTGATGAATGAATCACCTATTTCGGATTTCTTTCCAAAAATTGAACCATTTGATATATCTATAATCCCAAAAGATTCTATCTTTATAGGAACTGCTGGGTTCGAGGATCGATGTTTTGCATTTCTTAAAGAATGCAGCAAAAACGATTTGAAATTCCATAAAGTAGTTGGCATAAAATATGAACCATTTGATGAAAAGAATAAAGTCGATGAATTTGAAAAAATAGCAATCAAGTTATCCAATAAAAACAAACTAGAATGGGTATCTTATAATCGTCATAATCCTGAAGAGTTTTCTAAACACATTGAGAAATTGAAAAAACTAATCAGTATAACTGATAATACAGTCATTGATATCTCTGGTATGTCGAAATTCTTAATAGTTACATTGCTTTATGGACTTAGAGATTATCCTGGCAATATTTATATCATATATTGTGAAGCAAAAATCTATTTTCCTAAACCAGAGGACTGTGCATCTATAAAAGAAAAATCTCCAGAAGAAACACCTTCATTTCTCACTACTAATGTTTATAAAATTGTTACTACAACTGAATTATCTAGCATCTCTATGCAAGGGTATCCACTATTGATAATTGCTTTTCCTACTTTTAATTATAAAGAGATGTATGCATTATTGAATGAAATAACTCCTCAATATTTAGTTAAAATTGATGGCATCCCAAGAGAAAAACATAATCAATGGAGACTGGGGGCTATACGCTTGATAAATGGAAAAATATACAGGGATTTTGTTCCAAAAATTCGTATAGATGAGAAAGAATCTAGTACTTTCGACTATATACAAACAATCGAAGTTTTAAATGATATTTACGTTGATTATAAATATACACATAAATGCATTATTGCTCCAACAGGTAGTAAGCTTCAAACATTGGGTGTCTTATTTTTTAAACAAATATACCCTGAAATACAACTGGTATACCCTGTAACTGCAACATTTTCAAAAGAATATACTCAAGGATATAAAGATATTTGGTATATTGAATTTAAGAATTTTTCTGAATTTATGAAAAAACTTGGAAATTTTAGAAAAATTGGATTAAAACAATTAGAAAATGTTTTACGTGAGCAAGATGAGATTTATTGTGGAAACACTGAGAATTAATCCGGAGAAGGCGAAGGGATTAAGAAATATAACATAGATATGCAGGTATTTAAGAAACCGATCTATATGAACAAACGAAAAATAGTATTCCTGGGATTTTTGGGAGCAGTGTTTTTATTAATAGGATTCTATTATAATAATTCATCTTTTCAATACTTCGGCTTCGGAACCCTGTTTGCGGGTCTTTTATACTATACGCTTTTCAGGAACCATAAAGAGATAATGTCGCTGGTTTTAGGTCTTCTGATACTTCACTCGGGAGTTTTACTGATTATCGAAAGAACTTCAAATCCAAGATTGCTGGGCCTGCTGGTTTTCACAACCGGGGTCATGGTCGTGCTAAATTCCGGTTTTGCGGATTATATGAAAAAAAGGAAATGAATAATTTATTTCTTCATTTTTACATCTCTCAAATCCTTCCAGTTATATTTTGCGAACACTTTGGTTTTGGTTGCCACATGGCATTTGGCGCATGTCTGGAAAACAGTGTCCATACTGGCAAGTACCTGGTTCTTATCGCCTGATTCAAGGGCCTTTCCAACATCATCCACAGCCAGCGGGTCATAATATCTTCTCCATTCAGGTACCATTTTTGAGCTGTTCTTATATTCATAACTCATATTCGGTAATTGGCGGTTTTGCGGATAAAAACCTCCTCTTTTTGGTTCGATATATTTTTGTCACTACTTAAACAAAACCTGAACTGTCGTGACAATAATTGCCTTATGAATTAACCATTTGAATACCTGCGGGGTTATAGAGGCATTAGATGATCTAAAATGACACTACAAGAAAAAAGAAGGAATTTACTTTGCCCCAGAGAAAGGACACAGTAAGAGTACAGGCTATGATAACAATATAAAAATCGAACAGGGTATTATACTGTTCAAAAGTCCTGGCGATCCCAGACTGCTTGATTATGTCTGGTGGTTGATATGACTTCAACCGGACAATACAAATGCCCCAATTGCAAGCATATGATAACGGTAACCAGCGCAGATTTCATCAAAGGGATCGCTATGGTATCATGCGCGGACTGCGGCAGGAATGCTTTTACGATCGAGGAAGCTCTGTTGGGATGAATACTTAAAATTAAGTACATTCGTGCCTATTCAGGTCAAAAGGTGAGATATTGTTTACAATTGAGCACATTCATGCACGTGAAATACTTGATTCAAGGGGAAATCCAACTGTAGAAGTCGATGTTCTGACAGAAAGCGGATTCGGCCGCGCAAGCGTCCCATCTGGCGCTTCCACCGGGACAAATGAGGCGCTTGAATTGAGGGATAAAGAAAAACGTTATCTCGGAAAAGGCGTCACTAAAGCCGTAAATAATGTCAATACAGAAATTAAGGATACACTCGTCGGCATGGATGTGCGGGACCAGCGCGAAATTGACATGACAATGATAGAACTTGACGGCACCCCGAACAAATCAAGGCTCGGGGCAAACGCTATACTCGGTGTTTCACTGGCTGTTGTCCATTCGGCTGCCGATTCTCTCGGGCTTTCCCTTTACCGCTATCTTGGAGGCGCGAACTCGTTTACTCTTCCCTGCCCGACCATGAACATAATAAACGGGGGAAAACACGCAGGCAACCGGCTTGCTATCCAGGAATTCATGATACAGCCAAGAGGCGCAAAGACATATTCCGAATCTCTGCGTATGGGCGCTGAGACGTATCATACGCTGGGTTCCATACTTGTTAAAAAATATGGCGCATCGGCCGTCAATGTGGGTTACGAAGGCGGTTACGCCCCACCGCTTTCGAATACAAGGGATGCGCTTGATGCCGTGACCTCTGCCATTGAGGAGGCGGGATACGGACAAGAGATAAGCATTGGTCTTGATGCCGCAGCCTCGGAGTTTTACAAGAATGGCATATACAGTATCGATGGAAGTTCTTTTTCTCCTGATGACCTGGCAGATTATTATTCCGATCTCGTTCGGACCTATCCAATCCTCTCAATCGAAGACCCGTTCCATGAAGAGGCATTTGATGATTTTGCCGCCCTGACAGGAAAACTGAAGGATACCATAATCATCGGCGATGATCTTTTTGTGACAAACGTGAAACGGCTTGAGAAAGGCATAAAGATGAACGCAGGAAATGCCTTGCTGCTGAAGGTCAACCAGATTGGCACGCTGTCTGAGGCTTTTGATGCCGCAAGGCTTGCCCAGAAGAACAGGTTCAAGGTCGTCGTGAGCCACAGGTCTGCCGAGACCGAGGATACTACGATAGCGGATATTTCGGTGGCTATCGGCGCCGAGCTTATAAAGACAGGGGCTCCGGCAAGGAGCGAGAGGAATGCGAAGTATAACCAGTTACTAAGGATAGAGGAGGAGCTGGGGAAGGCAGCAGTGTTTGCAGAGGTTTGAATTACAATTTCGCTAATTACTGAAAATAAAATCCAACAGCATTATCTTTGCGAACTTTGCATGAACATTAACAAATGCTGTTTTTTCTTGACCATAAGCTTTAAGTACGTGTTAGAAATATATAACATAATATTGTAAATATCTAACTTTATGTGTTAAATATACAACATAGGAGAATACAGATGGAAAAAGCAGACCTGGTAAAACTGGTAATAGGTTCGATCTTTGGGATAGCTGCCATTATATTGTCTTTTTACGGTGATACCGCCGGGGTGAGTATGATGGCAGCAGCCGGAATAGCGATATTCTCAAATTATTTTTTAGGAAAACTGATATCTAAAAATAATATAAAAAAAGATGAAATGTCAAAAAGAATATCCGCCATGAGTTCGGAATTTGCGCTATTCATGGTGATTTCAACAATCGGGGTACTGACAATTACATTGCATTTTTACCCGTCGCTTTTTGATGCATTTGAAGTTATGGCAATTTTGATTGCCGTTATGATTTTATCCAAAATTGCGTGCCACTGGTATTATAAAAAGATAAAAAGAGAAATCGAGTTTTAGTGAATTCAAGGAGGTTATTGAAATGGAAAAAGCAGGGAAATACAATAAGGCAAAACTCATTGGTTCAGCCATAGCAACTGCTGTCGGTATCTTATTAGTGGGCCTTAAAACATACAGCTATATCGGGATAATTCTTCTATCCGTTGGAGGTGCGATACTGGCATTATCCCTTCAGGCAAGAAAGAAAGAAATTGTCTCGGATGAACTGACAGAGTGGGTAGAAGGCAAGTCAGCAGTGCTGGCGTTCTGGGCAACATGGTCAACCATAGTCCTGTTACTGGCGATTGATCTTTACAGACCTGACTTCATTGAGACTTATATGGCACTGGGCATCGTAATGGTGGCAGCAGTAGGCGCGATGTTCTTTGGCGTGTACTATTATGGAAAAATCAAGAGAAATATCGGATTTTAGTAATAATACGGTGATACGATATGAATATTAATGAAAACAAAAAAACGCTATTGATAAATAAGATTTTACTGTCACTAAGTGTAGTTTTATTCTTATTTAGTTCTTTTAATATGTTCCAGAACATTCATGAAGGGAGGCTGTATTATGAAAAAGGCGCACTTGGCGGGTTTCTTACAGGGTTGACCCTTATAGGATATGCATGTTTGAATATCAAAAGAATCAAAGCAGAATCAGAAGGAAAAACAATAGGTGATGAACGGTCCAGGCGGACAGTCGAGAAAGCCGGGTTTTTTGCATTTTTCCTGCTTCTTGGAAGCCTCACTGTTTCGGGCCTGGCTAACAGCGCCTTTAATTTAAAGCTTGAATATACAAGCACCGTAAATGTAATTCTGGTTGCCTGCGTGTTTCTTTGGATAATTGTTTACTATTATCTTGACAAAAAAGGCGAAGTATAATGAAAACCAGAATCAAGGAGCTTCGGGCAAGATACGACTTAACGCAGGAAGAACTCGCCGATAAAGTAGGCGTCAGGAGGGAAACTATTGTTTTCCTGGAAAAAGGAAAATACAATCCGTCATTAAAACTTGCGTATGATGTTGCAAAGGTCTTAAAATCCAGGATAGAGGAGGTCTTTATCTTCGAGGAATAATTTTCTTTATCCGAGGGTAAAGGTTAAATAGAATACTGTTATTTAAAATCAGGTTTGTCCATTAATAGACAGACTTGAAAATCCAATATTGAGGGTTGAAGCAGGCACAAACTGAAGCACAGGAGGGAAATTATGAATTTCACAGAAAAAATAATTGAAACAATAAAAAACCCGAAAAACGCCATGAAAAGCATATCTGAGCAGCCCATGATAGAGGAGGCTGTGACGATCGTGGGGATATCCGCAGTCCTTGGAGCACTTGCTGCTTATATACAATCATACAAAGTGACTTATGTTTTTGAGGGCTTTCCGGAAATGCCAGCATCAACAATGATGGCAATTTTCGGAATCCTGGTCGCCCTGATAGGCTCTTTCATCGGTTGGTTCATTATCGCAGGGATAGTTCATCTTGTTTCTATGGCTTTAGGCGGTGAGGGCAAATTCCATCCCCAGATGATGACAATTGCGGGCTACAGCTTTATTCCCATGATTTTTGCAAATCTCATCAGTATTGCAATGCTTTTGATCATCGATCCTATAACAATAACTATCTCACCGACTGACCCAACTGCAATGAGAGAATTTTATGAGAGTTCTTACTTCATAAATTTAAATATAATCGCGATAATCATGCAGATATGGGCATCAATAATCCTGTTCTTTGGAATACAGGAAGCGCACAGGCTCTCGGCCGCTAAATCCGCAATCGTGGCAGGGATACCGCTTGTATTTGTCGTTATATCCCTGTTGTGGACATTCCGGAGCATGGGCATCCTATGAGAATCGTGCTGAATATCGAGGACGTCTCCAAATCCTACCAGCTTGGCAAGCTCGAAGTACCCATACTTCACGAAATCAACCTTTCTGTGAACGAAGGCGAATTCGCAGCAATCATGGGCCCATCCGGCAGCGGAAAAAGCACGCTGATGAACCTTATCGGCTGCCTTGATAGGCCTACATCCGGGAAAATCATCATAGGCGACAGGGATACATCGCTTCTTTCCGATATTGAGCTTGCACGAATCAGGGGAAAGAAGATCGGCTTCGTGTTCCAGACCTTTAACCTGATATCGCGCCTGACAGCCCTGAAAAACGTGGAAATGCCGATGGTCTACCAGGATATTTCCCGCGTGCAAAGAACGAAAAGAGCCTCAAAGTTACTTGAAATGCTCGGTCTTGGTGACAGGGTGAACCACAGGCCTTCCGAGCTTTCAGGCGGGCAGCGCCAGAGGGTTGCTATCGCCCGGGCGCTTGCCAACGAACCCGAGATACTGCTTGCAGATGAACCGACCGGAAACCTTGACTCAAAAACAGGCCAGGAGATTATGCAGATATTCAATCAATTGCATGGCGAAGGGCGAACCATTCTCATGGTGACCCATGACCAGGTTCTTTCCCGGGAAAACTGTGACAGGATTATCAGGCTGAGGGACGGGAGGATAGAAAATGGAACATAAAGTGGAAATCCTGCATGCCTCAAAGTCCTTCAGCGGCCAGGCGGTTGTCAGCGATATATCTTTTAACATAGCATCCGGCGAGATATTCGGCCTTATAGGGCCTAACGGGGCTGGAAAAACCACCATCATCCGCATGCTTCTTGATATGATCAGGGCGGATTCGGGCGTGATAAGAATCCTGGGGAGCTCGCTTTCTGACGGGATAAAAGACAGTATCGGTTACCTGCCGGAAGAACGCGGGCTTTACCGAAGGCTGAGTGTGATGGACACCCTCAATTATCTTGGGGCGCTCAAGAATAAACCAAATAAAGAGAGGGCGCTGGAACTGCTTGAGAAGATGGGCCTCTCTTCACATAGGGACAAAAAAATCGGAGAACTCAGCAAGGGCATGCAGCAGAAGGTACAGATAATTGCAGCGATTATCCATGACCCGGAAATCATAATCCTTGATGAACCTTTCTCAGGGCTTGATCCTGTTAATACGAAGCTTGTCAAAGACCTGATAATTGAACTTGGCAAAGAAGGGAAAACAATACTCATCAGCACGCATATGATGGACCAGGTCGAGCGCATGTGCGACAGGATATTTATGATAAACAGGGGAAGCGGCGTACTGTACGGCAGCGTCAGTGAAATTAAATCCAGGTACGGGAAAAACACGATTTTCCTTGAGTTCGAAGGGGAGCTAAAAAATATTGCGGGGGTAAGGAAAACAAATCTTTCAGGCAATTATGCAGAATTGGCTCTTGAAGCAGGTACAGATCCGCAGGACGTGTTGAAATCTGTAGTTGAAAAGGTGAGGGTCAACAGGTTCGAGTTATCCACCCCCTCTCTTAACGAAATATTCATCCAGGTTGTGGAGGGCACATGAAAAAGTGGGGTATAATTGCAAAACATGAATACCTGTATAACATACGCAGGAAAGAATTCCTTTTCGTGACTTTCGGGGTTCCGCTATTTATTCTTGCTGTAGGCGGTCTTCCGATTCTCTTAATGGGCAGTACCATGACCCAGGAGGAATATAGTATTGGCTTCGTGGATAAAACAGGCTTATTTGAGCCTTTGAATTTCACGGAATATGCAGATGTAGAATTTGCAAAAAAAGACCTTCTCGACAAGAAGATAACCCATTTCTTTGTCATACCTGATAATTATACTGTCACAGGAAGGATCAATATATTTTCAGCAAAAAGGGACTTTGAAGGGTCAAGAACAATTGAAGACCAGATACGGGACTTCCTGCTGGGCAACCTGCTAAAAGGTGAAAAAGGAGAGATCATAGAACGGGCAAAAAAACCGATGAACAGCGAATTTTTCACAATGGACGAGAAAGGAGAGATAAGCAGGGAAGGAATATTCACGATTTTAGTACCCATCGCATTTGCGATGATCTTCATGATGTCAATATTCACGTCATCAAATTTCCTATTGCAGGGGGTCGTGGAAGAAAAAGAGAACAGGGTCATGGAGATACTCCTGTCTTCTGTCTCGTACAAAGATCTGCTCACAGGCAAAGTGATCGGGCTTGGAGCAGTTGGCCTGACGCAGGTACTTATCTGGAAAACTATCGGGATAACGCTGTTATTATCGAACCCGATAGTAGCTGCAATCGTACTGGATAAGGTCAATATCTCTATCCCTATACTTGTGCTGGCATCCATGTATTTCATATCAGGTTACTTTGTCTTTGCAAGCATAATGGCTGGTGTTGGGGCAATCGCAACAACTTCAAGGGAAGGACAGCAGATGGCGGGGATTTTTACGATAACAGGGGCGATGCCGTTAATCGTTTCCGAATACATAATCGCAAACCCCAATGCACTTCTTTCAAAAGCCCTGAGCTTTTTACCCCTGACATCTCCAATTTCAATGATCCTTCGGCTTTCCATAACAGAGGTGCCGTTATATGAAATAATAATCAGTATCCTGATACTGGTCGCATCGACTTACCTTATCATTGAACTTTCTGTCAGGATATTCAGGGCAAGTCTTTTGATGTACGGGAAAAAGCCAACTATCGGTGAGGTGATAAAATATGTACAAAAGAATTAAAATATTAATCGCGCTTTGCATCATATTATCTTTTACAGGTGCAGTGAGCGCAGGTGTTGCAGAGAGCCAGCTTGAAATAAGCCTTATTAAATATGACCCTTATCCTGTCAGCCCGGACTCGGATTTCAGCATATGGGTCAGGATCAAAAATATCGGGGATTACGACGTAAGCGGCGTAGCTGTTGAATTTGTCCCGAAATATCCTTTCTCGGTAAAATCAGGGGAGAGCATGATAAAATACCCCGGAACAATACGGAAAAAGGATGAAATAGTGTACAAATATTCTGTTCATGCAGATAAGAACGCCTTTGTGGGTACAAATACAATAGAGATCGGCTACAGGATAGATGGCGATTTCACCAAAAAGGAATTCGATATCGAGGTAGGAAGTGAGGTTGTTAACGCAAGAGGGACTGTGAGGCTTGAAAAATATATGGTTTCACCAGAGGTACTCATGGCAGGCGATACGGCCACTGTGACCCTCACGCTGAAAAACAGCGCTTCAGCATACACGATCAAAATTGACGGCAAGGATTACAGTATGAATTCCCAGATACAGTCGGCAGAGCTTCTCGGGAATGAGGCTGTGGACGTGACCAGCGAACCATATTACAATGCAGGTATCGTGGGACCCGGCGATTCTGTTGAGCTTTCATATACGATAAAGGTGAAGAATGATACTCCCGACGGCACGTACTTCCTTGACTTTGACCTCAAAGGGGCAGCAAGGCTTTACAGCCTGAATCTCAAGATTCCGGTAAAAGTAGATTCTTCCTCTATAGGAACCACGTTCTCTGAGACACCAGAATTGATTTCTGGCCAGATTATACTCAACGTAGCGAACAACAGGCCGAATACTGTCCAGGCTGCAACTGTTATCCCTGTCGGGAATGCAACGTTCGAGCCTGCCGAGTATTTCATAGGTACTATGGAGCCTGATGAGCTTTTCACGGTCAAGTTCGGCATGAAAGCAGTCAATCCGGAGAATATCGGTTTCAAGCTGAAATTCAAGAACGGGAACAACTGGCATGAGTCTGAGGTGCTGGGCGTTATGTTCAATAGTTCAAAGGCCCCACAAAAAGAAAATGCAAACAAGCTGTCCCTCTTACCTGTGATGGCAGTCCTTGCGGCAGCAGTTATCATAATTGCCGCGTTCTTTGTGTTTATGAGACGCAGGAGAGCTAAGTCGGAATGAAACTCATTGATGCCCTTGAGGCTGTGTTCTTAAGTTTCAGCAGCAATAAGTTCAAGACCCTGATGTCAAGCCTCGGGATAATAATCGGCGTTATCGCAATAGTTGTCATGCTTTCAGTCGGCGAGGGGCTCCAGGCAGGTGTGGGCAGGGCATTCAGCGACATGGACCTGGATGTTATCACCGTATTTCCCGGGGGGTCAGGTTTTGAGCAGGGAAAGTTCTACCAGAAGCCTGCCGAATTTGATGATAAAGATGTTCATGCACTTGAAAATGTTATTGGCGTAAAGACAGTTTCACCAAGAACAGATGGTTACATGTCAGTAAAATTCAGGGACGAAGAGCGTTCTGTATCGATATCGGCAGTAATACCTACAAAAGCAGTCGATCTGGCCGAATCAGTGGATAAAGGACGCTTCCTGGTGGATTCAGACAGGGGTGCAATTGTGATAGGAAGCGACATCGCAAATAAGATGTTTAAAATGCCGCTCAATCCTGGCATGCGCATGGGCATAAAAAATAAAAATGATAACGTGAGCAGGGAATTTACGATCGTGGGAATACTTAAAGAAAAAAACCAGACCAGCGCCTTCGGGGGAAATTCGAACATGGAGGTATACACAACTCACCAGGCAATGAAAGACCTGCTTGATGTAAATAACTATTCATATTCGTATATTCTCGTGACTGTGGAAGACCAGAACCAGGTAGAAACCATCGCAAAAAGACTTGATGACCCGTTAAGAAGGCTTCACAAGGATGAAGCATACACCGTTTTCCTGATGAAATCCGTCCTTGAGCAGATTGGCCAGGTGCTTACGATGATAAAGTACGCTCTCGGCGGTATCGGCGCCATATCGCTTGTAGTGGGAGGCATCGGGATAGTAAACGTGATGATGCTTACAGTGACCGAGAGGATAAAAGAGATAGGCGTGATGAAAGCAGTAGGCGCAACACGCGGAAACATCCAGCTGCTTTTTATGCTCGAATCAGGACTTATGGGGTTTGTGAGCGGCCTGATAGGTATTACAATCGGTGCAGGTTTAGCGACCCTGATATCAACACTTGGCGATTTTCCGATTGCTGTTACATGGACATCGCTTGCGATAGGCCTTGCTTTTGGCGTGATCACAACGACCATCGCAGGTGTTTACCCTGCGAACAAGGCTTCAAGGCTTGACCCTGTTGAGGCGCTGCGGGCTGAGTGAAAGGATATATTTTTCAACAACAGAGATTAGTTCCCTTTGGTCATCGGTTAAGGTTTTTGACATGCTTGCTCTGTACGCTATTCAAAGAGTTGTTAATTTTTCATGTTTACAGGTTTAATTCTAAATCAAACACGGATTTCACGGATCAAACGGATTTGCACGGATATGAAATCCGTGAATATCCGTGTCATCCGTGAAATCCGTGTTCTCTTTTCTTAACCGATGACGCATGGATTAATTCCAGTGTTTCCACTCAGGCCAGTTCTCCTGCAGTGCATAATCCCGGCAAATGAAAATAGTGTAATGCTCCTCTGCCATTGCATAAGGATGACCCACTTTCCCGGCTTCTTCTACGCCGCCACATTTCTGATTAGCAAGTTCGAAAGGAAAGCCCAACAATATTATCACATCGCCTGTATAATTGCGTGGACCCCAGAGATAGTAGTTTTGATGCCCGCTGATGGCTTTAGGGATTCCGTAACCTGGGCCGAAAAAGTCAATGGCTCCTGCCTCACCGTAATTAACGGCTGCAATTGCAGCTTTGGCCCGCTCTTGCGGCGGCAGGTTATTGTAGACTTTTGCAACCGTTTCAACCATCTCCGACCATCCGAACATATCGCCATACCATTGCGGCAAGGGCCCAACGTGTCCGACCTCAGTTTTAGGGGTTTCAATACCAAGTGCATGCTGGTATGAAAGAAAATCATCAACAGATAATACAGGCAACATCATTGGCGCAAGAGCCGCACCTCCTATAACCAGGATTGCCAGATAAGTGGATTTCAACCATTTGGTGTAGTGCTTGCCCTGCCACAATTTATCCCAAAAAACAGCGCCGCCCGCAAAAAGCATCGGGTAATAGGCCTGGATGTAATAAACCTTGCTGTTTGTCACAAGCATCACCCCCAGAATCACCATATATGCAATCCCAAACATACGATAACGTTTGCCTTGTTCATGAAAGAAAAAAAACCATAGCCCTGCGACCCAGACAGGAGCCGTAAAAGGATGGAGGATCATAATCTGGGAGATAACAAAATCAAGCGGTGAAAGCATTACATTCTTGCCAGTGGCTGCCACATTTTGCATAACTTCTATCATCGGCCAATTATGCTGATACTGCCATATTATATTTGGAAGGGCAATGAGAAAAGCGATTAACCCTGCAGCCATGAACCGCCTGTCAGATAAAAAGCGGCGTTCCTTTGTCAGTAGAAATCCTATAAAGATTCCAAGTATGAAAAGCAGCGTGAGGTACTTATTTATAATACCCAGCCCGGCAAGCACTCCGGCTCCAAGCCAGAACCGTGGCTCGCTGTGGTTGACAGCAAGAATAATGAAATATACAGTGCCGATCCAGAAAACCGGTTCGAAGGCGTTCGTCGTTAGCACAGTGTCCATGCCGAGATAGATTGGAGCGATCAGGACACTCAGACAGGCAAGAGCCACCGCAAAACGACCGCCTCCAAACTCCTTCACGATTAACCCTGTCGACAATACCTTTAAAGCTCCGGCAACAGCGGGCAAAAAACGTATGGCTGGGAGCGAAGTGCCCAGAAGTGTCGTGGTGAACTTTGTAATTAGTGCGACCAGGGGTGGAAAATCGACGTAGCCCCAATTGAGATGTTCACTGCTTTCAAGAAAATAAAGTTCATCACGGAAATAGCCATATTGACCATTTGTAAATAAGTGAATCAATAGTTTGATGAGAGCGAAGTAAACGGCGATGGCAATTGGACCTGTCCGGTGAGATTTAACAAAGATAATTATATTGTGTATTTTCTCCATTTAAATGCCACCTAACGTCATAAAAGGCTACAGGTTATTAAAAAAACTTCGGTTATCGTTACTCAGGTTTTAACGCACAAAAATTTCACGAATATGTTATACAGCAACCAGTTGGATACTGGTTTCACATACATGGTAGTTCTGGTGTTCCAGCCTATAGCAAGTGAGGCCACTAAAAGTGGCTGCAATAAACAGAGGTGAAATAAAATGGAAAAAAGAATCAGAAACAGGGTGGCACTGCTGGGCGGCCTGTTTGTAATAGGATTGACTCTGGCAGGTATCGGGAATGCTCTCGGCGCAGGAACAGCTTTCCAGGGAATAGAAGAGGGAATAAGGGCAATAGCTACGGGTGACCAGGTAACAATATACAAAGGTGATAAGGTGGTGCAGAATTTCACTTTGCAAGAAGGACAGGAATACACATGGAATACCTCAAATGGCGGAATATACATAGGCAGGATGACGAAAGAAGAAATTGAAAAAAAACAGGCAGGGCACGAAGCAGAGTTCAATGAATCGCTTGAGGTTGCCATGAAGGATAGCAGGGTGCAGGAAATCATTGCAGGAAAAGGATACCGTATAGTTGGCGCTATAGTTGGCGCAGGTGAAGGAAGTGCGTTGACAGGAACAGGCCAGGAAACAGGGAATAAAATGAGCACTCTGACCTTTAAAGTGGAGGACAAGTACTACAGGGTGATGATAGACATGAAAAATGAAACTGTAACGTCAGTAGAAGAACAAAGCCAGGGTGAGGCAACAGGCTGCTTCGGGCCGGGGTGCAATAAATAATGCACCCTTTCTTTTATTTAAGGAAGTGAAAAAATGGAAATCAAGGGGATACATGGAAGGACAGTATTCATGGCCGCATTGTTTGTTTCATCCGTATTTATTCTTGGAATAAAACTGTTAAACCCGACAACGATCCAGATTTTCGTCGAGGGCAGTAATGCCGCAATCAGCCAGATCCCGGGATTCTTCACACTTACAGATGTTATTATTCTTATTATTGCATCTTTTGCCCTCTGCTCAAGCGGGATGTACTTACTGTTTATTGACAGGGTTGAAAATAACCATGTTGAAAAACCTGCCGCCGGGGCAGTGGTACTTGAAGAAAGAAAAGCTGAATGGGAAGATGTATCCAGGACACTGAAAGACGACGAGCAAAAGATATACAAAGCAATTATTGATTCTGATGGCCTTGTAAACCAGAGTGAACTTACAGAAAAGACAGAACTATCGAAATCGAATATCAGCAGGGCCCTGGATTTGCTGGAGAGCAAAGGCCTGGTCGAGAGAAGAAGAAGAGGGATGGGTAATATTGTTTTGTTGAAATGAAAAGATAGTATTGCCAAAATTGCCTTGTTAAATGGATCTATGGATAGAATTGAGAAAAAGCTTGACAAAATAGATAATATACTTGAAAAGGCATCGGAGTAATTAAATGGTGTCAATAGGAACTGCTGAAATACTTGCGGTCATTTTTCTCGATTGAAAAATACCGGGAGGGCAGGAAAGAGGCAAATTCATGAATCTCCATTGATTAGCAAACTCAAATCATATTTACTATAGCTGAAGAATAAAAAAATGAACGAGAGCAATATCCTTCTTGAAATAATCAAAAAACGCCGAAGTATCAGGCATTTTGACGGCAGGAAAATCCCTGATGACTTCATGCAGCAAATCCTGGAGGCAGGCAGGTGGGCCCCCTCAGGCGTAAATGCCCAGCCCTGGCGGTTCATAGTGGTTACAGGAAAGGATACACTTGCATCTTTGGCCGAAAAATGTTACTATAAAGCATTCAAATCGCGTCATGTAGGGGAAGCAGGTGCGGTTGTGGTCGTATGTGCCGACCCCGGGGCCGGCAGCAGAGCGTATATCATTGATGCTGCGATAGCCGGGACCAATATGACCCTTATGGCAACCTCTCTCGGCATCGGCTCATGCTGGATAGGTGCGTTTGAAGAACAGGCAGTGAGAAACATCCTGTACATACCCCCAAATCTCACGCTCATAGCACTCATTGCCCTTGGATACGAGATAGGGAAGGCTTCAGTACCTCCGAGACTGCCGCTATCCGCGATTGTTCACCACGAAACTTTCAATAGTGCAGGTGAGCCAGGTGCAATTAAAAAGATGATGAAGTCAGGTCCCTTTTCGGTGATCGGAAAGCTGCTGCGTGTTTTAATTAACAAGCGCTGAGTATTTTTTCCCTGTATTACCAGAACTTCCACCAGGGTTTCTTTTCAGACATTCCTTTTTGCCCGCCTTTTAAGTATTTCTCTGGTTCAGACTCAAACGATTTCTTACATCCTGGCGAGCAGAAATAGTAGGCATTGCCTTTATAATCAGTCTTGAATTGCGCGGTCTTCTCATCAACACTCATTCCACAAACCGGGTCTATAGCCATATTATTTTCCTCCACTCAATAAAGAGCAATATTAATACTCATCCATGGCCTTTTAAGCCTTTCGCAAAATTCCTGCCAAACTCCACGCATCTCTCAAGCTCTTCTTTCACTGGCTGCCATTTAAACTTGATGCCTTCCTGCAATATCTTAATCTTTGCCTTTTCAAGGTTTTCCTCGATGAGCTTCACGTTTTCACCGCTCCATCCATATGACCCGAACGCAGCGCCTACTTTATTCTTGAACTTCAAACCCTTCAAGTCCTCAAGTATCGGTTTGATCGTGGGCAAAAGGCCATTGTTCAGGGCGGGAGAACCGACCAGGATGCCTCCGGCCTTGAATACTTCTGTCAGCACGTCATTTCGGTCGCATACAGCCATATTGAACAGCTTGAACTTCACACCTTCCTTCTCAAGTCCCTCTGCAATGGCAATCGCCATTTTCTCGGTGGCATTCCACATGGTATCATAGATTATAACAACAGAGCCTTCGTTTTCCCCGGATGCCCATTCATAATACTTCTCTACAATCTGCAACGGATTATTTCTCCAGATTATCCCATGGCTCGGGGCAATGATATCGACAGGTATGTTCAATTTCTTGAACTCATCTATTTTCCGTGTCACAAGGTCGCTAAACGGCGTCAGGATATTGGCATAATATTTTATGGCCTCCTGGTAGACCTCTATCTCATCCACTTCATCATTAAAGCGCCCTGATGATGCATAATGCTGGCCAAAGGCATCATTGGGCATCAGGATATTTTTGCCTGTAAGATACGTGAACATGCTATCAGGCCAGTGAAGCATGGGTGCTGTCACGAAAACAAGGCTGTTTTTCCCGAGACTGACAGTGTCGCCGGTTTTTACGACCTTGAAATTCCAGCGCTCATGGTAATGCTTAAAAACGCTCTCATGTCCTTTTTCCGAGACAATCACAGTTGCATCAGGGATGTATTTCATCAATTCAGGAAGACCTCCTGAGTGGTCGGTCTCAGCATGGTTTGCCACAACATAATCTATTTTCTTTATGTCAATGACAGTCTCTATGTTATCTATCAACTCCTGCGAATAAGGCCCCCATACGGTATCCACCAGAGCTACTTTTTCATCAATAATAAGGTATGAGTTATATGTCGTTCCCCTGTGGGTCGAATATTCATGGCCATGGAAATGCTTGATGTTCCAGTCCACTACCCCGACCCAGTATACTTTTTCTTTCAATTCAACAACCATTTTATTTCACTCCGATTTTAATTCTCAGTCTATGCATTTTACATCTTTAGAGCGGCATTTCGGGCAGCCAACATTGCTTCCGATTCCCTTGAAGCTTTTTCCGCAATTATTGCATACGTATTCGTGCACTTCCATGCCGCCTTCAAGTTCTACACCAAAGGAATCTCCTACACTACACATATAACACCTCCTTTCTTTTTGAATTTTGTGCAAGCAACAGTCCTGCCTTCCGGCACTCTTTGAGCTCATCCTCGCCAGGCATTCTTTTTATGCACAGGTCCGCCAGCATCTTCAAGCCCCGGGATGCCAGCATTTCGTTAATCCCCTTAGTGGCTTCAAAGCTCCAGCCGTATGACCCGAACGCAAGGCCTGTCTTTCCGGATAAATCGGTATCTGCAAGCTCACCCAGGAATTTCCTGACCGTTGGCATCATAGCATGGTTATAATTCGGTGAACCGACTGCTATTGCATCAGCGTCCTTGATGTCATTCTTGCTTGCATCGTTCACATTCTTAAGCACAACTTCAATACCTTCGGTTCTTGCACCTTCCTGTATCGCCCTGGCCATCATTTCGGTGTTGTGCGAACCTGTGCCATAGATAATTACAAGTTTTGGCATGCTCCCACAATCTATAATTATTGTTTATGGTATTTCTACTTATCAGTCGAAACAAATCAAGATTTACCACGGCAGGCCTGAATATACAACATTAATCAAAATCCCATATAGTCCTTCCTTTAAAGAACGTCATAACGAAGCCACATTGCTCACAAATAACCAAATCAACTCTATGAGCAGAAAATCCCCATTTACTATCTATTTTACCTTCCTCTTTCTTAAACTGTGTTCCTTTACAAAGCGGGCATTCTAATTTTTTACTCTCAGCCATTTTTAACGCTTCACATTATTGCAGCCTTTATCTTTCCATTCTTTGCCGTATTTAATTCCCCATGAAGCCCACATCACTGCGAGGATCGCTGTCACCACGAGTAGGGCCACCAGAATTATGGCAATCTGCTGAAAAAGGCTGAAAGATGAACCGAAAAACGCCACGTAAATTATCGCAAAGATCAGCAGTCCAAAGAAAACGATTATGGATACCACGACTCTTGAAGCAAGTCCGGGCGGAGCTTCCTGATTTTCTTCCTGGTTCATAGATGTTCTCTAATAAATTCAAATCTTCCATTCTTGCATAAAATTAAATACCTCTGATACCTTATAAAATTAACCTCAATCCAGTTCCACTTCTATCGACATTGATTCACCGCATATACAAACAGGTTCACCATATTTCATAATTAATTCCATGTCGTGGTCTATTTTAAAACCACATTTCTGGCATTGCCATATTATTCTGGTATGCATATTGTGCCTATCTGTTTCCGCCTGCAATAAATTTTTAGCTTTGCCTTGACATTTAGGCTTATTATGCAATTGCTTGCTATTGATGTTGGAATGGGAACGCAGGATATACTCCTCTATGACAGTGAAAAGAATATCGAGAACTGCATTAAGCTGGTCATGCCCTCGCAGACGCAGATAGTCGCCAGACGTATTTCCACTGCCACGAGGTTGAAAAAAGATATAGTCCTGACAGGTGAGACCATGGGCGGAGGACCGTGTACTGGAGCAGTAAAAAAGCATCTGGATGCCGGACTCAGAGTATTTGCGACTGAAAAAGCTGCTCTGACCATCAATGATGACCTCCTTAAAGTAAAAGGTATGGGGATAGTGGTTGTGAACGAAGAGGAAGCCCTGGAATTAAAAGCAGAATCAATAAGAATGCAGGATGTGGATAAAGAAGCCCTGGAAAAGGCACTTGACCTTTTCGGGATAAAACTGCCTGCCAATTTCGCAGTCGCAGTGCAGGATCACGGATTTTCACCCAATGTTAGCAACAGGGTATTCCGTTTTGGATATTTCAGGCAAACACTGGAAAAAGGAGGTACGCTTGATTCTTTTGTCTATAAAGGTAATATCCCTGAGCGCTTTTCAAGGATGAAAGCTGTTGAAAGAACGCTGCCAGGTGCGCTTCTTATGGATACAGGTATGGCGGCAATAAGAGGCGCCCTTCTTGATGAACATACAGCAGGGCCTTGTCTTGTGGTAAATTTTGGCAATGGCCATACGCTTGCCTGTGTTGTGAAGGATGATAAACCGCTTGCATTATTTGAGCATCATACTCACATGCTGACAACCGATAGTCTTGATGATTACCTGAAACGATTATGCAATGGCACACTTGGTTTTAATGAGGTTTTTGATAACGGGGGACACGGATGCTATATCGGCGAAGTCATCGGTTTTGATAATATCGGCTCAATACTCGTGACAGGGCCTAACAGATACATTATGAAAAACTCAAAACTGGAAGTTAACTTTGCAGCGCCATTCGGGGATATGATGCTTACAGGCTGCTTCGGGCTGATGGATGCTTACCTTAATTATGAGAGAGACTAAATGGTGATGAATAAAATGAGTGCAAATAGCAGTATTACAAAATTATGTATTTTTACATTGATCCTGATAATTTCAATAACCGGATGCATAGATAGGAACCCGCAAACTCCTTCGGCGGCGCAAACAACATGGCCGATATATGGTATCGGTGATAGCACAAACGATGGAAATACAAGCATAACAGTGAATGGGATAAGGTATGCCCGCGTAATAGATGAGAAAAATGACGGAACTGATGGAGCCAGGCCTGAATTATTTGGCAATTTCCTGATACTTAATGTCACAATAGAGAATATAAATCCTGATAAAGATTTCTCCTACCCCGGTTATCAGTTCTATATACTGGCAGATGGACAGATATACGGAGAAGATGAATCCGCATCAAAACTTTTGGCGAACCAGTTCAACGGGACTCACATAGTTCCAGGAGAAAGAAGAATAGGAGAACTGGCGTTCCAGGTACCTGAAAAATCAAATGATTTAAAGCTCAGATTTGAATACACATATGAATCTGCCGGAGGTTTTCGGTTAGCGATGTTCAGGTTGAATTAAGCTGATAAGCTTAAGTTACATCTTCATTAACCTTTTCTCAATAACCCCGGGCCATATCGATGCCGACACTATCATGGAGAGGATGAATACATACACCATCCCCCCATAAACATCAGTATAACTGTATTGCGAGGATGAGCCGACTTTCTGGATGGCCAGGACATAAAACAGCACAACTATCAGGATCGAAGTAACCGTGCTTGCTACAAGGCTGTAAATTCCGAGTTTGCTTGCCATATTCACCTCTTAAGCTTTACCCGCTTCATCAAAAGCGTGTTCATGGTCACTGAAACAGAGCTTGTCGCCATTGCTGCCGCCGCAAGTGCGGGGTTAAGCAGGAAGGGCGGGTTTGTGAAAGGATACAGGATTCCTGCTGCGATGGGTATTCCCACAGTATTATAGAAGAATGCCCAGAAAAGGTTCTGCTTTATCTTTCTCAGTGTAAGTTTGCTCAACTGGATGGCTGAAGCCACGTCCCGCACATCGTTCTTTATCAGTACTATCTGGGCCGACTCGATGGCTACATCGGTTCCGCTCCCTATGGCAATGCCAACATCCGATTGCATAAGGGCCGGGGCATCGTTTATACCATCGCCGACCATCGCTACTTTCCTGCCCTCTGCCTGGAGCTTTTTGATCTCTGCTGCCTTATCCTCTGGAAGCACTTCGGATAACACCCTGTCGATACCGACCTGTTTTGCAATCGCATCCGCAGTCCTCCTGTTATCTCCTGTTATCATGGCGACCGTAAATCCCATGTTATGAAGCTGGCTTATTGCGTCCCTGGAATGCTCTTTTAGCGTATCTGCAACAGCAATGATACCCACAATCGCATTATCCGAGGAAACGAACATGGCAGTCTTGCCCTGGTGTTCGAGCTCTTCCATCCTGCTATTAAGGGGTGTGATATCCATCCCGTTCTCGGCCATCAGCTTCCGCGTGCCTATAAGAACTCTCTTCCCGTCATATTTTACCTCAATACCGCGGCCGGGTATTGCCTTGAACGCCTCTGCGTCCGGTACCTGGATACCCCTGTCTTTCGCCCCTTTTAGTATGGCTTCACCAAGAGGATGCTCAGACCCTTTCTCAGCAATTGCCGCAAGCTTGAGCACCTCACTCTCTGGATCTTTGATTGCTATAACTTCTGTTGGTGGGTCGCCTTTTGTCAGCGTGCCTGCCTTATCAAACACTATGGTATCAAGCTTGAGCACTTGGCTCTCTGGAGCTCTGATCGCTATAACGTCTGTAAGCGAGGGTTCGCCTTTTGTCAGCGTGCCTGTCTTATCAAATACTATGGTATCAAGCTTCTGTGCCCTCTCAAGGGCCTCGCCGCCCTTTATAAGGATGCCGTTCTCAGCGCCTTTGCCTGTTCCCACCATGATCGCTGTGGGGGTTGCAAGCCCGACAGCGCACGGGCATGAGATAATCAATACCGTGATGGAGATAAGAAGTGAGAACAGGAACGGGGATGACATTCCCATCCCGAAAGTTGCGGGTACATTGAAATAATCAAAACCTATAAAGAACCAGAAGAAGAACGTAAGCAGCGCAAGCACATGCACCGCAAGGATGAAATGGCCTGCCACGACATCCGCAAGTTTCTGTATGGGCGCTTTCTGGGTCTGGGCATCTTCCACAAGTTTGATTATCTGGGCAAGCGCCGTATCGGAGCCGACTTTTGTCGCTGTGAATTTTATCATGCCTGTCTTGTTCATTGTAGCCCCGATGACCTGTGACCCCGCTGTCTTTTCAACAGGTATGCTCTCACCTGTTATCATGGATTCATCCACTGCCGTAAGACCTTCTGTTACTTTTCCGTCAACCGGTATTTTCTCACCCGGCCTCACAACCACAAGGTCATCCACCTTGACGCTCTCGACAGGTATTTCTTTCTCTTCACCGTCCACAATGATGCGGGCAGTCTTTGCCTGCAATCCCATGAGTTTCCTGATGGCTTCTGAAGTTCTCCCTTTCGTGAGGGCTTCAAGATACCGCCCGAGCACGATGAACATGATAAGAAGCGCCGCTGTGTCATAATATGTATGTTTATAGGCTTCGCCAAGGTCAAGGAACGTCGCTGCCACGCTGATAATGTAAGCGGCTCCGGTTCCTGTGGCTATCAGGAGATTCATGTCCGTGACGCCGTGTTTCAGTCCTTTATATGTACCTTCGAAGAACTGGCGTCCGGGGAACAGCATTACTATGGTGGCAAGGACGAAAAGCAGTATGTCGTTCTGCAATATTTGGGGAGAATAGGGAGCTATCCAATCAATATTCCTGCCCATATCGCCCAGAGATATAGGGATCGCAAGGACAAGAGCGATTATGAAATTTGTCCTCTGCCGCTTTATTTCACTTTCCCTAGCCCTCTGCTCCCTGTCGGCCTCAGTCTTTTCCAGTTTTTCCGAGGCCGTATATCCCACGCCTTCTATAACTTTTATCAAGTCCTGTACTGAGATTGTCGCCGGGTCATAGGAAATCCTTGCCTGCTCAAGCGGGAAACTTACGTTTGCAGATGATACCCCGGCTGTTTTCTTAAGTGCTGTCTCGATATTGAGCGCACATGAGGCGCAATGCATACCCCCTATTTTTAAGGTGATATCGCTCTTAGCCACTCCGTATCCAAGGCCAGTTATTGCATTCTCAAAATCTTTCTGGCCAACCTTTGAAGAATCATATTCTACAGTGGCTTTTTCAAGTGAGAAATTGACCGTCGCTTTATTCACCCCATCGACTTTATTAAGCGCCTTTTCAATATTCTGCGCGCATGAGGCACATGTCATCCCCGTGATTTTCAGGCTTGTCTTCTTCATTCCGCTTTCTTTTGGTGCCTCTTTTGCGCCGATGATGGTTACTTCCTTCCTGACCGGGACAGGGCAGGCTTCATCATCATTGACTACTTCATAGCCTGAATCCGCAATTGCCTTCCTTATGGTTTCAAGGTCAGTGGCCGATGTATCGAACGAGACTTTCATTTCGCTTTTTTTAAAATCCGCAGAGGCTCCAGTGACGCCTTTAACACCTAATGCAGCATCCTGTACTGTTTTTTCACAGTGGCCGCACATCATGCCTTTTATTTTTATTATGACATCTTCCAAGAAAATTTCTCCAGAGTTATTTTAATGCTACTATGTTTTATATAATTATGGTCGTTCTGGTTTAAGAAATGAAAAAATGCCCGGGTAAAAATTTAATTCCTGAAAGTGATGCGAAACATTAAACCATGAAAAATGATATTATGCCGTCAGATGAAAAAGAACAGGATATTTCTCCAGGTGGTTATCGGGATAGCAATTATTGCTTTGCTGCTATATAGAATCGGGATTTATGACGTAATTTCAGCATTAAAAAAAACTATCCCGTTGTATTTTATTCTGGCCTGTCTCTCTTATATCATACTCAACATTATTCTTGCCACCCGCCTGCGTTACCTGCTGGCAAGACAGGGTCATGCAGTGAAATTCCAGACAGTATTTCTCTCACATATGGGAGGAATGATGATTGGCGATCTCACTCCTGGACGAAGTGGTTATTTCTTAACCCCTCCTATCCTGAAGAAAAATACCGGCATCCCTATAACTGATGGGATGGCCTGCATTTTTGCACCCCAGGCCATCGAATTCATCCTTAAAGTCAGCGGTGCGTTCTTAGCCATAATATATATATCCACACTATCGGGCATTAGTAAGGATTTACTTATTTCGGCTGCGATTGGTGCGGCTATTTTGCTTATTGTCGGGATTTTAATGCTAATTATTTCATGGAAGGATGAAAATGTCAGTTTGAATTTTTTAGGTAAAATCCCATTTTTCAGGAAATTTGTAGATAATATTTTACCTTTCAAGGAAAGAAGTGTCGGGATAAAAGGAAGTATTAAAGCGATTTTATTAATGACCATGATCGGCTGGGTCTTTGCTGCACTTCACTGGTTTTACCTTGGCAAAGCCCTTGGTATTGAGCTTCCTTATTTTGTTTTTTTCCTTCTCCACCCGCTATTGACCATATTGATGTTCGTACCTTTAACTCCGGCCGGGTTTGGAATAATGGAAACTGCTGTAACCATTGTTCTGGCGTTATTCGGAGTTCCCCAGGCGACAGCCGTAGCATTCTCGATTTTAATGAGAGCCAGTATTATACTTGTTGATCTCTTAGGCCTGAAAACGATACTTTCGTCCCTTCGGGATTTATGAATTTATTATTTCTGGCACTATCCTTTTAGCCACTTCCCTGTAGGCGGCCACAAGGTCTCCCTTATCGAACCTGAACACGTCCTTATCAAGCGATTCCCCGGTTGCCTTGTCCCAGAACCTGCATGTGTCGCAGGAGATTTCATCAGCAAGGACTATCCTCCCTTTGTGCCTTCCGAACTCAAGCTTGAAATCAGGAAGCAGGAGGCCTCTCTCATCCGTGTAATCAATAAGTATCGAATTGATCCTCAGGGCAAGTTCCCTGATCATGGAGAGTTCCTCCTTTGTCGCAAGCCCCAGGGCAAGCGCTATGTCCTCGTTGATCATGGGGTCGCCGTATTCATCGCTCTTATAATCAAAAAGCAATACCGGCGGGTCAAGCTTTTCTCCTGCCCTGAAAGGGTATTTCTTTGTGATAGAACCTGCCGCGATATTCCTTACTATTACCTCAATCTTTATGATCTCAACAGTATCAACGACCATCTCGTTGCCTGATAACATGCTGTCAAAATGCGTCTTGATGCCGTTATCCTCAAGCAGCCCGAACAGCTTTGCAGATATCTGGGCGTTGTAATAACCTTTTTTCGGGGCCGAGCTTTTCTTCTTGCCATCAAAGGCTGTCAGGCTGTCCCTGAATTCAATGATAAGCTTTTCCGGATTGTCTGTCCTGAAGACCGTTTTTGCCTTGCCCGAGTATAGTTCTTCCAGCTTTTCCATGGGCTTTATAGGTATTTTTCTGGATATAAAGGAGATGCTCCGGGTTACAGGTCAAAAGCAACCTTTTAATCCCAAAACCACCAATTTACCATAGGGAGATTAAAATGCCAGTAAGATTTGACAGGTTCACAATAAAAGCCCAGGAAGCGTTCTCTGACGCACAGGGTATAGCACTTGAAAGAAACCAGCAGCAGCTTGAAGTAGAACACCTGCTTCTTGCACTTGTAAACCAGAAAGAAGGCCTGACACTCCAGCTATTCCAGAAGCTTGGCGCTAATATTTCCGGGATAATTGCAGGGCTTGAAGATGAGGTCGAAAAACTGCCGCGCGTGGAAGGGGCAGGGGCAGGGCAAATATACATCTCAACAAGATTGAATAGCGTTGTTGAGGCCGCCTTCGGGGAGATGAGGAACCTGAAGGATGAATACCTGAGCACAGAACATTTACTGCTTGCGATAATGGATGAGAAAAACGGCGTCTCGGCACGTATCCTGAAAAATAACGGGGTATCAAAAGACAGCCTGATGAAAGCTCTCAGGGAAGTCAGGGGCTCGGCGCGTGTCACAGACCAGAACCCGGAGGATAAGTACCAGGCTCTCAAAAAATACGGCCGTGATCTCACCGAGCTTGCTGCGCGCGGAAAGCTTGACCCTGTCATAGGAAGGGATAATGAAATCCGAAGGGTTCTCCAGGTTCTCTCAAGAAGGACAAAGAACAATCCTGTGTTGATAGGCGAGCCTGGTGTGGGTAAAACTGCAATAGCAGAAGGGCTGGCACTTCGGATATTCGCTGGCGATGTGCCCGAGCCCATCAAAGGTAAAAAAGTTGTTGCTCTTGATATGGGCGCACTTGTGGCAGGGACAAAGTTCAGGGGGGAATTCGAAGAACGCCTGAAGGCGGTCATAAAAGAGGTACAGGATTCACAGGGAGAAGTTATCCTTTTCATTGACGAACTTCATACGGTCGTAGGTGCAGGGGCTGCGGAGGGCGCTATCGATGCTTCGAATCTCCTTAAGCCCGCGCTTGCAAGGGGAGACCTGCGGTGCATCGGGGCCACAACCCTGAATGAGTACAGGAAATACATTGAAAAGGACGCAGCCCTTGAGAGGCGGTTCCAGCCCGTCATGATCGGGGAACCCACAGTCGAAGAGACCATATCCATACTCCGCGGCCTTAAAGAGAAATATGAAGTCCACCACGGGGTACGTATCCAGGACTCTGCTCTTGTGGCCGCTGCAATGCTGTCACACCGCTATATCACCGACAGGTTCCTTCCTGACAAGGCCATTGACTTGGTTGATGAGGCCGCATCAAAGCTGCGTATTGAGATAGATAGCATGCCTGCGGAACTTGATGACATCGAAAGGAAGATCCGGCAGCTTGAGATCGAGCGCCAGGCAATGAAAAAGGAGAAGGACGCTTATTCAAAGGAGCGACTGGAAAAAATTGAGAAAGAACTCTCTGACCTTAAAGAAAAGAGCAGCCAGATGAAAGCACACTGGCAGCTTGAAAAGGATTCAATCCAGAAAATCAGGAAGATAAAAGAAGAGATCGAAAAAACACGGATGGACTCGGAGAAGGCGGAATATGAAGGTAATCTTGAAAGGGCTTCAGAACTCAGGTACGGGGTGTTGATAAATCTCCAGAAACAACTGGAAGAAGAAAATAAAAAGCTGGTTGAACTCCAGAAAGACCAGAAGATGCTCAAGGAAGAAGTGGACGAAGAGGACATCGCTGAGGTCGTGTCAAAATGGACGCACATCCCTGTAAGCAGGATGCTTGAGGGAGAGATGCAAAAACTCGTGCATATGGAGGAGCGGCTCCGCCAGCGGGTCGTGGGGCAGGATGAGGCAGTAACGGCAGTTGCAAACTCCGTAAGGAGAGCGCGCGCCGGTATCTCTGACCCGAAGCGGCCCATTGGCTCATTCATGTTCCTTGGCCCCACGGGTGTGGGTAAGACTGAACTTGGGCGGGCGCTTGCAGAATTCCTTTTCGATGATGAAGCGGCCATGATCCGTCTCGATATGAGCGAGTACATGGAGAAGCATACTGTAGCCAGGCTTATCGGCGCGCCTCCGGGCTATGTGGGATACGAGGAAGGGGGCCAGCTCACAGAGGCAGTGAGGCGCCGGCCCTACGCTGTCGTATTATTCGATGAGATCGAAAAGGCGCATCCTGATGTTTTCAATGTCCTGCTCCAGATATTAGACGACGGAAGGCTCACTGACGGCCACGGGCGAACAGTGGATTTCAAGAACACAGTCATTATAATGACTTCAAATATCGGGAGCCAGTGGATATTCGAGCTTGGTGACAAGGAAGATGAAATGAGGCTTAAGGTAATGGAGATCGTGCACAAGAGCTTCAAGCCCGAATTTTTGAACCGCCTTGATGAGATAATAATCTTCCATTCGCTGAAACTGCCGGAAATCAGGAGGATAGTAGATATACAGTTCAGGATATTGAGCAAGCGGCTTTCTGAAAGGAAGATAAACCTTTCACTTTCCGAAAAAGCCAGGGACCTCATAGCCAAGGCGGGTTATGATCCCTTATATGGCGCACGCCCCATCAAGAGAACGATACAGCACAGGATACTTGACCCTCTTGCGATGAAGATACTTGATAAGGAGTTCGCGGAAGGAGATTCTGTGGAAGTGGATGTGAAAAAGGATGAGATCGTGTTCTCAAAATTAAAGCCCAAAAGTATTAAGTAATCGCAGATAAACTTAATTCAGGTGTCAGGATGAAGAAAGCCATCGTAGTTGTAGATATGATAAACGATTTTGTCACAGGGAAGCTGGGAGGTCCCCGTGCCCAAAAAATCGTGCCAAATGTTGCGGCTTTATTGAAAAAGGGAAGAAAACTGGGGATACCGGTAATTTATTTACGTGATTCCCATACCCCATCTGATAAAGAGATGGGCATATGGGGGGAACATGCAATGAAAGGCACACAGGGTTCGGAGATAATACCTGAGTTAAAGCCTGAAAAAACAGACGTTGTTATAGAAAAGAGATGGTACAGCGGGTTCGTTGATACAAAGCTTCCTGAGACTCTTAAAAAGACAGGTGCAGATACGCTCGTTCTCGTTGGTGTAAGCACTGATATCTGCGTGCAGAATAACGTTGCACATGCTTATTTTTCGGGATATAAGACCATTGTTCCTGATGACTGCACGGCTTCAATAGATGAAGAATCCTATGAGCAGTCGCTCAAATACATGAAAAATATCTACGGAACGGAAATAATGAAATCTGACAGCGTATTATAGATAGATACCAATGATAGCAGGAATAGATGAGGCTGGAAAAGGGCCTGTGCTTGGCCCCATGTGCGTGGCAGGATTACTGCTTGATGAGAAAAAACTTGATGCGCTGGCCAGGATAGGAGTCCGTGATTCAAAACTGCTTTCTGCAAGAAGGCGGGAAGTTCTTGCAGGCCAGATAAAAAATATTTCAGATAAATACTATGTTCTTGAAGTAAGCCCCGCACAGATAGACGGGCTCAGGAAAGTAATGACCATGAACGAAATTATGGTAGCCTGTTATGTGAAAGTGCTTGAAGAACTAAGGCCCGATCATGCTTACGTGGATGCTGCTGATGTGATTGCAGCGCGTTTCGGGGAGAATATAACGAAAAGGTATTCGGGTAAAATAAACATAACTTCAGAACATGAGGCTGATAAAAAATACCCTGTCGTATCGGCAGCTTCTATCCTTGCAAAAGTGCAAAGGGATGCACTGGTAAAACAGATAGGTAAGACTATCGGGTCTGATATCGGAAGCGGCTATCCTTCTGATCCAAAGACCATCCATTTTCTTGAAGAATGGATACGGGAGAAGGGGTCGCTCCCGGATTTTGCCCGGAGTTCATGGGAAACTGCAAAAAGATTAGTTGAAAAAAATAAAAAAATCCAGAAGACTTTTTCAGAGTATTGACGATTATAGGTTTTTATTTTTTCTCTTCTTTTTTCTCTTCTTTTGCCATCTCTATGTCCATCTTGTAATCGTCATAGCCCATCCATGCGATGATCAATCCGACAAACAGAAGGAAAAGACCTACCGAAGCTTCTATTAAAATGAGAAGTTCTCTTAAGAAGCCTCCAAAAACTCCGGGTATTCCGGTGTACCATACAACACCAATGGCCAGTATAACTATTCCAACCAGGATCTTCAAGATATTATTTGCAGAAGACATAGTATCACCCATGCTTAATTCATTTATTCTATATTAAGTTTTTTTGTAAGGTACTTACCGAGGTTTACCTATTCCTGTCTGCGTCATTGGCCATCCAGTGTTCTCCTTCGCTATCGTGGACACAAACATTTCCCTTTCCGCCGGGTTTGAATCCCCTGAACTTCCCAAGGAGTGATATCGATTCTTTAATCTCGGCAATGTATCGTTCTTTTAATAGCAGGGCTATCTTTATGCTATCTTTGCTGCTGATAGGACACCCTATCCCCCCACATTCCGAGACCATCAATTTTCCATCCAGCAGGTAAAAGGGATAGGTCCTGCAGATATACGGCCTGCATCCGTAGATTTTGCACAGGCCATTTTCAAGGAAAATGCAGTCTTCTTTTTTTCTCAGGACCCATTCAAAAGTATGGATATTTCCTTCTGGGTCCACATCCTGCGATGGAGCAGGTAATACAATCTCTCTCCATTTGAGTCCATGTATCCGGCATATTTTTTTTATCTCGAAGGGAAAAATTGCGACCGTATTATCGCCAAATTCTTCCCTGCAACACCGGGAACACCTGCGGCATTTGAAGCCGATGTATTTTATCTCATCAGCAAGTTTGTTCTCGTCTATCAGGATGGCTTCTCTAAGAGTCTTTTCCAGGCGGGAAAGTTCATTTTGTTTCATTGTTGTATGAGACGTTGCTTTAATCATCCGGGAAATATTTGCTTTTTGGTATTTGCATCAAAAGTCTAATAAATATATATCTCTCTTGAGGAGCAGGTGAAAAATTGCCAAAAAGAGACGATATCCACAAGGTACTGATCATCGGGTCAGGCCCAATAGTTATCGGCCAGGCCGCAGAATTTGATTATTCAGGCACGCAGGCATGCAAGGCACTGCGGCAGATGGGTTATAAGATTATCCTTGTTAATTCCAACCCCGCAACCATAATGACAGATCCGGGAATGGCAGATAGGACATATATAGAGCCCCTGAATTCCGGGATGCTTGAAAAAATAATAGCAAAAGAGCGACCTGATGCTGTTTTGCCAAACCTTGGTGGCCAGAACGGGCTTAATCTGACATCCGAGCTTCATAAAAAGGGGATACTTGAGAAATACGGTGTAAGGATAATCGGTGTCCAGGCAGATGCAATCGAGCGCGGGGAAGATAGAATCGCGTTCAAGGAAACGATGACAAAACTCGGTCTTGAAGTGCCGCACAGTGAAGCAACCTATACTGTTGAAGGCGCTGAAAAGATTGCAAAGGAACTGGGATACCCTGTAGTTGTCCGTCCGGCCTACACGATGGGGGGAACAGGCGGCGGGATAGTATATAACGTGGATGAACTCAGGACAATCGCTGCCCGCGGCATTGCGGCAAGTCTCATCGGCCAGGTGCTTATCGAGGAGTCGGTGCTGGGCTGGGAGGAACTCGAACTTGAAGCCGTGAGGGATGCGGAGAACAATAAGATAACGGTTTGTTTCATAGAGAACGTGGATGCAATGGGTGTGCACACGGGCGACAGTTTCTGCACAGCGCCAATGCTCACGATAGATAAAGGATTGCAGGAACGACTACAGGAATACTCCCACCGCATAGTCGAGGCTATCGGCGTAATCGGCGGAACGAATATCCAGTTCGCCCACGACCCTGTGACCGACCGCGTTGTGGTGATCGAGATAAATCCACGCACATCACGCTCTTCGGCGCTTGCTTCAAAGGCCACGGGTTTCCCTATCGCGCTTGTATCTGCAAAACTTGCCGGAGGCCTTTTACTTTCCGATATTCCATACTGGCGGGACGGGACACTTGATAAATACACACCGTCAGGTGATTATGTTGTCGTAAAGTTCGCACGGTGGGCATTTGAGAAGTTCCCGGGGTCGATAGATAAGCTTGGCACCCAGATGCGCGCCGTGGGCGAGGCGATGAGCATCGGGAAAAATTACAAGGAAGCATTCCTGAAAGCCATCCGCTCACTTGAAACCGGGCGTTATGGGCTCGGGTTCGCTAAAAATTTTAATAAGCTCTCACTTGATGAATTGCGCCAGCTTTTGAAGGAACCCTCTTCCGAGCGCCAGTTCATAATGTACGAGGCGCTGAGAAAGGGTATGCCGGTAGAGGAATTGTACAAATTAACCTATATCAAGCCCTGGTTCGTTGCGCAGATGAAAGAGCTCGTGGAACTTGAGAATCATATCCTCAAATATAAGGACAGGTCGCTGCCGGATGACCTTATTATCAGGGCAAAAAAAGACGGTTTTTCAGATAAGTACCTTGGCAAGATACTCGGTATACCGGAAAAAGAAATCCGCAGGCAACGGCTCTCTCTGGGCTTAAGGCAGGCATGGAACATCGTACCTGTCAGCGGGGCTGAGAATGCGGCGTATTATTATTCCACATATAATGCGCCTGATGAGGTGCCTGTATCTAACAGGAAAAAGATAATGATACTTGGCGGCGGGCCCAACAGGATTGGACAGGGCATCGAGTTTGACTACACCTGCGTGCATGCAGCATTCACGCTTCGCGACATGGGTTATGAGTCCATAATGGTCAACTGCAACCCTGAGACGGTCTCCACGGACTACGACACATCGGACAAGCTCTATTTTGAGCCAGTAACAGTTGAGGACGTGCTGAGCATTTACGAAAAAGAAAAACCGCAGGGGGTTATCGTGCAGTTTGGCGGCCAGACGCCTCTTAATATCGCGGCTGAACTTGAAGAGGCCGGGGTGAAAATCCTTGGGACTTCTGTTGATAGCATCGATCTTGCGGAGGACAGGGAGAGGTTTGAAGAAGTCATTAAGGAACTGGGAATACCTGCGCCAGACCACGGCACGGCCACGTCGCTTGACCAGGCGCTAAAAGTCGCAGCACGTATAGGCTATCCGCTTGTGGTACGGCCTTCCTATGTGCTGGGCGGGCGGGGTATGGAGATAGTGTATGACGAGGGGATGCTTAAGAGATACGTGGAAGGCGCAATCGAGATAACACCTGAGAAACCCATGCTTATCGATAAGTTCCTTGATGATGCGCTTGAATGCGAAGTGGATGCTATATCAGATGGCGAGGAAGTATTCCTCCCTTCCATCATGGAGCATGTTGAACTTGCAGGCATCCATTCGGGCGACAGCGCATGCGTGCTGCCCCCGATAGGGATAAAAGCCGCAGAGCTCAAAACACTTGAGGAATACACAAGACGCATTGCGATAGAGCTGAAAGTTATCGGGCTGATAAACGTCCAGTACGCTATCCAGAAAGGCAAGGTCTATATTCTTGAAGCCAACCCCCGCGCCTCGCGCACCGTACCCCTGGTGTCCAAGGTCACAGGTGTATCAATGGCGCACATCGCAACGCAGGTCATGCTTGGTAAGAAATTGAAGGACATAGACACGCACGCACGAAAATACCCGCATTTCGGGGTCAAGGAAGCGGTTTTCCCGTTCAACATGTTCCCTGAGGTGGACCCCGTGCTCGGGCCTGAGATGCGCTCGACAGGCGAAGTGCTGGGGCTTGCGGATTCATTTGCGCTGGCGTTCTTTAAATCACAGGTGGGTGCCGGCTTTGCGCCTCCGCTTGGCGGGACTGCACTCATCACCGTGGCAAAGGGGGACAGGCAGCGCGCTCTCCAGGTCGCAAAAGAGCTTGCGGATATGGGATTCAAAATAATTGCCACCGAAGGGACGGCAGATTTCCTGAAGGAGAATGGTACTGATTGCCAGTACATAAAGAAACTGCACGAGGGCAGGCCCAATATCGTGGATCTTATGAAGAACGGGGATATCCAGTTCGTTCTCAACACCCCTGTGGGCAAGCAGAGCGCCTACGATGACAGCTACATACGAAAATCCGCAATCAAATTCAAGATCCCGTACTTCACGACAACGGATGCGGGGCGGGCGGCTGCAAGGGGTATCAGGGCTGCAAGGGAGAACAGGATAGAGGTGAAGTCACTGCAGGAGTATCATGAGGGGATTGAGTGAAATGTGGGAGGTTTAGTATATTTTTTTAGATACTCTCTGAAGTATTCCCTGACTTGCATTGCAAGAAGAAAAGGAAGTACAAATTCAGAAAAGAATTCCTCCATTTGAGGTGCGTGAGCATTTCCAGGCCCCAGGTTGCTTCCATAATCGGTTGGAACGTTTTCGAAAAATATATTTCTGAGCAACGTACATATGAACCAGAGAGAACAATAACAAAAACGATAGCTACAGGCCTCGTGACATTTGTACGGGGTATACCGGAGTGACTGCGGACTATGGGAGTTGTGTGCATTCATAAGAATATCTTGAAAAGTAATAATAATAGTGATGCTAAAAAAGGGGGCTGAAAATGATAGACTTTGCACTTAAATCCCTGATTTTGAGTGACTTTATGTGCAGGCGAATGACACTTTAGATGTAAGGTAATATAAAGATACCGTTCGGTAGTCGTAGTAGAGCAGAACATAACTGTCTAAAAACAAAAGTATTTCTATAGGAATCATCAATCTTAACAA
The DNA here is from genome assembly GCA_012026835.1 of Candidatus Methanoperedens sp. GTDB lineage: Archaea > Halobacteriota > Methanosarcinia > Methanosarcinales > Methanoperedenaceae > Methanoperedens. The sequence goes on along the minus strand of VEPN01000009.1, from coordinate 3,320 downwards.
AATTGGAAACCTATTTATAGAAATTAGGTTCTCTATATAAATATAGGTTTAGTTTTTTTCAAGGAGGATATGCGATGGCTAAGGTGGATAAAAAAACCATCTCAAAAGAGGCATCAGAAATCAAAACGGTGAGAAGTCCAGATTGGAAAGAGGTATATATAGACGAAGTAAGTCTAATAACAGACAAATACGTTACAAGACTCTTATGTATCAATCATTGCCTAAATATTACTGGAATTAATGACTCTGTGAATACAGAGAAAGTTATAAAAGCAGACATAATAGTGCCTAATGCTGCATTAACTGAAATAGTAACTGCATTGTCTGAAGTTGTTAAAGATAATGAAAAGAGAACAATTAAGAAAAAAACGTCTGTAGAAGTTAAAGATTAAGTAACAAGGTAAGAGATATGGTTAATCGTCATTTGTTTAGAAGTCCTATAGAGTCTTTAGAACCATCCTTTGAAACATATTTTAGACCACAGAACATTGTTCAAGAATTTATGGCAGTTTCTCAATCAGCGAATCCATTTTGCATATATCATAATCCAATACATGCGCACGAATTGAAAAAATATATTAGTAAAAAAAATATGTTTTTCCAAAGAGTTGAACCTTCAAATCCTTTGAAAAAGTTTATGAATACACTAAATATGAATGATAGGAAGGTGTTGGATGAGTCAATTACAAAAATTAAGCGTATTCCTTTAGTAGGTGAAATCGAGTTAGAGGAACTTGAGACCCCTACTGTAATAATAAGATTATCTGAAATGAATAGAGAAATTGAAAAGAAAATTTTCCAAATAGAATATAATCTATTAAAAAAATTAAAGACCAATGTTGACTTTCTTGTGTTGCCTGTATGATATTTATGGAGGTATACTGCATTGGCAAATGAAATGCAACATAAATTGAAAGGGGAACACAACGAACAATTTTTAAATACTTTGGGAAATAGTTCAGAATTTATAGATTGGAAATTTGTTATTTTATATTATTCTGCACTTCATTTTGGGGATGCTTATATTGCAAAAAAGGGGATAACAAAAATCACGAATCATGAAGAACGAAAGAAACATTATGCCAAAAAATTGTATAGCCAGGTGTTTGCTTCATATAGAATATTAGAGAATAGAAGTATAATTGCACGATATCATCCTGAGATGTCAAATATATTAACTGATGCAGAATTTCTAAAACTATACAGTATTGATTTTCCTAAGTTAAAAAGACTTGTTTAAGAATTTCTAAGAAAGGATATTGACCAAGCCGTTTGTTGTTTTGTGTGTTAATCTTTGAATAAATAAATTGCACCATTTGATATGCTCGTTCCCTGCCCCCTTATAATTGTAAAAGCCGAAATAACAAATAAACGATAGAAACCTTCATGCACATACTTTGATGCCTCGGACTTTAGCGAAGCGGAGTCCGAGGTAGTGACGCGTGCCTCGAAACACAAGAGAGAAAGAAGAACAAATAGGACATATAAAAAATAAAATGAAACGGTACCACGTCCACCGGGGTGAAAATCCCACCATGCAGAGTTGCTTCTGCATGAAGAGAAGGAAAGTGCAGTATCATGAGATACTGTGCAGAGTTCCCGTATCTGTATCCACAGAAAATACATAATCGAAACACCCTATTTTTCAGCATCAACATGCCTGAACTTCTTTAAGGGATTGGGTCACAAGATCGGAAAAGTTAGTCTGCTTGATCTTGAAAACTACCTGCAGGAAAGGTATCTTTTCTTTTTTGCCAGCCATAAGATAAAAGACCGCATGCAGAAATGCATATCCGGGCAGGTACTCCATGAACGGCAGGATAGACTCTGGCAGGAGAACGCGGTCTTTCTGGAACTGAAACGACCGCAGCAGCACCATTACTGGAAAAGCAGGGATGGCCTTGAGGCGGATTTCGTCATACGCGGGGGCGATCAAAGAAATAATCCAGGTCGCATATGAATTGGACTGCGAGAAAACAAAAGACTGTGGTCGAACTGGTAGAAATGCGCAGCTATCCAATTTAACTGAACCGGCTTACCAGAGTGAGTCTTAATGACCAGTTCAAGGCTGAATAACAGGCATAAGGAATTTAAATATATACTTTAATAAAGAACAACATGCGTTTTAAAGTTGTTCTAGAAAAAGATGAAGAAGTTGGAGGATATATAGTTAGCTGCCCAGGTCTTTCGGGCTGTTATTCACAGGGGGATACAGTTGAAGAGGCACCCGAAAACATCAAAGAAGCTATACAGGCATGCCTTGAGTCCCTGGCTGAAGATGAAATTAAACCGTATTTGTCTAAGCCCTCAACCCAAGTAATTGAAGTGGTTGCCTGATATCCAAACTTCCAATAATTTCAGGGATAGAAGCCATCAAGGCGTTTTCTAAAGTTGGCTGGACTCCTCACCGGCAAGTAGGTAGTCATGTTGTTCTAAGAAAAGAAGGATCTAGGGTTACGCTATCCGTTCCAAAACATAGGGAATTAAAACCAGGGCTGTTGAGGGATATTTGAAAAATTGTTATAAAAAAAAATAATCCTGTGCCTGAAAATCCCAACATGCGGATCTGCTTCCGCATGAGGAGAAGGGATTACGGTATCGTCAGATACTTTGCGGAGTTTCCGTATTGGGCTACGATTTGATGAACCCGTTTTAATTGAGCCTCAGGCAAACCTGACACTATAGCTTGAAATCCTAAAATAAACCCCATTAAAACCTCATTGTCCCAAAAATTTCATAAAACCCCTCAAACAGATAACCGCCTGAAAGCGCTTGGTGCCCTGATCAAATCATTTCTGCCAACTTTGCATGCAGTCAGGGCAGTAAGTAAAGCAGTAATATTGGATATAGAAACGAAACATCTTGCCCAATCTATTCCACGATTAGGCATTTCAGAGCGGTTATATCCGACGACCTCATTTGAATTCTTCCTCTCGATAATAGTCCTGAGGTCATACAATCTTCCAAGAATCCTGTGATATTCTCTTGGTATATATTCCCCTCTAAAACAGTCACCTTCATCTGTTTTTATGATTTCACCAACACTATTTTCACGTGCGGCTATTATAGGAATAATTCCATATTCAAGCACAAGTTTATTAGAGTCATGACTATCAGGTCCGGCATCGCTCATAATAAGATTAGGTTTCTTGGCAGGCGATTTTATAGATTTTACTCCATCAATCACTGTTTCTTTAAATATTGTGTTGTCATTCTTGTTTGCCCCTACTGCACCCCCATAAACAGGCAATCCCCATAAATGATCAACAAAACCAGTATCTGTATAACCTGTTCCCGTTAAAACGCTGTACTTTCCGGTC
>VEPN01000089.1 GCA_012026835.1 Candidatus Methanoperedens sp. | reverse complement strand
TGATTCACCTCTTGGTGTTATTGTCATTTTAATACCCCCATTAAATAATCTGTTTAATGATTCTTAAAAATTACGGAGGCTTTAGAATCACGCTATAGTACTCTAATTTTTTAGAATTGCCGGGTTAACTATATTGCTACATCCACCCATCATTCAGATAGGGAGTTCAGATGAAAAAATATGCTCAAAAGGTATGCATAAAAGCCGTGAAATTCATCGAGCAACCATATTGCTCAAAAGCGATAAGGGATTAGTTGATGAGAGAATAGCTGAAGATACAGGATGCAGTCGATGGACAGTTGAACGAGTTCGAAAACGTTACTGCATGGAGGGATGAGAATCAGCTCTTTCTGATAAGCCACGTCCAGGCCAGCCTCAGAAAATAGATGCTCGTTTTGAGGCCGAAGTAGTTTCTCTGGTTTGCAGTGATCCACCTGAAGGTTACAAGCGTTGGACTATAGAATTGCTAAAGCAAGAAAGCGACAAGCAGTGTTCAAATGTGGTGTGTCCCGAAAATTACTCCAGAATATATTGCCAGGATGAATGCACTTTTAGACTTATATGAACTTCCTTATAATCCTGCTGAACCAGTCATTGGATTAGATGAGAAAAGTAAACAACTCCTTGAGCATTCAAGAAAACCAATTCCTTTGACTCCTGGCTATGGAATCCGAGAAGATTCTGAGTATATACGAAAAGGAACGTGCAATCTTTTTGTTGCTGTTGAACCAAAAGGAAATAAACGGTATGTCAAGGTTACATCTCATCGTACCAAACAAGATTTCGCATGCTTTGCCAGGGAATTAGTAGAAAATGAATATAACCAAGAGAGAAATATGCAGAAAAAAGGGATTGAATGGAGTTTTACCAAAGAAAAAGCTGCTGCTAAATTCAAGCTCAATACTCAGCAAAACTAAATTTATGAAGTACTATAGGACTGCTGAGAAGATCATGAGGATTGAATGATCGGATCGATATTTTTTTCATTAAGACAGGTTATCTGCTTTCCTTATCATGAACCCACCACTGGCCATCCAGAGTATGCTCCTTCTTCCAGATGGGGACTTCAGCTTTCAGGCGTTCGATGGCTTCACCCAGCACAGGGAAAAGCTGCTCCCTGTGGCCTGCTGCCACGACTATGTACACGATATCCCCACCAGCCTTTATGATGCCTGTCCTGTGATGCATTATAACGTCAATGATCCCCTCTTTTTCCCTGAGTCCTTTACATATTTCATTCATTTTTTGCCTGGCAATCCCGCCGTATTCCTCAAATTCAAGATATTCAGTTCTTGTATCTTTTGTTACCGCACGTACGATGCCTGTAAAAGTCCCGATAGCCCCGGCTTTTTCGATATCCTTTGACTTCCTGATTTTCTTTATGAGCGATTCCAGCGTATGGTACTCCGGCTGATCCAGGATTATGTTGACGATTTGACCGATATCGGCATCCTTCGGTTTACCAAGCCTGATAATGATGTCCGGAGCATCAACCTCACCGAGAGCTATTTTTGGAATCATGCTATCCTTAAAACCTTCAACAACCGCAAAATCCATTCCCGCATCTGCAAGTTCATCCAGCGCGCCAACAATATCGTTATCCTGTGAGAATTTTACAAGTTCACTTTGCGTGACACCGATGACAACATCGGCTCCCGCTTCCCTGTGTTTCCATGTATCAGTGCCAGCCGCGTCTATACTGTGATCATGCAGGTGTTTTACAGTACCCACTGAGCCGTAGTTCTTAAGCGCTTTTACGATATAGCCAACTAATGTGGTTTTCCCCGTTTTTTTATACCCGACGACAGAAATGACCCTCATAATCACATGGATTCAGGGGCTGTTATCCCGAGCGTATCAAGGGCGTTTGCCAGGACGATGCGCGAGCAATCGACAAGCGCAAGACGGGCAGCCCTGTATTCTGGCTCAACACTGAGGACAGGCACGTACCTGTAGAACTGGTTGAAGGCATCGGCAAGTTCCCTGGCATAAATGGCCATAAGATTGGGCTTTAGCTCCCGTGCCGAATTATCTATCACATTATCAAAACTTGCAAGTTTTTTTATAAGGATAACCTCCTGCTCTTCAACAAGGAGACTGGGGTCAAACTTGTCAAAAACAAACCCTTCGTCTTTTGCATTTTTGAGTATACTACATGCCCTGGCGTGGGAATACTGGATGAACGGCGCGCCCTGCTTTTCAAAGTCAAGCGCCTCTTTCCAGTCAAACGTGGTCGCCTTTTCGGGTGAAACGCGGATAATATCATACCTCACCGCGCCTATGCCAACAAAGGCCGCCACCTTTTTCTTGAAGTTCTCGCTTGTTTCAGGACGTTTTTTATTTACTTCATCATAGGCCGCTTTCTCGACCTGGTCAAGCAGTTCATCAGCAGAGATGAAAACGCCGCGGCGTGTGCTCATCGAACCTTCAGGCAATGAAACGAATTCAAAAATCACTATCTCAGGCTCTTTTAAGCCAAGGATACGAAGCACGGCCTTAAGCTGCGAGGAGATGAGCTTGTGATCAGCGCCGAGTATGTCTATCATCCTGTCGCACTGTGATGCTTTCCATTCATGGTACGCCAGATCGCGGGTTGTGTAAAGCGAAGTGCCGTCAGAGCGCTGGATAACAAGAGGCTTTTGTATCCCCTGGTTTTTCAGATCAACCATGAGAGCGCCGTCCTTCATTCCTGCGCGGCCTGTTTCCTTAACGCGCCCTATCATCCTGCTCACCTCTCCAGAGCGCACGAACATGGATTCCCAGATGAACTTATCATGACTGATATTCATCCGCCCCAGGGATTCTTTTATTCCCTGCATGGCAGTATCTATGGCATCCTTGAATTTTTTGATAGTTTCACTATTTCCAGTTTCGTATTGTTTCATGATGCCATCAACTTCAGGCGAGTGTTCTTTCTCATCCACCAGTGTTTTGTTGGCATTGATATAGACCTCTGCTATGGCATGGTCTGTCTTTTTTGTAGTGTCGAACTTGAAGTTGGCAAGCCCCCACACAACGACCGCTATCTGCCTTCCCATATCATTTATATAATACTGCGTTTCCACATCAAAACCCGCGCGTTTAAGTATCCGGGCGAGTGTATCGCCGATCACGGAATTTCTTATATGGCCTATATGCAGCGGGCCGTCAGGGTTGGCCGAGGTGTGCTCAAGTATTACCTTCCCTTTGTTGTCAAGATTCCCGAAATCTTCCCTTTCAAGCAATACACGCAACAGAGTCTCGTTCAGGTAAGCACGGCTTGCGAAAAAATTGATATAAGGCCCTGCCATTTCCACCCTGTCGATATAGGAGTCTGGCTGGATTGTGATATTTCTGTATATCTTTTCACAGATGTTTTTCGGGCTCTGCCTGTATTCAGGAGCCAGCCTGAATGCAACCGATGATGCAATATCGGCATGGGGCGACTCCGAAAGTACAAGATCGGCAGTCTTAAAACCTGATTTCTCCATCGCAATAGATAGTACAGAATACACCTCATTCTTGAATTTTAGAAACATAAACAGGGCTTACACTCAAGCCAAGTACATAATTTTTTCTTAATTTTTCTTATTATCAGATATGATAAAAAATATGATAAACAACTAACCATATCTGGTAATATATCAGATAACAAAGAATGAATAATGATATTCAAATTTGATTCTGAAAACCATTATTACCCTTGAAATGCACTTATTCCTTTTACAAGGAGACGTAACATGACAGACATCCTAGTATATTCTACCAACAACTGTCCGAATTGCAGGGTACTTAAACAATTTCTGGAGACAAAAAATATACAATACAAAGAGGTAGACATGGCTACACCGGCAGCACTTACAGAGCTTAGAATGAACGGCGTGTTCACCATGACCGCCCCGGTGATGCAGGTAGGCAACAGGTTCTATACTTCAGTTGACCTTTTCAGCCAGAACAGGATCGACCAGGGCAAACTGGAAACACTCCTTAAGACATAGGCAAAGGATTCTATTGAAAAGAATAAATAACCAAACAGGAGGAATTATCAAATGGTTAAATACATCGATATCCAGGTATCGAGTCCACAGGAGTATAATAAGGAGCTGGCGGGGATTTTTTTACGTGAAACACGACAGGCCCTTGAAGCCCTGAAGGCTAAAAACGCCCAGGCAGCAAAGGAATTCCAGACCATACAGAAAACGCTTGGTGGCTATTCAGTCCCGGCGATACCCAAGGTCAGGACGACCGACGGGCACCTGATGGACTGGGACAGGAATACAATAGTCAGGCAGCTTTTAAAAGAGACAAAACTCAGCGAGCAGTTCCACGGGATACCTGCGATATCTGAAGAGGAAGCTAAGGAGATAGCAAAGGAAACCGAGAAGAGGATAAAGGACATGGGAGTAAAGTTCCTCTCCGGCCCGCTTGTGCGAGAACTGGTCAATATTATACTACTTGAGCGCGGGCATACAGAATGGCGAAATATCTCAACGCGTGTGGGAACGCCGGTGTTTGACGCTTACCGTATAGATATGGGCACGGGTTTTGAGGCAAACGATAATGCGAACCTGCAGGAGAACGCCGAGACCTCACACAAGAAGAAAGCAGACAAGATGAGCAAGGAGCAGTATCTCCTGATGATACCACCCAAGCTTGCGGATGCTCACCTGAACGGCGATATCCATATCCATGACCTTGAGTATCTGGGAACACGCGCTTTCTGTCAAGACTGGGACCTGCGCTACTTCTTTTATTACGGCCTTATGCCTGACGGCAGCGGCACGAAAGCCAGTGTTGCAGGTCCGGCAAAGAAAGCCGAAGTTGCGATACTCCATGCGGTCAAGGCCCTTGGGAGCGCGCAGACCAATTTTGCAGGCGGCCAGGGGTTCTATAATTTCCTTACCTTCATGGCGCCTTACTTTGAGGGCATGGGCTACGGCGAGATAGAGCAGCTCATGCAGATGTTCGTTTATGAGATGACCCAGATGATGGTAGCGCGCGGCGGGCAACTTGTGTTCTCCTCAGTCCAGCTTTCGCCGGGCGTTCCTCATCTCTGGCGCGACAAGCCTGTGGTCTATAAGGGTGCTATATATGACGGCACGCACGTTCCCCTTCGGACATACGGTGAATTCGAGCGCGAAGTACGCCTTTCCTTCGAGGCGCTCATGAACGTGATGCTAAAAGGCGACTACTGGGGCAAGCCTTTCAATTTCCCCAAGCCCGAAGTGAGCATAGAGCCGGATTTCATGGTCGAGGACGAGGAATTCAATCGCGCACATCCTGAGCTTTTAAGCTACGATGAGCTCTACACTAAGGCCTTTGAGCTTGCGGCCAAGTACGGCGCACCTTATTTTGATAACCAGCTTCCTGAATACAGGGGCGCAGGGAAAGGGATAAGCTGCTACCAATGTTGTGCGTACAATTTTTCATCATCGCACGACCGCGATTCCGAGTTCGAGGACAAGTTGTATTTCAGGGACGGGAAGCATTTCTCGATGGGCGCATGGCAGGTAGTATCCGTCAACTGCGCGCGCGCGGCATACAAAGCGAAAAAGGAAGACAATGCGCTCTTTTCTGAACTCAAGAGGCTGATGGATACAAGCATCGAGCTCTTCCTTGTTAAGCGCAAGTGGATGGAAATCGTCATAAGGAACAACAGGATGCCCTTTGCCACGCAGAGGCCCAAAGACCCGCAGACCATGCAGCGCGGCTCAATCGCCGTTGACACGAGCGGGCTTGTGTACACCATAGGCGTCGTGGGGATAAACGAGATGGTACAGCACCATATCGGCAAACAGGTGTACGAAAGCGAAGATGCGCGGCGCCTTGCCATCAGGGCGATGTTTGAGATGAAGTTCTACGCAAAAGAGCTTTCACAGAAGTACGGAATGGAAATAGCGCTTGCAAGGACGCCTGCCGAGACCACAGCACAGCGCTTTGCAGTCTCCGACCTTCTGCACAAGGAGTACAGGAAGTGCTCAGAGCCCATTATCAAAGGGAACGTAAAAGAGGCGCTCAAGCGCATCTCCGAGACGCGCGACCTCCCAGTCTATTACACCAACGGCACGCACGTACCCCCGAGTGCGGAAGTGTCGCTCCCCCAGCGCATCAAGCTTGAGGAGGTCTTTTTCCCCATCGTTGACGGGGGCAACATCCTCCACATCTGGCTTGGCGAGGCGGCGCCTGACCCGCACGGGTTAAAGGAGTTCGCCATGAACATCGCTAAGAATACGCAGGTTGGGTATTTTGCATTCACGAAGGATATGACTGTGTGCATGGATGATTTCCATGTGGCTTCCGGGCTGCTGGATGCATGCCCGAACTGCGCGAGCGATAATGTGGAGCATCTGAGCCGGGTGACGGGATATATTCAGGCTGTATCAGGGTGGAATGAAGGGAAGAAGCAGGAACTGAAGGACAGGAAGAGGTACGGGGTGGGGGGGTG
>VEPN01000088.1 GCA_012026835.1 Candidatus Methanoperedens sp. | reverse complement strand
GTGGTGAACGGAATAGCCGCTATATCGACTGCATCAAAAGGTCTTTTGTCAAAATATTTCCCAATTTTATTCGGGTGAAAATAGCATGATTGACTATACCGGTTAGAACCTATCCGAAAATTCCTGTAGCTCTCTGAAACCCCTATCTCGTGCTTAAAACCTCGCTTATGGTTTTTAGCAATCTCTCAGCGGTGTAAGGTTTTGGCAAAAAAGCGTTTGCAATGCCTTCAACTTTCGCAAGCCTGTCTTTTTCTGCTAATCCGCTAACTGCAATAATTTTGACTTCGGGATTAACTCTCCGGATTGCCCGGATGCCCGCCTGGCCGTCCATTACCGGCATCATCATATCCATAAGAACAACTTTGATCCTGTCCATATTTTCAGCATATAATGCTACTGCATCTGCTCCATCGTTAGCCATAAGCACTTTATACCCGCTCATCTCCAATGTCGAGAAAGTAACATCACGAATTGATTCTTCATCTTCAGCAACGAGAATCCATTCCCCGTTTCCAACGAGCAATTCAAGTTGCTGCTCTTGTGTTTCCTGTATCTCAGTTCTAATCGCGGGCAAATATACCCTGACTGCTGTTCCTTTCCCGACTTCGCTATATACGGTAATGAATCCACCGTGGCCTTTCACAATTGCAAGAGCTGTTGGAAGACCAAGACCTGTGCCTTTGCCGTGCTCCTTTGTGGTGAAAAATGGTTCAAAGATTCTTCCCATTATTTTAGGAGGAATACCAGTCCCGGTATCCGAGACTGTAATGACAACGTAAGAACCGACTTTAGCTTCATCATGCATTCGTGCATAGTTCTCATCAATGAGAAAATTCAAAGCTGTTATGCTCAATACACCGCCATCTGGCATGGCATCGCGGGCATTTAGACACAGGTTCATTATGACCTGGTGCAACTGTGTGGCATCTCCGGATATTGCCCAGAGGTTATCCGGTACATCTCTTTTAATTTCGATACCTTTTGGGAATGTCTCTCTTGCGATTTTCTCAATTTCAGATATAAGATGTGTTACCGCAAGAGGTTTGCGTTCACCCTCTATCCCGCGCGAAAATGACATAATTTGCTTTATTAAATTAGCACTACGTTGGGAATTCTGTTCAAGAATAGTAAGCAATCTCTGGCTCTGCTCATCTTTGAATTTTTCTTTTAACGTTTGCAGGGAGAGCATCATCGGTGTAAGCATATTGTTGAGGTCATGCGCAATGCCGCCTGCAAGCGTGCCTATGCTCTCCATGCGCTGAGCACGGAGGGCTTGCTCCTCAAGCCTCTTTTTCTCAGTGATATCAGTGTTAACGACAAGTATTGATTTTGGTTTACCTTCGCTATCACAAACAAGAGTCCAGTGGCTTTCAACAACAATCTCTCTAGCATCTTTTGTTTTCTGATGCAGTTCACCTGTCCACTCTCCCTTCTCAAGTACAATTCTTTTTGCGGAAATTAGCTGGGATGGCTCTTCCTTATCTTTAAACAGAAACTCAACAGGATTTTTGCCAAGAGCTTCCTCTGCTGAAAAGCCATATAGCCGCTGTGCACCTTTATTCCAGTAGATGAGTCGATGTTCCAGGCTTCTTACTCCTACAGCTTCCTGTGCATTATCGAGAAGTGCGGCTTGCTCTCTTATTTTCTCTTCTGCCTGCTTGCACTTATTGATTTCAGCCCCCAATTCCATATTTTTTCCTTCCAGTTCTGCTGTCCGTTCCTGGACTCGTAGTTCTAACTCATCGTGCGCTTTGCGAAGGGCCTCCTCTGCCCTCTTGCGCTCGGTAACGTCTATAACCATTCCAACAATAAAACGGCGGCCGTCCTTCAATATGCCTGGCGATGAGGCACTGTAGCTCCAATATCGGACTTTGCCATACCGTGTGTGTATCGGAAACTCTAAGCCGGTCGAACGCTCACTGCCCTTGAACAGCCCGTGCATGTGGTCTCTCACTTTATCGGCCCCTTCGCCGTATGCCTTGTTCAGCCAGGCATCGAGCGTAGGCACGTCCTGAAGCGTATAGCCTGTCAGTTCTGTCCAGGTACGGCTGACCTGAAGCACTTCCCCACCCTCAGCGTGCATGATGATCGGGATTGGCGCGTCCTCGATCGCCCGCCGGAACTGCTCCTCACTGGCTCGCAACGCCTCTTCAGCCCGCTTGCGCTCAGTGATATCGATTATTGCTGTTCGACATTGGCTGAAGTTACCCACGCTATCCTGTACTATCAGGCTCTCCAGTTGAACATCGAATTGATTCTTATTCTTATCCACAAGTTTAAGTTCGCAGGTTTGCCTGGTACTAGTTCTAAAAACCTGCCTCAGGTGCAGATAAAACACATCCCTGCTGCTGAAAGCTACATAATGAGAAAACGGTTTTTTAATCAAAAGGCTTCTTTCCACACCTAATTTATTAGCACCGGTGAGGTTTACTTCTATGATACGCCCGCTTTTATCAAAAGTAAAATAACTAATGGGAGCAAAATCATACAGGTTAGAATACCTATTATGTGAATCCTCAAGTTCACTCTGTGTCCTGCGAAGCTCCTCATTCTGCATTTCCAGTTCTATCTGGTGCACTTGCAATTCGTGAATTATGCTCTTGACATCCCCGGCCGATAGCTCCTGCATGTCCACATCCTGACCGCCCAACGCTCTCTCTGCCTGTTTTCGCAGGGTTTCTGATTTTTCTTGCTCAATATCACCCATTCTTCTGAACCTATAAGCTCAATCCTTATATTAACATGATGATTATACTATAATATATATATATATATATATATTGATGCTTCAATAATAATTATTCATCACTCTGCTGCCAGCTTGTGCCCGGTAATATCTTCAATAGCCAGAAGTATTCTCTCTGTGCCTTCTCCCTCCTGATAGATTCGGCGGGCATTGAGTAACATTACCTTTCGCCCTATGCCAGGGAACACATGCTCAACCTCGAAATTTTTGAACTGGGTATCCTTGGGTATAATCTTTTCCAGCAATTCTCTCAAGCGGGGGATGTCCCACTGTTTGTTGCCTATATCGTAAATGAATTTGTTTTCAGTTTCCTCAGGCGAAACTTGAAACGTACTGTAGAAAGACGGATTAGCCGACATCACCCGCATATCTTTATCCAGAACCAGAAGGGGTTCCCGCATCGTGTCCACGATGCTCTGGGCATATATCCGTGAATCCTTCTCTATCTGCTCAGCCCGCTTGCGGGCGGTAATGTCAATGAATGTAATAACAACGCCATCGATGATATTATCTATGGTTCGGTAAGGCAGGATTCTTATTAAATACCAGAACCTTTTTTTATCCTGCAATTCTTTTTCTTTAAAAACCAGAGTATCGAGCACTTCCTTCGCATCGCTAAGCAAATCTTCATATTCCAGATTGGAAACTATGTCGCCGATCGGGCGTCCGATGTCGGTTTTAATAAGGTTAATTATTTTGGTGGCAGCAGGTGTATAACCTTTAATTCCCAGGTCATTATCCAGAAAGAGCGTGGCAATTTCTGTACTTGCGAGCACATTGTTCAGGTCGCTAACGGTTCTTGACTGTTCCTCGAGTTTGGCCTGATGCTCTGCATTAAGCGTTACCAGTTCCTCATTGAGCGATTGTAGTTCCTCTTTTGATGCATTCAGTTCTTCATTGGTACTTTGCAGTTCCTCGTTGGCAGACATCAGTTCTTCGTTGGTTGATTTGAGTTCTTCATTTGATGCCTGAAGTTCTTCTATTGTGGCCTGGAGATTTTCTCTGGTGGACTTTAATTCATTTTCCATCTCTGCAATATGCTCTTTAGCCTGTTTTGACCTGTAAGTTGATTTGACTGGTCTTCTTGGCCTGACAGATGGAACATCCTCAAAAGTAACCATTATCAATCCCTGCATTATCGATTCATTAATAGGTTTAACTGTTAAATCAATGGTTTGAAAATCGCCATTAGTCTTTACTTTCAGATTTTGGAAGGTAACATCCTTTTTTTGAGTTACAGCTCTATGAATGGCTACATTCAACTCGGTTCTTAAGCCCTCGCGTGCCATATCTACGACATTAAAATGAGCATTTCCGGGAGCAGGCTCAAGATATTTACCTGTCCTGCCATGGATATAGAGGATATCGCCTTTTTCATTTATGATGATGCATGGAGGTGTGTAAGTATCAAGCAGCATCTTTTCAATCTTTATGCCAATATTGATTGCCCTGGCTTTTATTTCGCCTGCTCTGGTGCCCTCAATCAACGGAACCACTGGGATATGTCCTGCCATCAAAGGCAAATGTGCCCTTTCTCCTATGCGTTTATAAATTCTCCATTTTTTATCGACAACAGAGTAGATATCCGTAAATTCACCTATCGTCTCAGAACTGCCAAGGAAAAGGTATCCGCCCGGATTTAAGGAGTAATGGAAAAGGAGCATTAATTTCCTCTGTGACTCAGGAACCAGATATATCAACAGGTTTCTACAACTTATCAGGTCTAACTTGAGAAAAGGTGGGTCGCCGAGGGTATTTTGAGGAGCGAAAATCACCATCTCCCTGATCTCTTTTTTTAAACTGTAGGTATCCGGGTTTTTTATAAAAAACCGATTTAAAAGTTCAGGAGATACATCAACTGTGATATTACTTGGGTAAACACCCGAACGCCCTGTTTCAACAGCTTCCCTATCTACATCCGTTGCAAAAATCTGGACCTGGAAGTTATTTTTTACCTTATCCATATACTCCTTGAGGGCTATGGCTATAGAGTAGGCTTCTTCACCTGTAGAACATGCCGGAACCCATACCCGCACCGGTTGGTCAGGGCTTTTATTTTTTAATATCTCCGGTACTACCTTCTCTTTGAGAACTTCAAAAGCCGCAGGATCTCTGAAGAAACTGGTAACTCCGATTAGAAATTCTTTTTGAAGAATCTGGATTTCAGGCTGGTTTTCCTGAAGATAACGTACATAGTCGGATATGTTTTCAATTTGATGGAGGCCCATCCGCCGCTCAATTCTGCGAATGAGAGTACTTTGCTTGTAGGAGGAAAAATCGATTCCGGTCTGGGTTCTAATCAGGATTATTATTTTCTGTAAATAACTGGCAGTTTGTTCGGTTACGATTCTTTCAGGTTTTATTGTCTTCCTGGCGTAAAATTGTTTTACATAGATTAGCAGTTGCTGCGGCATTTTTTCCGGCGGCAGGATATAATCCACAAGTTCGGTGGCTATTGCATTTCTTGGCATGCCGTCATAAGCAGCGGACTCCATACTCTGTACCATAACAATGCCGCCTTCACCCTTTATGGCTTTTAAGCCCAGGGCTCCTTCGGTTCCTGTTCCGGAAAGGATAATGCAGATGGCGTTTTCTTTCTGGTCATCGGCTAAAGACCGGAAAAAGAAATCGATTGGATGCCTGATACCTTTGCTTACTACAGGCTCGTACAGGTGCAGTGTCCTGTGCAATATTGCCATATCCTTATTAGGCGGAATGATATACACACGGTTTGGTTCAGCCTTCATCCCATCTTCTACCTGGGATACCTCCATTTTTGTGTATCTCTTTAATATATCAGCCATAACGCTCTTTGCTGTAGGGTCAAAGTGCATAACGATAACAAAGGCCATACCGCTATCAAATGGCATATTAATGAAGATTTTCTCTAAAGCCTCAAGCCCTCCGGCAGAAGCACCTATGCCGACGATGGGGAAGGTGCTACCTTCATCCGGTTTGACGGGCGCTCCATTTTTCCGGCGAGGAGAAGTAGGCTCATTAGTAATTTTGAGGCTGCCAGGCTTTTTTTGATTAATAGGTTTCGTTTCAATATTATTTTTTGATGTCTTTTTCTTTTCGGCCTCTTGCATAACTATGGTTCTAATAAGAATCATTGTTATAAAATACTAACTGGGTATCTATCCGAAAAGTAGAAGAATCACCATGCAGGGTAATGACTACACGAAAAACCGGACATGACTACCAGATATCAGAGAACTGGTTGATAAATATTCATGGATAACTTTCAGGGTATCTGGACTTTCTAATTTTCTATCTAAGATTTGGCCAGGATATCATTAAATATTTCAGGATTATCAACCATTGGCATATGTTTTGAATTTGGTATTCTATAGAGCGTAGAACCTTCTATATGATTATTCAAATATTCAGCGTCCTTAACAGGAGTAGCTTTATCGTATTCACCAACTATAATTATTGTCGGTATTTTTATTTGAATTAATTTATCTCTTATATCAAAGGTCTTAGAAAATTCTGTTAAATACTTACCAGCCGTATCTTTAGGTACTTTTAAAGCCGTTTCTAAAATTTGTGTCTTTAATTTTTCGGAAGGTTTGTAATGATTATAATCAACCATTCCTTTTATATACTCCTTATATGGGAAGATTTTAAACGTCAGCGAAATATATAATCCTACCATAAAACCCATTTTAGCAGTTGTATCTACCAAAATCAATTTCGAGATTTTATCAGAATTATATAATGCATATAACATACTTGCCATTCCACCCATAGAATGACCCACCAATGTAACATTTTTAAGTTCTAGAGTATCTATGATCGAACCTATATCACTTGACATTTTTGAAATTGTATAATTATCATCAACAGGTGGTTTACCTGATCTACCATGTCCTCTCTGGTCAAATACAATGACTTTATGACTTTTAGAGAAATGTTCAATTTGAGATTTCCATATACTAGTGTCATGTCAATAGTGTAAGGTCGTAAACTATATATTATATTTCCTTCATGATATATCTGAGAGGATGGACCATGAAGAAATATATTGTAACAC
>VEPN01000087.1 GCA_012026835.1 Candidatus Methanoperedens sp. | reverse complement strand
GTACACCAGTTCACAAAAGAAAGTATATTAAAGAAGGTTATTAGAGCCTTCCATTTAACTTCTGAGCTTATAAGAACCGCCAAATTGTTTAATATAGGTATCAGACGGCTTGCTGAGATGTAAGTCCGGAGAGGGGGCTATGATCGAATTCAAGGATATCAATAGAATTCAATAAATTGCTGACCTCCAGAACGGCTTTTTCCGGGTTTGCAGAACGTCTGGCTCAATAATAAAGTTCAAAGGCATTTCTGAGATGTACAGTGATACGTTTTATGAGTTCTGTGAAACTTTCTCCTTCTTTTTTAAGCTTTTGACCACAAACTATATACTTTATTAATACTAAAATTCGTCTATAGATAGACAAGCTAAACGATAAAAAATATTGCTACATCATATAAGAATATGTGTGTCTATTTATAAATGCAAATTACAATGGGAGAGAAAATGAAGAAAATATACATTTTGGCTTTTTCACTAATGGTCTTATTTTCAATAAACATGAATGTAGAAGCCCTGAACCAAAAAACGATGTATAGACAAAGGTTTTTATTTGATACTTCGGGGAAAAGGTGAGGAGTTGAAATGAATTCAAACAAACAGAACACAAGTATCGCTGATGCATCACAACGCAAAACAGCAATAATTGTGGGAGTATTATTTATTATTGGGACAGCTGCGGGTATTTTAAGCGTATTTTTTACAAGACCTATTCTAAATGCTCCAGATTATCTTATGAAGGTTTCTGAAAATGAAAACCAAATCATAATAGGAGCCCTCTTTATGTTAACGATGGGTTTTGCACTTGCCATGGTTCCAGCAATGATGTTTCCAATCTTTAAGAAACATAATGAAGCCCTGGCTCTTGGGTATGTTGTTTTTAGAGGAGCGCTTGAGACATTTACTTATATTTTTATTGCCATCATCTGGCTATTGCTATTGCCATTAAGCCAGGAATATGTAAAAGCAGGAGCTCCGAATGCTTCCAATTTTCAAACTTTGAGCACTTTATTACTTGGAGCAGCTAATTTACCCATGACAGTATTTGTTTTTGGCTTAGGTGCTCTGATATTCTATTATTTATTGTATCAATCAAAACTTATCCCGCGCTGGTTATCAATCTGGGGTCTTATTGCCGTCGCCTTGCAGTTGGCAACAGGACTGTTGATTATCTTCGGTTTGCAGACTGCATTTGACACATCAAATTCTATTATGAACCTTCCAATCTTCTTGCAAGAAATGGTTATGGCCGTATGGCTGATCGTTAAAGGATTCAATCCATCTGCAATTGCTGCTGATTCTGCAAAAACGGAAATAAACCAGATAAAATAAAAAATCAAAGGAAATATGGAGGTAACTTATGAAAGCAATTATATTCACAGAATACGGACCGCCGGAGGTTCTTCAGCTCAAAGAGGTAGAAAAACCTGTTCCTAAAGACAATGAAATACTGATACGAATATATGCGACATCGGTAAATTACGGGGATACTCTGGCCCGGAATTTTAAAGAAATCACACCTGGAAAATTCAACATGCCTTTCCTCCTCTGGTTCTTCGCGAAAATATATTTTGGTTTCAGAAAACCAAAGATAACAATACTGGGTAGTGAGTTTGCCGGGGAAATTCAATCAGCAGGCAAAGAAGTAAGATCATTTAAGCAAGGGGACCAGGTTTTTGGATATCTCGGTCAGAATATGGGTGCTTATGCCGAGTATCTGTGTATGCCTGAAAACGGGTGCGTGGCAATAAAACCAACCAATATGACCTATGAGGAAGCCGCCGTCGTTCCTTATGGGGCAATAATGGCGTTGAATCTGCTTGGAAAAGTGAATATCCAGCCAGGACAAAAGGTTTTGGTCAATGGAGCCAGCGGAGGGATAGGTGGAGCGGCGGTACAGATTGCCAGGTATTTTGGAGCAGAAGTTACCGGAGTATGCAGCACCCCGGGATTAGAATTGGTGAAATCCCTGGGAGCAGATTCGGCCATTGATTACACTCAAGAGGATTTTACCCAAAACGGGGAGACCTATGATCTTATTTTTGACGTATTAGGCAAGAGTTCATTTTCACGTTGTAAAAGCTCGCTGTCGCAAAACGGACGCTACCTTTTAGCCAGCTTTAAGATGAAACAGCTTTTTCAAATGCTATGGACTTCAATGATAGGCAGCAAGAGAGTAATATGCGCGATTGCACCAGGGAGTAAGGAAGATTTAATTTCCGTCAAAGAACTTATTGAGGCGGAAAAGATAAAAGCGGTAATCGATAGACGCTATCCGCTGGAACAAATTGCCGAGGCTCACAGGTATGTCGAAAAAGGACACAAAAAGGGACATGTAGTAATAACAGTAGAACATAAACAAAATCTAATAAATCAGGAGGAATTGAAATGACAAACAATAATTTAAACAAAATGAGGTACAGTACCAATTTTATAAGAAAATTCGTAGTAGCGTTTGTTGGAGTCATTCTAACGCTTCTTGGTATGCTATGGTTTCTGCAAGGAGCAGACATTGTTCACCTGGATCCGATACTGTGTTTCTCGAATTGTGAAGTTATCACTGGTGGATCTCAATTTTGGGAAGCAACGGGAGCGATTGCTTTCATTATTGGAATTATAATAATTGGTGTTTCACTTAGAGGTAGAAAGTCACGAATATAGGGAGCAGCCTGGGCTTTATACATGTTATTGAAATCGGTTGATAAGAATATCGCTTTACTGTTCTTGTTATTAAACTTGGGGCATGTCGCTATACAGTGTATTAATCCGCTTAATCTATTCGATGCCCTGCAAATTTTAAATGGGTTCTTGATTAAGGTGTAAAAGTCCAGCAGAGTGCATAAAAAATGAAATCAGAAAAGTTTTGGGACAAAGCAGCAAATAGCTATGATCGGGTAGAAAAAAAAGATGAACATACTTATAAAAAGATTATTGAAAAAACTAAAAGATATCTCAAAACCAGTGATATTATTTTAGATTACGGATGTGCGACAGGACTAATATCCATTGAAATTGCTGACAATGTGAAAGTGATTCATGCTATTGATATATCATCTAAAATGATTGAGATCGCAAAAATAAAAGCAGATGGGCGCAAGATTGAAAATATAGAATACGCACATTCAACAATATTTGATGAGAGATATAAGAGAGGCTCATTTGATGTGATCCTAGTTTTTTATATTCTGCATTTATTAGAAGATACACCAAAGGTTATGCAAAGGATAAATGAATTATTGAAACCTGGAGGATTGATTATTTCTGCAACACCTTGTTTAGGAGAGAAGACATTTCTAAGTATTCTAATATCACTTATAAGTAAAATTGGAGTCATTCCAGATGTAAGATCATTTAAAATTTCTGAATTAGAAGATTCAATTACTGATGGAAATTTTGAAATTATTGAAATTGAATGTTTGCATCAAGGTTCACAACAATATTTCATAGTTGCAAAGAAGATATAGAAAGCACAATAAATCACTTCACTTGGGCAAAAAAGGAGAAATATGAATTCAAACGGAAAGACCGCAAGTATTGATGATGTATCACAACAAAAAATCGCGAGGATCGCAGGTTTAGCCTTTTTATTCATAGTAATAGGTTATACACTCACCTGGATTTTTGTATATTCCAAACTCATTGTAGCAGGAAATGCCCAGGCTACAGCCAATAACATCATGGCCAATGAGTCGTTGTCTCGTATCGGTATTGCCGGTGACCTGATGATAGCAATCAGTTCGTTAGTACTGGCCTGGGCTCTTTATATTCTACTCAAACCGGTAAACAAGAATCTTGCTTTGCTTGCGCTTTATTTGAAATTAACAGATGCCATTCTTGCGACCGTCACAGTGTCTTTCAGTTTTATTAGTTTGCAAATTTTAAATGGAGAAGCATATTTGACAGTATTTAAACCAGAACAATTGCAGTACCTTGTCGGATTATTTCTTAACATGCATACTTCTGCATCTACTATCCCCATGGTGTTTACTGGCCTGGGATTTATTGTCTTTTTCTATTTGCTTTTCAAATCGAATTATGTTCCCAGAATATTGGCCAGCTTTGGGATTTTTTCGTATTTATCCTTGCTAACATACGTTTTCGTAAAAATTCTTGTAGCACAACCAGCAACTGATCTGCTGAGTAATATTGAACTCATTTTTTATCTACCGAGCGTTCTTTTTGAATTAATAATTGGCTTTTGGCTTTTGATCAAAGGCGTAAACGTCCAAGAGAAGGAAGGATACTCATGAAAGCAATTTTACACACAAAATACGGACCACCGGATGAACTTGCGCTCAAAGAGGTAGAAAAACCTGTTCCCAGAGAGAATGAAGTACTGATAAAAATACATGCGACAACAGTAACATCATCGGACTGTAACGCTCGTAATTTTACTTTTGTCCCTAAATTGTTCCTGCTTTTTGCGCGAATGCTTTTTGGTTTCAGGAAACCAAAAATTAACATTCTGGGAATTGATTTAGCCGGAGAAATTGAAACGGTCGGCAAAGATGTAAAACGATTTAAAAAAGGTGACCGGGTTTTTGGAACACCTGAACCTGCTTTTGGCGCCCATGCTGAGTACATATGTATACCCGAAGACGGGGTGTTGGCAATAAAACCTGCTAATATGACCTGGGGAGAAGCCGCCTCTGTTTCTTTGGCAGGGAATACCGCTTTATATTTCATCAGGGATCTGGGGAAGATCCAGGCAGGACAAAAAGTTCTTATCAATGGCGCCTCCGGAGGTATCGGTACTTTTGCGGTACAGCTTGCCAAATACTATGGTGCCC
Organism: Candidatus Methanoperedens sp.; assembly: GCA_012026835.1. GTDB lineage: Archaea > Halobacteriota > Methanosarcinia > Methanosarcinales > Methanoperedenaceae > Methanoperedens. Next base: position 2,084 of record VEPN01000087.1, on the reverse strand, counting down.
AAGTTACCGGGGTATGCAGTACCACGAACCTGGAATTGGTGAAATCCCTGGGAGCCGATAAGGTCATTGATTACACGAAAGAGGATTTTACTAAAAGCAATGAGACATATGATGTTATTTTTGATGTGGTAGGCAAGACTTCGTTTTCACGCTGTAAAAGCTTGTTAAAGCAAAAGGGAGTCTATCTTGTAAATTTAATTGAGCTGCCGGAGCTTGTTCAAATTTTATGGACTTCAATGAAAGGCAGCAGCAAGAAAGTAAAAGGCGGGATGGCAGTTGCAAGCGTGGATAATATGATTTTCCTGAAAGAGCTTATTGAGGCAGGAAAGCTAAAACCAGTCATAGACAGGTGCTATCCTCTGGAGCAGACCGCCGAGGCTTTTAAGTATGTTGAACAAGGGCACAAAAAGGGAAATGTCGTAATCACTGTTGAACATAATAACAACATCAATTAAATAAGGAAGAATTGAAATGACAAACCATACCGCATAGGAAAAGGATGAAATCAGAAAAGTTTTGGGATATGTTAGCCAATAGGTATGATACACCTTCGCGGTCATGAACGTGTTCTGTTTTACATTCACCTCACGTAAAGAATGGCGATCTCTCTTTCAACATGCCGGGTTCAGGCTTCTTGAAGAGGGAGATATCAACTTCGCCAAATATTTTTTGTTGCAGAAATAGAGGACGTGAGAAAAGAAATGCGTTTATATTATGTGATACTTTTAGCGCACGAATGAAAGATAACTGGCATGCACAGCGTGCAGGTAAATGGACGAGCTACTGGAGGGATGAGGCGCATGATCCTTCTGCTCCATATCTTTTGACAGAGTGCGTGGAAATCTCAGGAGAGAAACGAAAAGAACTGGAACTGGATGTTGCTGAAGAAGAAAGCATAAAGATCATTCTGGACGGGCGCCACATTGTCACCTTTCTTGCCCTTCCAAGAGAACTTCGCGAACTTGCTGCCGGATTTCTTGTATGTGAGGGCGTTCTTAAGGGAATCGGGAAGATTCGTTCGATAAATGTGCAGGAAGATACCGTTTTTTGCGAAAGCACACTGGATACAGGCGAGCTTGAACTATGGACGGAAGTCAGAAGCTCAGGCTGCATTGGCATCAAGTCCTCATGGGAAGGGATTGAGCCTATATCTTCAGGTGTTCGGATGAAAAAAGAAGTGCTAATGAATGCTATCGAGCAAATTAAAGAGCATGGTAAGCTCTGGAGGCGGACAGGCGGTACCCATTCATCGCTTATTTGCACAAGTAACGGGAAGATAGTGTCGTTTTGCGAGGATGTAAGCAGGGCGTGCTCTGTGGACAAGGCTATCGGGGCGGCGCTGCTTCCTGGAATTGACCTTTCGAACTGCGCCCTTGTAACTACAGGAAGGCTTTCAGGCGGGATGGTGGCAAAGGCGGCGCGTGCCGGGATTCCTGTAGTGGTGAGCAAGGCTGCGCCGCTGAGTACAGGAGTTGTGCTTTCACGGAGGATCGGGATGACTCTTGTAGCATTTGTAAGGAAACCGAATCTGTATGTATATTCTGGTGAAGAGAGGATTGCATAAACAATCTTAGAGATATAAAAGGCGGGTAACTGTGGAGGAATGCAAATGAACAACTGTCCAATATGTGAAAAACATCGATTTGAAGAAGATATATGTATATCCAGAGTATATCTAAATAATGTATGACAACTAATGCAGTACAAATAAGAATGCCATCTGTACTACTAAAAAACATAGAAGAGCTGGTTAAGAAGGGCTTTTATAAAAACAAAAGTGAAGCAATTATCGATGCTGTGCGTCATTTTGTGGGTTTTGAGCAGCCAAAAAGCGATATAGCGACATTCATAAGAGAAGAGCTGCATGGAAGAAGATCAAAGAGAGACTATTCAAAAAAAGAATTCGATGCTATATGGGAAAAAGTAAGACAAGGGCATGACTGGAAAGAACACTTTGGAACTGATGCCGATAGCGTCATGAAAGAACTAAGGCAACTCCCGTCAATAAGTTGACACCTATAAATAAATAGTTCATGTTGATATAGTATGCTAAAAGTCAGTTTACGGAGCCAATATCAGCAGAT
>VEPN01000086.1 GCA_012026835.1 Candidatus Methanoperedens sp. | reverse complement strand
CAAAGTATTTATATATGTCGATAGAATTTTTGTGAAAATCAGGTCATAGCTAACAAAAAGATAGCTTTTTAAGTCAAATAGCTAATTGGATTTCTTCGTCTTATACAATCATTTTCTTTTTACCGGCTCACCCTTAAATTGTCCGGGTTGAGGAACAGTACAATGTATTTCATCTGGCCTAAAAAGTACAGGTGCCTGAATGATTCTGAAATTATTATATATCAAATAAAGTTTTTCTATTGTTGTTTTATTGATTCCTGCTTTTAATAATCTCACTCTTTCTTGAGGTGTCTCTAACATAACACACTCCCGCCATTAACATTTTTCTCTTCAATAATATTATTCACTAATAAATGTTTGGGTATAATATGACAATCATTGTTATAATCAGAATTTTATTGACAATATTTATTATTTTATAAATCGGGCGAATATAGAGCCATCCAATAATCCAACTTTTTAAATTATGAAGTCTTTTTAAGGTAAAGATTCAGCCAATAACCCAGGATTAACTGGATAGATTTCTTGCAGTTAATCCTATTATCCTGTCCAGTTATTGAATGATTGTTGGTAGAAACGCTTATATAACCTCAATCACCAGTCAATTGCCTATTTCTGAGTAATGATTAAATAGTATTACAACTATAGTGTATTTCCCCAATGAGGGAGCAAAATATGTCTGAATATACTTTATTTTTAGGCTGTATGATTCCGGCGCGTTTTCCCTTCATGGAAAAATCCACAAGGCTTGTTCTATCAAAGCTTGGATGCGTTCTCCACGATCTACCAGAAGCTACATGCTGCCCGACAAAAAGTATAATCAAGCCGATGGGGAACATGGCCTGGTATGTAACAGCGGCGAGGAACCTGGCCATCGCGGAAAAGGCAGGTCTTGATTTACTTGTACCATGTAACGGATGTTACAGCACTCTGAAATCTGTTGAAGCTGAACTCCTGGTAAATCCCCATCTCAGGACGCAGGTCAATTCCATTCTTTCATCTGCGGGACTGGAATACAGGGGCAACATAGGGGTAAAGCACCTTGTTGAAGCGTTGCATGATGATATCGGCATCCCAAAGATAAAACAGCATATCATCAAGCCATTTGATGGCATGAAAATAGCATCGCATCATGGCTGCCATATGCTGCGTCCAAGTTCGTCCATATTCTTTGACGACCCGAACAAACCGAAAAAATTCGATGCGTTAATAGAGGCCCTGGGTGCAAAGAGCATTGAATACGAAACCAGAATGTTATGCTGCGGCGGCAACCTGAATTCGGCGGATGAGCCTGATGATGCAGCGGCGATGGCAAGAATGAAACTCCTTGAAGTATCAAAAAAAGCAGAGGCAATCGCCCTTACCTGCCCATCATGTTTCATGCAATACGATTCACGACAGTACCTCATGCAAAAAAGCGGTGAAAAATTGAACGTACCGATTCTTTTCTACCCGGAATTACTGGGACTTGCCATGGGTTTTACGCCTCAGGAGTTGGGAATGGATATGCACAGAATAGATGTGGCAGGATTCCTTTCAGAATGGGATTCAAAGTATAATTATTTCAGCACCCTTAAAACGATATTTGATTTGAACTCTGTGCGCAAATGTTACGAATGTGCCGCATGCGTTAATGATTGTCCGGTGGTGAAGATAACACCCGAATTCAACCCCAATGATATCATAGGCAGACTCCTATCCGGGGAACTTGATGCTGTGATAGGATCCCATGATATATGGCGGTGTGTGGACTGTTACACATGCTACGAACTTTGCCCGCAGAAAATGGGCATGAATAAGATATTTGATAAACTGAAAACTATCGCTCTTGAAAAAGGAAAGGGTCCGAAAGGGTTTTGTGCAAGCATCGAGATGTTTCAGAAAGAGGGGAGACTGGGAGAACCCACTTCTGCCAGGAAAAAACTGAAACTCGGAGAGCCACCCAGATGCGGGGCCGATGAATTGAAAAAATTACTACTTCAAACAGGTGAAAGAAATGAAAATTGACGGAATACCATCAGGATGTGCCATATCGGGAATAATGAGCGAAGAAGGAAGACGCATCGACGGCAGCGTGATAATTAAATCAATCGCCTGCATGCATGACCGCTCAAACGGACTTGGCGGGGGATTTGCAGCCTATGGTATTTACCCCAAACGGAAAGACCAGTACGCTTTCCATATGATGTATGATAATATCGAATCAAAGGAAGCTACCGAGGAATTCTTCAAGGACGCTTTCAATGTGGACAAGGATGAACCAATCCCGACATTCAGGGAAAACGGCATCTCGAATCCCCCCATACTCTGGAGATATTTCCTTGAGGTACCCGAAAACAGGCTTAAGTTCATCACCGAGCGGGATTACGTCATGAAGACGGTCATGAAAATCAATTCGGAAATCGAAGGGGCCTTTGTTGCATCAAGTGGCAAGGATATGGGTGCGTTCAAGGGTGTCGGGTACCCAGAGGATATCGGCAAGTTCTATAAACTTGAGGATTACAGCGCATACATCTGGACAGCCCACGGAAGGTTCCCCACCAACACCCCTGGCTGGTGGGGAGGCGCACATCCTTTTACGCTTCTTGACTGGTCTGTGGTGCATAATGGGGAAATTTCCTCATACGGGATTAACAAGCGCTACCTTGAGATGTTCGGATACAGGCTTGAACTGAGGACTGACACTGAGGTGATAGCGTATCTTTTTGACCTGCTGGTCAGGAGGCATAAGTTCTCAACAGACAGGGCCATAATGGCGCTTGCAACGCCTTTCTGGAAGGACATTGACCGCATGGAGCCGGAACAAAAGAAAATCGCCATTGCAATAAGGCAGGTTTACGGGAGCACTCTTTTGAACGGGCCATTCAGCATTATCATAGGGCATAGCAACGGCATGATAGGATTGAACGACAGGATAAAGCTGCGTCCCATGACCGCCGCGCGAAAGGACGACATGCTTTACATGGCTTCAGAGGAGTCTGCGATAAGGGAGATAGCCCCCGACCTTGATGAAGTATGGAGCCCGAAGGCCGGTACCGCTGTGATCGGAGCGCTCAGGGATGTGGAATAATGGAGTCACAACTGCCTGCTGAATTCGTTGTAGATGTGGACTATGAGAAGTGCCGAAGGTGCAAACGCTGTGTGATGAACTGCAGTTTTTCAGCGCTCGAATTCAAGGATAAAGTGACGCCGAACCACAGACAGTGCGTTGCCTGCCACAGGTGCGCAACATTCTGCCCTGAGAGCGCAATCACTATCCATGAGAATCCTCTTGCCTACAGGTACGGTTATAACTGGACGCCTGAGATAAGGAAGAACATCTTAAAACAGGCAGAGAGCGGCGGCATCATACTTACTGGTATGGGAAACCCAAAGCCCTACCCTATCTACTGGGACCACATGCTGATAGATGCATGCCAGGTAACAAACCCATCAATAGACCCTCTTCGTGAACCCATGGAACTTCGTACGTATCTTGGTGCAAAACCCGAATGCCTGGAGTTCAATAGCGATGCCAGCCTGAAAACAGAACTTGCGCCGCAGGTGAAAATCGATATACCTGTAGTATTTGCGGCAATGTCATATGGCGCCATAAGCCTGAATGCACACAAGGCACTTGCCATGGCTGCAAAGCGCATGGGAACCCTGATGAATACGGGCGAGGGAGGTCTTCATGAAGACATTGCAGGCTATTCAGACAATATAATAGTACAGGTTGCATCGGGCAGGTTCGGTGTAACGAGTAAATACCTGAACAATAGCGCTATTGTTGAGATAAAGATAGGGCAGGGCGCAAAACCAGGAATAGGCGGACACCTGCCTGGCGAAAAGGTAGGAGAGGACATCTCAAAGACCAGGATGATCCCAGCGGGCACTGATGCTTTATCCCCCGCTCCGCACCACGATATCTATTCCATAGAGGACCTCTCCCAGTTGATCTATGCGATAAAGGAGGCGACGGATTACAGGAAACCCGTGTCCGTCAAGATAGCAGCGGTGCACAACGTCGCAGCCATCGCAAGCGGGATCGTGCGGGCCGGCGCGGACATCGTGGTGATAGACGGTTTCCGCGGAGGCACAGGAGCGGCGCCTATGATAATCAGGGACCACGTAGGGATACCCGTAGAACTTGCGCTTGCTGCGGTGGATGACAGGCTGAGGCAGGAAGGCATACGCAACCGCGCATCCATCCTTGTGGGAGGAAGCATCAGGCAGAGCGCAGATGTAGTAAAGGCCATAGCTCTGGGCGCAGATGCCTGTATCATAGGCACGGCGTCGCTAATAGCCATGGGATGCAGGGTGTGCCAGAAATGCTATACAGGAAACTGCGCATGGGGCATCGCGACCCAGAAACCCGAGCTTGTACGCCGCCTGAACCCCGAAGTCGCCTCCGACAGGCTGTGCAACCTGCTTTCGGCATGGGGGCATGAGATACAGGAAGTGCTGGGCTCTCTCGGCATAAATGCCATTGAATCGTTGCGGGGAAGCCGTGAACGACTGCGCGGCGTCGGGCTTGGCCAGGAAGCGCTTGACATCCTGGGGATAAAACATGCGGGAATAGGACAGTGATCGCTATGAGTAATTCTTATGAAAAAGAAACACAGGAAGGCGCTGAAAATCTAATATCACCACCGCAAAGGACGCAGAGAACGCAAAGCGGCGCAGCAAAAATCTTTGCGACCTTTGCGTTCTTTGCGGTGAGACCCGCCAGTTCACAAAGTAAGGGGCGTGAGGCTTTATGAGAATCGACGCAAAAGGCATGCATTACAGGCCGTTGAACAAGATAATCCGGGAAGCCGCCGCATCAGGCGAGAAGGAGTTCGAGCTTGACAACATAGGAGGCCAGAGGTATATCGGCACAGGATTAAATGACAGCATAAAGATAACCATTAACGGCACGCCGGGAAATGACCTGGGCGCTTTCATGAACGGGCCGAAGATAATAGTCAATGCGAATGCGCAGGACGGGATTGCCAACACCATGAACGCGGGGGAGATAGTAATACACGGCAGCGTGGGTGACATCATTGGCTACGGCATGCGCGGCGGCAAACTGTACATCAAGGGAGATGCGGGCTACCGCGTCGGTATCCATATGAAGGAGTACAAGAAGCAGGTTCCTGTCATAATAGCAGGCGGAACCGCAGGCGACTTCTTTGGCGAGTACATGGCCGGAGGGATAATGATACTCCTGGGAATGAACGGGAAAGCCCCCCTTGTTGGCGACTATGTGGGTACGGGCATGCACGGCGGGGTCATATATATACGAGGGAAGGTTGACCCGTATCATATCGGGAAAGAAGTGAGCTGTCTTGAACTGGGTGAGGAAGATATGAAGCTTATAGGGGCTTATCTTAAGGAGTACTGTGAGCTTTTCGGGTTTGACTTCAATGAAGTTATGGGCGGGAAGTTCACGAAGCTGGTGCCGCTGTCGCTCAGGCCGTATGGGAGTATGTATGTGTATTGAGGATGGATGGGGTTGGGGGGAGGGGGGCTTCGCAGAGTAAAGCAGTGCCCTTTCAGGCACCACCCCCCATCAAACTGCAAGGACGGATTTCCCGTATGCAGCTTTCGTCCGGCGTATCCCATTGCAGGAAATGGTTTCGTCCAGCATTGAAGAAAGCGAAACCAGCCCCATCCTGGCAAACTCGGCAGGATGAATCCCGAATACAAGAATTTTCAGAGTCCGCCTTTTTGCCTCAAAGCTCCTTAAGCGTCCCCTGATATACCCATCAAGCTCTTCAAACGATTTCTTTACAGTGCCGTCCTTGATTTGGTTTTCCCATAAGGTTATGCCTCTGTTACCTGTATCCCTTCGGTTGGATTCAATGACCCGGAAACGTGTAGGATGTTGAATCCAGCTCCAGGGAGGGCACTGCAAGACCTCCCCTGGTCACGATAGAAAGCATTCGCAACCATCCCTGCCATAGCACCCTAATGTTCATTACTCTGCCCAGGCTTCCGCATGTGACTGGAACGTCACCACGATAAGGCCACTTCTGGTTTACTTGTGTTCAGGGCTGTGATTTCCGATATTTGGGAACTCCGCACCACGTTTCACAACGTCGCACTTCCCGTTCTCTTTACGCAGGAGCAGACCTGCGCAGTGGGATTTTAACCCCTGTGGACATGTACCGTTACATATTTTATTGTCCTTGTTGTTCATTCATTCTTTCTAGGCGTTCTATATTTATATTCAGGCGCAAAATCTTAAATTTTTTGGGGTATGTTGAGCCGTCAAACAAATTGTATGTATCTCTTTTTTATACGACGCTCTTCTTCTGTTGCTTTCATCTTGTCCAATTCAAACCTCATTTCTTTCAATATCAATTTCTTGGCGCTTCCCTTCTAACTCGGCAAGTACGGGAAATAAGGTGAAAGCCACCTGATCAGAAGAATATTGAACAGCAACATAAGACCAACCACCAAAAGTAATAGGCCAGAGAGTGTTTTAAAGAAATTCCTTCTATCAACGAACCAATTTATATGACCAAATAAAATATTCCCCAAATATGCTATGAAAAGCATTGGGATGCTGAATCCTAAAGAGTAGACAAACAGCAACCATGCACCATAGGATACATTACCGATAGAGGCAGCATACGCAAGAACCCCCCCAAGTATGGGGCCTAAAAAGGGGATCCAGGCGATTCCCAGGGACATGCCAAAGAAAAAGCTACCAAACAATCCTTGCCCAGACATTTTTGATGAATGCCTGTTCAAAAATCCGCTCTTGCTCTTAAGACAATCCATTATTGAGCTTGATATTTTTTTGAACTCCATATCTGCATCCTCAGCAAAAAGCATAGTGCCCATACCTAAAATAAATAAAATGGATAGGCTACGTGTCATAAATATTACGAATGTCGCATCAAAGCCTGACAACATGATGAGTGTGCCCGTGAAGCCGATAATCATTCCTCCGACAATAACCAATGGTCTAAACCAGGCCCCCACCGACACTGACATTACAGCAGGTAATAATAATAGGATAATATTAAGTCTCGCTACAGTAACTATACCGGCTATGAAAACCAAAAATATTGATGGTGTTGAGGGCATAATAAATGAAAAAACTTAATTCAATTTTGTAACCTCTGAACTAATGCTGTAATCATATGAGGATTTCGATTAACTTGTAATTTTCCCTTGATTTTGGGATTCCCACCTTTGTATCTTGTTTCATCTCTCATGTTTTCTTTGGTTGGTTTAGGTCGTTTCAGTACATAGGCGTGAATAGGGGAAAATAGAGTTGATTAGGTGCGCCTATTTTAGGATTAAAGGAATGTTGTTCGAATTCCTATCGCCATCCGAGCATAAGATACCTATCGTAGCAGCCCCAACCTTCCCACCCCGGAATAGAATTCCGGGGCATCCATGCCTCCGGCTTTGGATTGTCGAGATAGTCACTCCGGTATACCCCGTACAAATGCAGGCTGTCCGATAATTACTTTGAATAATAATCCATGTCTGTTTTAATGAATATTATTAATACTGTCTACTGTACTCGAATAATTTTAAAAACATTTATATCATATAACTACTGTATTAATAATATGCCGTTCATCAAATCTTTTAAAAATCAAACATGGTTGTTTCCGCCAAGCATTGAAGAATTAATTCCTGAAGATCATGTTTGCTACATGGTTGAGAGCCTTATT
>VEPN01000085.1 GCA_012026835.1 Candidatus Methanoperedens sp. | reverse complement strand
GGACCATCTGGTGAGAATTACTCTAATATACAGTTCTGGGAGATACAGGAGGAGTACCTGCGAGCCAATTTTTCTGCATCGTATTTATACAGAAGATCGAATCTTGTTATATATGAAGTAGTAATAACCCCGGCTAAAAGCCTAGGCCTGGTATCAATAAAAATCGAACAGCTCAAGGGCCTGTCAACTATGAATGTGACCATGCCCCCGGGTATAATCTATGTTCACTCCAATATCTGGGTTTTTGCGAGGGAAGTGCAGAAACCCGGCATCATTAAGAGCGCAATCGTGAAATTCAGGATAGATAATAAGTGGCTGGCAGATAATAGTCTTTATAACAGCAAGATAAAGCTCTTAAGATGGAATGAGGATAAATGGGTTTCCCTCCCGACAGAGCTTAAGGGACGCGATGAGAATTTTACGTATTATGAATCAATAACCGACGGCTTTGAGCATTTTGCGGTAAGTATCGATCCTGTTTATAAAGCCGTCCCGATATATCCGATAAATGTATTTCCCGCAAAACCCACTGCAACCCCTCAGGTGAACGCAACACAAGTGCAGAGAATAGATGAGGCCAGATTTCCACAGTGGGGATATGTACCATTTGTCTTGATTCTTGTGGGAATACTTTTATACCGTATGTTATCTATCAAGCGCAAAAAGTAAACTGCCTGATGTTAATCCGGTGAAATTATTGATCATAATTAGAAAATTCCAGCCCCATGATTTTCCCTGGGTCATTGATATAGAGAAGAAAGTTTTTGATGAACATGACCCTTATTTTTATATGCAATTTTATGAGACCTGCTCTGAGGGCTTCATTGTGGCCGAAATCAATGGATTTGTCGTGGGTTACATTGTAGGATTCCGGATGTCTGAAGAAACAGGGCGGATTTTCTCTTTTGCGATACATCCGGCATACCAGAACCTAGGAGCAGGGAGCGCTCTTATAAGGGAGATTATTAATGTTTTCTCAAAAACAAGTGTTTCTGAAATTATCCTTGAAGTTCGCCAGAGTAATACAAGGGCGAAAAAGTTCTATGAAAGACATGGGTTTTATAGTATCGGGGTCGCTGAAAAATACTATAATGATAATGAAAATGCTGTTTTGATGAGATTTCAATTGGAAAGATAGAAAAAGGTTAGGAGTGATATTAGCTGTTGTGCCTGATAATAAGGATATCCAGATTATCGTATTTCTTGTGATCCTGACATTCATATCTGTGGTTTTCTACCCATTGAATGCCACTCCTGTCAGGACTATTCTTGGTGTTCTGATGGTTTTATTTATTCCGGGTTATGCCCTGATTGCTGCACTTTTCCCGAAGAAAGGTGATATTGATGGTATTGAGAGATTTGCATTGAGCCTGGGTCTAAGTATTGCTATCGTGCCGCTCATCGGACTTGTCCTGAACTTTACACCATTTGGGATAAGGCCTCTGCCGGTGCTTGTGAGCCTCTCGCTTTTTACTTTAGTTATGTGCCTGGCAGCGTACTTTCGAAGAATGGAGTTACCTGAAAACGAGAGGTTCACTGTTCATTTTTCAGAATTACATTCTTCAACTAAAGGAATTATGGATACAAAATCTGGAAAAGATAAAGTTCTCACGATAATTTTGATTTTGTCAATTATAGTCTCGATATTCATGCTTATCTACGTGATCGCCACCCCGAAGCAGGGTGAAAAATTCACGGAGTTCTATATCCTTGGGGATAATGGAAAGGCAGAAGGTTATCCAAGCCTGATGGAAGCTGGAAAGGACAGCAGCGTAATTGTGGGAATTGTAAACCATGAATATATTCCTGTGAATTATACCCTTGAGATATCGCTTAATAACGATTCATTAAGCACAAGACGCATTCAATTGATGTATAATTCAACATGGGAAGAAAGGGTTGTTTTCACACCTCGTGAAAGAGGCGATGATATGATGCTTCAATTCTTACTGTTCAAGGAAGGGAACTTCACGGAGCCTTACAGGGATCTTCAACTTCAGGTGGATGTGAAATGAAAAAATACGAGTCAGTACCAATAATATTGATCTTTATAGCTGAAGCCTTATTATTCTCTGGATACAAGACAGGTTCTATCGCAGTCCATTCGTTGAATATCCTTTTCATAATATCAATTGTCATATTAAAAAAAGACATTAAACTGGTCCAGGCACTCTCTCTTGTATCACTTTTTCGTATAATCAGTACGTCCATGCCGGTTTTTTTTTCTTTGACCATTTACTGGTTCGCTTCTTTGTATGGGATAATGTTTTTTTCCATTGCTTTGATAATTAAAGACCAGGGTTTACGTCCAAAAGATATCGGAATTACGTTAAAAGGGAGCTGGCTCTGGCCGTTTGCGGTTCTTTTAGGGGCCGGACTGGCTTTAATCGAGTATCGTATTTTAGTGCCAGGGGCACTTATCCCGGGTTTTACGGCGATCGATATTCTTGAACTTGGACTTGTCATGTTTTTTTTCGTAGGTCTTGTTGAGGAGCTTATATTCAGGTCGGTTCTCCAGCAGAGGCTTGAAGAAAGTATTGGCATGACAAACGGACTGCTGGTTGCAGGTGTCATATTTGGTTTAATGCATTCAGGGTTTTCGAATTATTATGAAATCTTGTTCGCATCTTTTGCAGGATTTGTACTTGGCTTCTGTTTCCAAAGAACAAGGAGTCTTCCATTTGTCGTGATCGCACACAGCGTCAACAACATAATCTTATTCGGAATACTTCCTTTTTTATAACCTTATAATATTTCAGAAACTCTAAAAGCAACGATTGCTGCGAATACCAAAAGCAATGGCAGTATTACCATTGTGAAGGTATTGGAGGTTTTCTTATTCCAGTAACTGCTCGCAGAGAATATTTCCTGGGAAGAAAGTAAAACAATCAAAAGGATCGTTGCAAGCACGCCGCCAATGGCCAGGCCGGTAACTGAGTTAACGGATATGGCACTGGATATTGCGCTGCTGGCACTTGCGCTTGAAACCACCGCACTGATTGACATCAATCATAAAGTAGAAAACTATATACATATACCTTTCGTATTTATCCACTGGATAAAATGAAAGTTTTTAGAATCGTATTATCAGGCGTAATATTACTTTTATTTGCAGCCTCTGTTTCAGGGCGTGTGTCGGAACTAACGGTAGTGCCTGAAGACCCGGTGGTCGGGGATGAGATAACAATGAATGGAACAGCCTCTCCGAATGAGGTTCTTAACCCCTCAATCAGTTTCAAAGAGGCTGTTGATATTGCAGAGGGGGATAATAAATATGAATACCGGATAAACGGGATAGAGATCCCGCAGGGGAAAAATAGTTTTGCCATAACTGCAGAAAATGTAAAAAATCTTAATGTTGGAATTGAATTGCTGATCTTTTGGACAAAAAGTGCAAACGCTATAAATGGAGTAGCTACAATATCCCAGGGTAGTGTGCCTGGGGGGAAATACAATATAAAAATTTTTGGCATATCCTCAGATAACGCATCTTCTGTAAATCTTACAATAAAAGCAGCATCAAAAATAACAGTTGATGGAGAGGGACATTTCGAGTATAGGTATTCCACTTCCAATCTTCCGACAGGAATATATATATTGAATATAGGGGATGAAATCAGGACAATACAACTCCTGGCCAGTAAGGAAAAAACCGATAAAGAAGGACTCGAAAGTCCGGAAGTTAAAAACACGCCTGTTCCGGTGGCCACCAAGAAGGATGAATCATTATTTAACCGATTCATGAGGCTGCTGGGATTATAGGGATAAGATCATATATATTGTTTTAATCCTTATTTTAACATCCCAAATTAATTTTTGGTATAGGCTTAATAAACTTCTTATTATGATTATACTCATAATTATAAGCATGAAAATATTTTTCGAAAGCTTTATATGTAGTAGATACATATAGTAAGTACACATGGCAGCGAATTAATTGTATGTAACAATTAAATGGATATGGCGTCTTGAAATAGGTATCAGGCTGTTTGAGAGGGACTAATGAAGGCGGTAAAAATAGCTGGAAAAAACACAGAGCTACTAATGGTCATTTTTGGAGGGATATATGGCAATAATAGCGATACTCCCGGCATTTAATGAAGAAGTATCTATTGGCAGCATTGTTCTCCATGCTAGGCAATACGCTGATAGGGTAATCGTTGTTGATGATGGCAGTATTGACCGGACTTCTGAAGTTGCACTTCTTGCAGGTGCAGAAGTTATCCACCATCCAACTAATAAAGGAAAGGGTAGAGCGCTTAAGACGGGTTTTGAGGCAGCATCACAGAACGGTGCAAGGGTCATTGTGACTCTTGATAGCGATGGTCAACACGATCCGAGGGAGATACCCAAACTTGTGGCTCCAATCCTAAATGGCGAGGCTGACATAGTCAACGGGAGCAGGTACCTGAACGGCAATGGGAAGAACACCCCATTTTACCGCCGCATAGGGCAGACCCTGCTTGATAAGATCACAAACCTTAACAGCGGGCTTAAGATCACAGACACGCAAAGCGGGTTCCGGGCATTTGCCAGACATACGCTGCCAGTTTTCAGGTTCAAGTCAAAAGGCCTTGCCATCGAGAGCGAGATGCTGGCTGACGCTGCTAACGCCGGCTTGCGGGTAAAAGAGGTGGAGATAGGAGTCAGGTATGACGTTGATTGCTCAAGTGAAAATCCTATCAGCCACGGCCTCAGGGTCCTTGTGAGAGTCCTTGAGGATATGGAACTGAACAGGCCGCTGTATTATTTCACAGCCCCGGGAATGGTATGCTCAATAATTGGACTGGCAATGGGGTTAAGCTTCCTGAGAGATTTTTACCTTGGCGGAAGCTTGATGTTCGGGCCGACGCTGCTGATGATCGTGCTGACACTTATCGGGTCTTTCATGGCGTTTACGGGGATAATACTGCATTCAATGTCGAGAATGATCAATGAATCAAAAAAAGTTGTGTAATACCCGAAATGATAGACGCACCTTTAATATCAATAATTATCCCCGTGAGAAATGAGGCAAAATATATTTCAAAATGTTTAGATTCATTTATCTCTCAATCATCAGGGAATTTTGAGATTATTGTAATTGACGGGTTGTCTGTCGATGGTACATCTCAAATTATAGATGAATATGTGTCTTTGTATCCGGGCAAAATTAAAAAATTTGAGAATCAACTTATTAGAACTCCTTATGCATTAAATATAGGACTTGAAAACGCTAAAGGTAAATTTATATTGCTATTTGGTGCACATGCATTTGTAAAGGAAGATTTTTTAAAAATAAATATGGAGGCATACAATAAAATCAATTCAAAAATAGAGAATTTAGCAGGTGTGGGCGGCAGGCTGGTCATTGCAAATAATAAATATTTATCCAAAATATTCTTTGCGGTATCCAATTCCCTGTTCGGGGGTGCAGGAAAATATAGATATACAAACAAATCTCAAGCCGTGGAGACCATCGTTTATGGCTTTTATAATAGGGAAAAAATCTCGGCTTTTTTTGACACTGAATTATATATTGGACAGGATCTTGAATTTAATCTGAAGTTAATAAGAGATAATAAAGTCCTTTATTTTTGTCCGAATATTCAGTCGTTTTATTTTGCACGCGATAATCTGAAAAAATTCTTCCGTCAGATGACGAATGCCGGTACTGCAAAAGGGCATCTTATCAGGAAAAAATATTTCAGGTTTACCTGGATTGTTCCCTCAGTTTTCATATCGTACCTGATATTAACCCTTATGTATCCAAATGTAATATTATTTATTCCATTAATAATATACATAATATTAAATATTTTTTTTAGCCTGAATGATGCCATAAAATTCAAAGATCCTTCAATGATAATCTTCCTGCCTTTGATGTATTTTATTCTTCATAGTTTAATCGGGATCGGTGTAATTTTTGGAATTATTTTTAAAAATAAAGTTCTTTTGTGAGATGATATTATTATTTCTAAAAGGGTCCTGTTTGTTTCTCCACCCACAAATAGCGGTTTTGTTGGAAATGATATCCATATTATTGAAAAAAACTTTAAAATCAAAACAGTTTCATACAACCATAAATTAAAAAGTTCGCTCGTTTTATTAGTTCCCAGAATAATTAGAGGTGTGATCTGGGCAGATACGGTTTTTATCTGGTTCGCAAGCTTCCATGCCCTAAGTTCTATCTTATTTTCAAGATTATTAAAGAAGAAAACGATATTAATAGTAGGCGGCTACGAGGTTATGAATGAACCTGATATCAATTATGGCTTAATGAGATCAATTTTTACTTTGTGGATTCCAAAATATTCAATCAAGTATTCGAATACAGTGATTTGTGTTTCAAATTACAGCAAAAAAGAGCTTATAAAACACATAAACCGTAATGATATATTATTAATTTATAACGCTATCGACACTGATAAATTTAGACCACCTGTTGATATAAGAAAAGAAAATATTGTTTTAACTGTTGGAAATTTATACAAATCAACCTTTAAACTTAAAGGATTACAAACATTTTTTGATGCCGCTAAGGATTTACCTGATGTGCAATTTATTCTTATTGGAGATATTGACTACCAATTCAAGAATACGCTTTCTCATAAAATACCTGATAATATTTTTCTAACAGGCAGACTTACAGCTCATCATTTATTACCCTTATTTCAGAAAGCTAAAGTTTACTGCCAGCTTTCCTATATTGAATCATTTGGCGTTGCACTTGCAGAGGCTATGTCGTGTGAATGTGTTCCGGTTATAACCAACCGTGGCGCCCTGCCAGAGGTAGCCGGGACCGTGGGGTACTATGTCTCTTACGGCGATGTTGCATCAACTGTGGAGGCAATTAGAGCAGCTTTAACATCGGATGAAGGAAAAAATGCAAGAAAAAGAATTGTGGAAAAGTTTTCTATAGCAAATAGAGAAAAGGATTTATCAGAAATTATTAAAAATTTGTGAGGTGGTATGGTAAACAAAGTGAATGTATCAGTCATAATTCCGGTTTACAACGAAAAAACCGGGATATGCAGGGCTGTTGAATCAGTTTTAAATCAGAGTTATGAAGGAAAAATCGAGGTGATTGTAGTCGATGATGCATCCACAGATGGTACATATGATTTAATTAAGAAATATCCAGTCCGTATATTCAGACATGACAACAACAAAGGTGTAAGCTCAGCAAGAAACACAGGCGCATATCAGGCAAGAGGCGATATCATTGCTTTTACTGATGCTGATGATATAGCAGATTGCGATTGGATAAGAAAATTGGTTGATACTTATACTGCATACAATGTAGATGCTGTTGAAGGCGGAGTGCAATTAACATTCATAAATCTTAAAACAAGGATTAGCAGGTTATTAGCTGAAAGAACCATCCTGTTCAATAAAGGTACGAAAATTATGCTCTCTGGAAGGGGGAGCAACCAATCGTTTAAAAGATCGGCTTTTATCAAGATCGGCGGATATGACGAAAACCTGTCCAGGTGGGAAGATTTCGAAATTATCTTGCGTCTGAATAATGCCGGTTTTTCAAGTAAATTCAATCCCGACGCAATAGTGTACGTTTACCAGACCGAAGAATCGTTCTTGAAAAACAGTATGAAAATTTTTAAAGGTTCGATAATGGCATCGAGTGTGCATTATAAACATCTCATTAATTGGTCTCAAGCTAAATATAATTTGACTATTTTTTTGCATCCTGTCATTACAATATATTATATATTAATAATAACTATGTTATTTATCAGTTTTATTCTTATTGAGGCCATTTATGTATCATATATTCTATTAATTCTTCCATTATTATATTATATAATTAAAGTTTTAAATAATTACAAATACAGCAAAATAAATAGATTTAACCTGTTGCTCATACC
>VEPN01000084.1 GCA_012026835.1 Candidatus Methanoperedens sp. | reverse complement strand
ATATTATGCGAAATGAATTTCACGGCGAGTGGAATTACACAATAAAACCACAAAGTGCTCTTCTATAGATAGTCAAGTTATTTATGAATGCCCCCTAAGGACTCTAATTAATCTTGAATCGGGAAGCTCTCCCTATATTCTCGTAAGTTCCCTTAATCTCTTATCATCAAGGGGTACCGGGATTTTGCCGTCGCTATTCGCCATTATGCTGCGCGCAAGCTTCCTGTAAACGCCTGCAATCGCTGAATCAGAAGCCTTTTCAATAACAGAATAACCTTCCCTTTCACACGTTTGAACCAGGACATCTTTCGGGATGAACGCAAGCAGGCGGCTCCCTATTTCTTTTGCAAATTCACTGACTATATTCTCCTCATTCGGAGCGCCGCGTGAATTGCATATAACGCCGTTGAGTGTCATCTCAAGGCGCGAAAGACCCTTGCAGATATTATTGGCAGCATAAAGAGGCATGTACTCGCCCGATGTCAGCACATAAGCCTCGTTTACCAGCCCTTTCTTAACAGGAGCAACAAAGCCGCCGCATACGATATCTCCCGGTACGTCGTATATCACAAGGTCGGTATCCTCGATAGCCTTTGATATTTTCTTGAGCAGGCTTATTGCCACGATGATGCCCCTTCCTGCACAGCCTATGCCTGGCTCAGGCCCACCTATCTCAACGCATTTAACTCCTTTATAACCGCTGAATACGATATCCTCTTCCTTTATATCCTCTCCCTGTCTCATGAGGTCCATTATCGTCGGGATGCGCCTGCCGCGAAGCAGGGTGATTGAAGAATCGCTTTTGGGGTCGCATCCTATTATTGTGACACGGTAGCCTTCATCTGCACATGCTGCGGCAACGTTTGAGGCAGTGCTTGATTTGCCGATGCCGCCTTTCCCATATATCGCTATCTGCTTAGGCATCTTTTGCCATCTCCCGCAGAGTTGCCCCGAATTCGGATTCTACTATATGGTTCACCCCAAGCGTTTTGGGATGCAGGTCTATTTCTACAACAACATGTTTGTGTCCCATATCTTTTAAAGGCACTACCTGGCGGGGGCCGTTTGTTATTGAGAATAATTCCATATTCTTTATATTATCAATGGGAAGAGCATGAGGAACGCCTGTTATTACTGCGAAATCATAATCAGAATAATTCTTGCCAATGATATTGCTGGCAGTATTTCCGGCAACGGGATACTCATCCAGTCCCCCGATGATGTGATGTAGTTCCATGCCCCTTTGCTTTAATTCGTCTTTGATTTCGCGGGCATTCCTCCTGTTCTTGGGAAGCCCGACATTATCATCAAGGTTCGCCATGTTTATGATATTTGAGCCGCAGCCAAGCTTTTCAGCAGTTTCGGCCACTGCAAGATTGATATCAGCGAACATAAAAGCCGTTTCTTTCTTGGCGTTGAGGATATTTAATCCCTTTTTCCCCTGCTTCAGCAGCTCAAGCAATCTCCCCGCCACTTTAAACTTCAGATCGCCCCTGTTGGGTTCGAGATATTCCTTGCTGGCGGCTCCGTGGCGTTTCTCTACCATTGTGGCTTCTTTCAGGAGCCCTTTTTGCCTCTCGAATTCGGCTTCGCTGATTATTCCTGAAGCAAGGGCAGACTCAAGCGCGATTATGACCCCTCTTGTGTTGTCCCTGTACCCGGCATGGACTTCGACCTCGATAACCGGCACATCGGGCTGGACTTGTGTTACTGCCTCATGCAGTTCTTCGCCGATTATCATGCTTGCGCATGTCCCCACGATGCCTATGCGCTTTGGATTGAAGCGCTTTATGACCTTTTCAAGTACCTCAACCAGGGAATCATGCCCTCCGAAAACAAACCCTGATTCGTCAAGCGAGGTCGTGACAACCCTCATGCCGTCCTCCTCAAGGAGCCGGGCATGTTTGAAGCAACATCCCGGAGGGCCGTGAAGTATAACGACATCGGTATCAAGGTCCCTTAAGGTATATAAAGCGGCAACTATCGAGCTCGGGCGCGGATGCATTATCAGGGGTTCTTTTTGTTTTACAGGCATCTTTTTTCTCCAGGTGATAACCGTTTTTTAGCTTATAGGTACTTATTGTGATAATACTTTCGCAATGAGAAAGATTATAAAAGAGCAAAGATTTAAGTATTGAAACAATAAAGATTGTTATTATGATTGGATATCCCGAGATGATATTAATTCTGGTTATAGCGTTGTTTTTATTCGGGCCGGACAAACTCCCAGAAATGGCACGATCGCTAGGCAAGGCGGCGGGGGAATTCAAGAGAGCCCAGATAGAAGCAGAACATGAGATGAACAAAGCTTTGAATGAGCCTTCAAATGATAAAGAATCAAAGATTAAAAAATTAGCAGTTGAAATGGGTCTTGATGTAAACAATAAAACTACAGAACAGCTCGTTGAAGAAATAAGAACTAAAATAAAATCAAAAGAAGGAACACCGATAAAAGCAGCAGGGATATAAAATGGCAATACAACCAGGTGGAGAACTTATTTTAATCGTAGTGGCAATCATAATACTGTTCGGCGCAAGTAAGATCCCGGAGCTTGCAAGATCGCTGGGCAAGGCGACCGGGGAGTTCAAAAAAGGAAGGCATGAAGTAGAAGCCGAAATAAAAGATATTGAAAGATCGATCAAGGAAGGAAAGCCTCCCGAAGACAGATCTTCCAAGATAAGAAAAATGGCCAAAGATCTTGGGATTCCGGCAGAAGGCAAAACAGATGAACAATTGCTGGATGAAATCCAGAGAAAAATGCCTACTATAAGGTAAAAATCCAAAAAAGACGAAAAACAGAGAAAAAAATTTATTTACTCTTTTTTGGTTTTTCTTTCAACAGGAATTTTAATAAATCCTTGCTAAGCCGTGTCTCTCTTCCAAGCCTATCAAGGATGGCAGATTCGGATAAGCCTTCTGTTTTAAGCTGCTGCATCCTGTCAAAAACCTCAGGCTTTATCTCAGAATATTCGTTAATATCTTTCCTGTGTCCCCATACATCACCTTCAAGCAATGCCACACCCTGCATATCCAGGAACATCTTTGTCGAGTTTGAGATTGTCTTGATATAGGAACTTGGTATATGAATAGCTTTTACATTTGGGCATGACTGCACCAATGCAAAGATATCCTTATTTGACGGCCTGAACGCAAGGTGTATGATTTTTTCGCCCGCTCCGAGGGAACTGATTTCCTCTTTTGAACTCACTACTCTTATTCTCATATGGTCTTACCTCTTTAATTATTTATCCAAAAATACAAGAATACAATAACAGTATATTCATTTTCACCATATAAATAATCTTCGCTTTTAAAATGATATTTAGAGTAAGTTCTGAAAAATACGATATAAGAGCCTGTATATTATATTCAAACCGTGTTAAGGCTCCTGTTCTTTGCGGCCAGGTTCGCTATCCTTGCCGCAAAAGCGCCAGCAACAAAACCTGCATCAATATTTACCACTGTCAGGACCGAGCAGGACTGCAACATAGAAAGAAGCGCAGCTTCCCCCTTTCCCCCCGCACCATAGCCTGTTGATACAGGGACTCCCACAACAGGAACTTCTACAAGGCCTGAAACGATCGTTGGAAGCGTACCTTCACGCCCTGCTGCAACAACAATCGCATCTACACCTGCCTGAACAAGTTTTGTTAATCCAGGGAACAGCCTGTGGATACCAGCCACGCCCACATCGTAAATAATGGTGACTGAACATCCCATTTCCTCAGCTATCACCCTGGCCTCTTCAGCTACGGGAATGTCCGCCGTTCCTGCCGAAATGACGCCCACTTTTCCGCCGGTTTTTTCAACAGGGTTACCCATGACAACTATCCTGGCACGTTTTTCCCACTTTATATCCAGACCAGTTTCATCGACCAGTTTGTTCAGGGCCGAATAATTCTCATCACTGACCCGGGTTATTATTACACGCCCTTCATTCTTCAAATGTACACGCGCTATAGACACAACTTCATCGCAGGTCTTGCAATCCGCGATTATGGCCTCGGGAATGCCTGTGCGCTTTGCACGGTGGATATCCACCCTGGCAATATCGGATAATGTTTCAAAATTAGTCATCCTGAGCTGGCGTTCTGCCTCTTCAAGACTTAATTCGTTGTTTTTTAATTTCTTCAGCGTATCGGATAAATCCATATTGTTTATCCTCCCGTAACCACCCTTATGATGTCCACATTATCCCCGCTCACTTTCTCATCAAGGGGAACAGGATTGCCATTGCGGAAAACGATTACTATTTCAGGATTTATATGAAGAGACTCAAGCATCTCTTCATATGTTGATCCTTCTTTGACATCCAGTTCTTGTTCTCTGACACCTCCGGAAAGGATCTTTATCCCTATCTTCACTCTTATTCCTCTTCAGGCACCCCTATTGCCTCGGACTTTGTCTTTGTTAAATCCTCAAGATGCTCATCCAGCAATTTATCTTCTAAAATTTTTTGCTTTTTATCGCCTTTTCTCTCAAGTTTCCTCTTTTTAAGTTTTGACATAATTCCCTCGCATCTTTGTTATATATTTAAGGACTGACTAAAATTAACCTCAATATTTATCTTATTTTCGGGTATATGATACTCAGCCAGTGATCTCATATTCTCTATTCCCGCATCCGATCTTTTCAGCAGCTTCAATATGTATCAGTGGGTTCACTCCCCACAAATTATATATTGATGACCCCCTGACTTTCATCTGCCCGTTGATTTTATCCAGCGTGGCAGAATCCAAAGCCACGGGGTCACGCCCACCAAGTATTCCAATATCTTCAACAAACCTCTCACCTGAAAAATTGAAACAATCGCAGCCTGGTGTGAGGTCATACACCCAGTTGATATACCCGATCCTTCCCCGAAGCGCCTTTATGGGGCCAAGCGCAGCTTCACCCAGCCTATTTTGCATTTTATCGGTGGCATCAGATGGCGGGATTATTGCCTCCTGCTGGCAGGCATCCGCGCAGGATAGTTCGCCGCAGCATTTTGAATGGTCGATTTCAGGCGGTGTGATAGCGCCCCACGGGCATACCTCCACGCATTCGCCGCACTGCACGCATTTCTCAGGGTCAATGGATGGCTTTCCAACTTCATGGACTCTTATCTTGCCAGCACGGTCAAGACATCCCATGCCAAGGTGCTTCACCGCCCCGCCGTATCCTGAGGCCGGATGTCCTTTACTGTGGGATATGACAATCATGGAATCTGCTTCCGCAACAGCAGATGCAACAGTGATACTGCTTAATGCCTCTCCATCTATCTGGATTTCTCTCCCCTGGCCTCCCCTTAAACCATCTGCCACAATAAAAGGCGCATTCATGCTCGCATGGGTAAAACCGTTCATCGCTGCGCCTTTTATGAGGTCAGCGGCATTGAGTTTCATCCCCCTGTACAGCGTGGTAGTGTCTGTAACGAAGGGTATCCCTCCTGCTTCTATTACGAGGTCAACAACAGTCCTGACAACCACTGGCCTGACATGCGTGGTGTTCCCGTATTCGCCGGGATGGATTTTTACAGCTACGATATCCCCTTTTTCCACAGGTGAGATATGGGGGAAGATCTTTTTTATCTGCTCGACCTGGTTATCCTCCGGTCTTGTGATTTTTGCATCCTTGAAGATTATTTCACTCACAGTTGTAGATATGTGAATCTCACTTCATAATCCTATCGTACACATCACTCCACGAAAGCTGCGAACCTGCGGCTACGAACATTGCGCATGCAACGGCCTCTGCTATCTGCTCGTCAGTCGCCCCATGTTTTTTGGCGCGTTCCGCATGTATCTCCGTACAGCGTTCGCATCTCATGAGAACTGATGCCGCTATGGATATGAGTTCCTTTGTACGGATGTCAAGTGCGCTTTCTTTGTAGACCACATTTCTCATTTCACCGAATGCCTTTGCGACTTCGGGTGTTTTCTCGCTGAACCATGACATATTTTATTCCTCCTTTTTATTAAACCATATGACCTTCGCCCATCTTGCAACGTGCACCAATCCAAGCATTACAGGCACTTCGATCAGCGGCCCCACGACCGCTGCAAAAGCCTGTCCTGAACCGATCCCGAATACGGCGACCGCTACTGCAATCGCAAGTTCGAAATTGTTGCTTGCAGCCGTAAATGCAAGCGTTGTTGATTGTTCATAATTGAATCCCAGCCTGTAAGACATGAAAAAAGAGGTGCCGAACATTATAATGAAATATGCAAGAAGCGGGATTGCTATCCTCACTACGTCCAGCGGAAGTTCAACTATTTTTTCTCCCTTTAAAGAGAACATGACTATAATGGTAAAAAGCAGGCCCACAAGCGCCGTGGGGCCAAGCTTTTTCATGAACACATTATCATACCATTCTTTCCCTCTCTTTTTTACCAGAACGGATCTTGTTACTATTCCTGCGATAAAGGGAATTCCAAGATAAATAAATACCGCTTTTGCTACCTGCCAGATTGATATGTCCACGACCGCGCCCGCCCCGGCCCCGCCTATCCATGTTGATATTACGGTGATGAACACATAAGCCAGCACCGAATAAAGCGCTACCTGGAAAAGCGAATTCATGGCAACAAGGACGGCGCACAGGTCATTATCCCCACCTGCAAGTTGGTTCCAGACAAGCACCATTGCGATGCAGCGCGCAAGGCCTATCAGGATCAGGCCTATGCGGTATTCGGGAAGATCGGGAAGGAATATCCAGGCAAGGGCGAACATGAGTATTGGGCCAATAAACCAGTTCTGGACTATCGATGCGCCCAGGGCTTTTCCCCGCCGCTTCATTTTTGAGAGTTCTTCGTACTTTACTCCCGCAAGCGGCGGGTACATCATCCAGATGAGCCCTATGGCTATTGGAAGGGAGACCTGTTCGATGCGCACTGAATCTAAAATACTTGCCACCTGTGGATACGCAGCCCCAAGGATTATGCCGCCTGCCATCGCAAGAAGGATCCAGAGGGTCAGGTATTTACTGAGATTAGAGAGTTTTGCTTCCATGATTCCTCATTTCGATGAACAATATTTTTTGTATTCTTCCTTTAATGTCCTTGCATATTCATCCCACGCTGCGGAAGGAATATAATTATAGATGGAAACTTCCTGGACGAGTTCATGGCCGTCTAAATCTTCTGGCTTCCTTCCTGATCCATGGAGTTTCTCGAATATATCGCCAAGAGCCACCAGACCCACCTCGACGCTTCCTATCCTGACCTTCGTTATCCGTGGACCGGAAGGTGAACAGCAGATTTCTCCCATGTGTGTTGCCTCGTATTTCGATAATATTTCAATTATATTTGAAATATAGGTGCATAAAGATTGCGGATTAATGAGATGGCCTCAATTTGGATTGATGAATAAATGTTTAAAATGAAATATGATATGACTGTGCCAATTTTGCCGTCAAAGTGCGTATTTCAAAAATTATATGTAATTTTAAATTAAATAAGAAAATTATATTTGTACACATTAACATCTTTCATCACAGCCCGCGATAAATGTCAGGGCATCAGCATATTGTTATCTGGCCAATCTATACTGGACTGCAATTTATGGTTTCAGTAGCCAATAATTGAAAGCCTTCTAATCTTCTAATCTTCCCAACATGTATAATCTACGTTTTCTATCTCATAATCTATTTCACATTCTTTCAAAGTCTCTTCTAAATGCTTCTGAATTTTATTAAATTCTTCATCCTCTATTACTTCCTTTTCTATTTCAATATGATGACGCTCAATCTCTTTACAAATTTCATCCCACCTATCAGAAGCTTCTAAATCACCATATATGAAACTAAATGGTCTTTTTATTGAATAAATCCTCAACAATAAAATCATTGGATTTTTGGTAAAATATTTCATATACTCTTTTGGAGGCTCATTTGTTACACAATCAGAACCTATGAACTTTGGGCTATTTTCTTTCAAATACCTATTAAACGGAGCACACCACTTCCATTGGTTGAAAATCCCAATTGAGCACAATAATTTCCACAGATTTTTTTGTTTATTAAATTCTTTCTCTTCATCTTTCCATAATGATTCAATATGGTATATTTTATCGATAAAAGCTATATGATGATATAAAATTTTTCCATGGAGTATGTCGCTCAGATATTGAAACGATTGCCGAGAATAATGAGGTGATTTCTCAAGATAAAATTCCACATACATATCACTATAATAA
>VEPN01000083.1 GCA_012026835.1 Candidatus Methanoperedens sp. | reverse complement strand
TTGAATTCACGTGTATATCTTTTTCTTGTTGTTTTACCCATGGTTTCCCTCTCTGTGAACACACCTTAACTATGTGTCTACTTTGAGGGGTGCACTCCACTGCAATTTCTCACAAGCCTAAATACATGTATCTGAACCTGAAAAGAACATCGGAAGAGTGTCAGATGTAGTAAATCAAAACGGGCTAAAATATCAAAAAATCGCACCCTCTAATTTAAAATCTTGTTAACACTATTCAGTGCCAATAAACCTAAATCTTATATACTATCAATGTTATAACAATGTTATAACATGATAAGAAATATCCGAAAAATAGGAAACAGTCAGGGAATCATAATCCCACGAGATATTCTACAAGAAATGGGTTATCCAAGGACAGTGGAAATAACCTCAACCAAAGATGGTATCCTTATAAGTCCAATAGCAGGCAAAGCCGCCAGGCGCAAACCAAGAAATGAGGATGAAACCGATGGATTTTACAATTTAATGAAATCGAAAATAGAAAGCAATATCGATTCTGGAAAGACCCGGTGGATTGGAAACAGGGAAATGGAGAGAAGACTATAATTAAAGAATTAGAAAAAATATCATCTATAGAGAATTTAGTTGATAGAAAATTATATTTCATGGGACTTTTGACTCAGGAAGCCGAAAAAAAGCGTGTGCGACCTGTTGTTGTGGGCGGTTCGGCTGTGGATTTCTATACCGAAGGAATTTATCAAAGTTATGATATTGACCTTATAAGCAATAGAAAAATAATCGGTGAGATACTTGAAAATGTATTCAGTTTCAAACCAAGCGGGAGACATTGGATAAATGAGCGAATAGGGCTTTCTGTAGAGATCCCGGGCAGCAGTCTGGCCGGAGACAAAGATAAAGTAACGGTAATAAAAATAGAGGGCTTAAAAGTCTATGTAATCGGATTTGAAGATTTAATAATTGACCGCCTTAACGCATGTCTTCACTGGAAATCTCAAACAGATTGCGATCAAGCGCAGTATATAATCAGATATTATCGAAATCGTTTAGATTTTGGGTATCTGGAAAAGAGAGCTAAAGATGAGGGTATTTTGAGAACATTAAGAGAATTCTGCAAAGAGAAATAGAGATCTAACCGGTTAATTCCATGTGTTTGTATGCCGATATTTAGATGACCGTCTAATCAAAATCCCAATAATCCTCGACATCAGTCGAAACATATATAAACAAACCCGCCAGAATACCTCATTATGCTCGATCAATCCATCCGTGCATGGAACCCCTGGTGGGTGCAAAATATGCCCCCCACCCTTATTGGAATCAGGAGGAATATCACAGCGGACATTATCAAA
Source organism: Candidatus Methanoperedens sp. (assembly GCA_012026835.1). Taxonomy (GTDB): domain Archaea; phylum Halobacteriota; class Methanosarcinia; order Methanosarcinales; family Methanoperedenaceae; genus Methanoperedens. The sequence goes on along the minus strand of VEPN01000083.1, from coordinate 7,007 downwards.
AGCCTCAGCACCCCCCATATAAAAGACATAATCGGCGTCAGACGGTGCGGCAAGACTACCATTCTCTACCAGGTGGCGGACCACCTGATATCAAAAGGCCTGCAGGCAAAGGATATCATGTTCCTGAACTTTGATGACCCCTCGATAAATGCAGCCTCATTCCCTGACATCCAGAAAGAAATATTTAAAATAAATCCTGATACATCCCACATCTTCCTTGATGAGATACAGCAAAAATCAGGATGGGAACGCTGGGTCAGGACGCTTTATGATACAAAAAAATTCCAGAGGATATTCATATCAGGCTCATCCGTAAGCCTGCTGTCGCAGGAAATGGGAAGAGTTCTCACAGGAAGGCATATAACCTTTGGCGCCGCACCTTTTTCCTTCAGGGAATATCTCAAAAAGAGGGAATGGGAGGATTTCAAACCCGAATTCCTTGCTTATAATAAGGACAAACTCCTTCATTACCTGGAAGCTTATCTTGAAGCCGGGGGGTTTCCCGAAACTATCGGGCTTGATGATTTCGGGCGCAAGCAGGTTCTCACATCGCTGTACAATGACATTCTTTCAAGGTATATCTCTTCAAGATACGGCGCATCCTTTGAGATCACAGACAAAATATGCAGGTTTATGCTTACAAATCCCGGCGCTTTGTATTCAGGCAACGGCGTGGCAAAGGCCACAGGCGCGGCTGTTGAGACCGCCGAGAAATATATCAAATATCTCAAGGAATCTCTTTTGATATACGACCTCCCCATTTTTTCATTTAAGTTGAAGACCCAATTCAAGCAGAACAAAAAGATATATCCTGTGGATACCGGTATCAGGAATACAGTATGTTTGCGATTCTCCAGGGATATAGGAAGGCTCGCGGAAACCGCTGTATTTCTTGAGCTTAAGCGGCGCAATACTGAAGTTTACTACTGGAAAAATCCGGACGGACATGAAGTTGACTTTATAATAAAAGAAGGGCAGGAAATCGGCGGACTTATCCAGGTCGCATGGGATGTCAGGGACGAGATTACGCGCAGGCGCGAGGAACGCGCTCTTGTTTGCGCAATGGAGGAACTGAATGTTAATGAAGGAATGATTTTGACTGAGGATGAAGAGAATGTTATTGAAAAAAATGAGAAAGTTATAAAATACATGCCGATATGGAAATGGTTGCTCATGGAATAGATTTTTCGTCTTATAACGGAAGATATCGGTCAACAATTGCCCGAACCAATAGCTTTATAATAGATAAATCCAAGTTTAAGAATGGTGATGAACCAATGAGGAATCGTCTTTGCCAACAGTGAACAGTATTTTGAACCAGCGAAGATAGATCACCTGCCACCATCGGCAAAACTTGTTTTTAAAGTGCTGGAATCCAGCGGCTTTTTGACACAGAAAGATATAGTGAGGCAGACCTATCTTCCCGCAAGAACAGTCAGATATGCCCTGAACAGGCTGAAAGAAGAAAAAGTATTGCAGGAGCGCTTCTATTTCCAGGACGCGCGCCAGAGCTTGTACGGGTTAAACGGCAGTGGCAGGGGGTGGTGATTGAATAACAATTACCTCCTCCTCTGTTTTACGAATACGCCATGTTTTTGATTGATGCCAGGGTGGCGGAGCGGCTACGCAATCGCCTGCAGAGCGATTTCATTCCGGTTCGAGTCCGGACTCTGGCTTACTACAATCTTATAATTCCTGCATTTCCGCTGCCTTTTAAAATATCCACATATTCGTCAATGAATATATCCCGCATGTTCTCAAGCAAAAATATATTCCTGGTGCAATTGCCTCTAATCCTTAACTTCTCCTGTTTCAAGCGGTGATAGTTTGGATATATCTCTTAAAAATGCGATCTCTATCGAAGAAAGCAGATCTCCATTCACACCATCCTTCCCAACGACTTTACCGCAGAATATCAGCGCCTGCGTGCCAATTTTTATCCTATCGCCTATCCTGAAATCCCGTGTATCACCCTTAACATGGAGAATGCAGTTATCGGGTGGTGTAAGCCTCAGTTCCTGAAATATAACATTTGTGAGTTGTTCGTTTCTATAGACCGGGATTTCTTTTGCTCCAGTATTCTGGCAGGTGAATTCAGCATGCAGATTCTGTTTTTCAACATTCAAGATATTACCACCTGTTTACATAAAAATCCCGCTATACATATATAATCGGGCAAATCAGCAATATTGGCATGATTTATTCAATAATTCGAATGATGCAGGCAATTATTTCATTCATAATTTACCTCTTTTTTCTTCTATAACACCAATAACAGATTTTGCCATTTGTAATGGATCAGGCTCTATCGTGTATCTTGCACCCAGTTCTTCTTCTACCTGGTCTGTCAAGAATTTTACAACGTTCCGGGAGGCGCCTGTTGGGGGCTTAACACCCAGAAAGACCGGGATTCCCATGGTCAGGAAGCTTAATCCTGCCCCAATTGACTTCTCATTGCTCCACTCAGGGGCGCAGGCGGCAAAAGGCAGGGAGGAGAGGGGTAGGTTTGCTTTTTCGGCTAACGCGCAGAATAGCTGCAATATCCTGGGATTGTCGATGCATGCGCCTGCATGCAAAACTGGAGGAATCTCATAGTTTTGGCATATTTCTTTAAGCCCTTCCCCTGCAATTCCAGAAGCTGACAGCGTGCAAAGTCCCTGTTTTAATAACGCATGGGCGCTGCAACCACAGGTAAGAACAAGCACATCATTTCTTATCAGTTCTTTTGCCAGGGTCACATGGTTATAATCGTATATCGTCTTTGGATTTGAACATCCCACAAGGGCAGCAAGTCCTTTTATTTTCCCTGAACGAATTATATCCAGCAGGTTCCCAAATCCGAAAATCCTTGATATTGCTTCAGGGCTGAAACCTGAAACTGCTGTTGCTTTTGCAGGCTGGGGATGTATTTCACCCCGATTTATAAAATTCCTGATTCCTATTTCCAGTATCCTCTCCGCAATCATATCTGCATGCGCAGGATCAAAAGGTATATGCAATGTTCCCTGTATCCTGTTGGAGTCATGAGTAGTAATTATTTTAGTATGGAAACAAGCCGCTACCTGCGCTATGCTTGGGAATATGCACTGCGTATCTGCCACAACAGCATCTATCATGCCAGTACCCAGCACAAGCTCCTGGCCGCCCATGTTCGTGATAGAGGGTATGCCGTGCCTCTCCAATACCTCAAGACCCGTACAGCACATGCCGCCGATAACAATCCCATCGGCTCCCACATCATTGATGAGCCTCTTGATTTTTTCTTTATCAATGGCCTGGATGATCGCCTCGCCCAAAGGCGGCAGGTGGCCGTGCACCAGAATGTTTACGCTATCTTCTTTCAACACGCCTGTCCCGACCTCGGTTTTAACCGGTTCGGGAATCCCGAATAAACAGTCAGTAGCGAACATAGTCCCAAAATAAGAACCCCAGCAATAAGCAATGCCTGTGCGCAGGTGCTGGCGCATCAGATTTCCCCAATCGGAATCCGTGCCCACAGTCGTTCTTGCCAGGGCATCAAAGACCTCTGAAGAAACACTCGTTGGCAGGATTCCAAGCCGCCTCCAGGTATCTCTTCTCTCTTTTGGCGCAAACGCCATAAGCGAGCGCATGTCTCCTGATTCCCGGGTTAAGTCTTTTAACAGTATATTTGCAACATCAACTGCGATATTTTCCAGGGTTCTTCCTTTGCGTTTTACCCTGAATTTTTTAGCAAGTTCAAGTATTCTCCCGTCTCCGGCTATTTTAAAAGACGTTCTTCCTTCTGCCGTAGATTTCAAAATACCAAGGAGTTCTTTTCCCCGCTGGCCGTGAGCGGCAGCGCCTGCGGCGCACCAGCGCAGGAGATTGCTGATGACCACAATATCAACATCTGCGCCGCATACGCCTTTTCGCCTGTCCGATACCCGGCACGGGCCCATGTTGCATCTCCGGCAGCATGACCCGTCATTGCCGAAAGTGCATTGTGGCTGTTGGGCATCGAACCTGTCAAATACTGTCTCAATCCCCTTTTCAGATAATACTGTAAGAAGGTTCTTTGAAGAAGTATCCGGGGTTTTTTCTATAACTTCACTTTTTGTTGGCATTTTTCCAGTCCAAAAAATTCAGAATATATTTTCTCTTTGATACCCAAAAAATCGCTTCCGGTCCTTATTCTCGGTCTGCTCATAGTAACTTCAAGGATGGATTTGATTTTCCCGGGCACCGGGGTCATTACCGCGATCCTGTCGCCAAGGTATATTGCCTCGTCAATATCGTGAGTAACGAAAATGATGGTTTTATTCTCTTTGCCCCATATCTTCACGAGTTCTTCCTGGAGCTTCATTCTTGTCAGGGCATCCACTGCCCCGAAAGGTTCATCCATGAAGATGATCTCAGGATTAACCGCCAGCGCCCTGGCGAGGGATACACGCTGCTTCATGCCGCCTGAGAGCTCATATGGGTGTCTTTTCTCAAAACCGCAAAGGCCCACGAGTTTTATGAACTCTTTTGCGATATTTTCTCTCTCGCTGCCGTTAACTCCTTTTATCTCAAGGCCGAACTCAACATTTTCCTGTACCGTTCTCCACGGGAAAATACCATAATCCTGGAATACTGTCACATATCTGGGATTTGGGGCTTTTATCTCTTCGCCTCCAATTAAGACCTTGCCGGCCGTAGGCTTTTCAAAACCGGCCATGATATTCAGGAGCGTGGATTTTCCGCACCCGCTCGGGCCAAGAAGGCAAAAGAACTCTCCTTCCCCGACTTCCAGGTTTATCGCTTCCAGCGCATGCAAGTTGTGGCTGTTGTTCGAAAAGAGCTTGGTCAGGTCCCTGACAGCGATTTTAATATTATCATACCCCGCTGAACCCATATCTTCTCCTGATCTTATTTTCTATCGAGCAAACGAGCCTGTCAAGGCCCAGGCCCACAAGACCAATAATAACCATACCTGCAACTACCATATCAATGCGCAGGAAGTTCCTTGCATCAAGTATCATGAACCCAAGACCCGAGCGCATGCCTACCATTTCGGCGGCAACGATGATAACCCAGGCAATTCCCAGGGATATCCGGAGGCCCACGACGATCTGGGGAAAACATGCGGGCAGGACGACTTTTTTTAGCATGCCTGTGCCTCTTGCCCCGAAATTAACGGCGGCTTTTATGATCGAAGCATCGATATTCCTGACCGCCGAGGCAGAAGTGATCAGCACCGGGAAGAAAGAAGTTATAAAGATAATGAAAATCGCAGGCCTATCCCCTATCCCGAACCAGAGGATGGCAAGAGGTATCCAGGCGATTGGAGATATGGGGCGCAGTATCTGAATGAGAGGATTAAAAGCGTTCATCGCCCTGCCGTACCAGCCGAGAATAAGCCCGAAAGGGATAGCGAGGCTTGCGGCAAGGGTGAACCCTATGAATACGCGGGACAGGCTTGTCAGGAGGTGGTTGATTAAAATCCCGTTGATAAGCAGTTCGAAGATCGCCCCGAGCGTAGCTGAAGGGGATGGCAGGAGGAACTCAGAATATACAAGCATGCTTAGCCCCTGCCACACACTGATAAAGATTCCCGCAACCAGTAGAGGTGGGATTCTATTTACCAATATTCTTATAGGTATTTGCAGCAAATCTCTCATCAACGAACTCCGTTATATTGATGCCTTTTTTGATAAGGCCAATCTCCAGCATGTAATTCTGGAAAGCTTCGTACTCATTTTCCCTGGGGTAGAGGTCAAGATAAACAGTCCGTCCGGGCGGGTCATTGATGGCCCTGACTATAACTTCAGGTTTCTGGCCGTAATAAGGGACTGTGAGATTTGCCGCCTCTTGCGGGTTTTTATGTACATAAATTCCGGCAAGTATTAGCTGGTCCACAAAATCCTGCACAGCGTCAGGATATTTCTCGATGAACTCGCTCCTTATGGCTATGACGCATTCATTGCTTGTCGAGCCAGGGATATCTATATCTTTTGAAAGTACAAGTACCCTGCCGACCTTCATGTCCTCGGCTTTTGCCCCGAACGGCTCGGCCACTATATACCCGTCAATACTGCCGCTTGCAAGAGCAGATACCATATCAGGCGGCGCAAGTTCTATGGTCTTTACATCTTTACCGACCTCAAGGCCGTTATCCGCAAGATACCTGTGAAGTAGTATATAGTGAGGTGAGAATTTTGAAGGAATAGCAATAGTTTTATTTTTTAGCTCTTTAACATCCTTAATGTCATTTTTCACAATCAGGACGCTTCCGTCCCTGACGGCCATGAGCACGGATCTTAAAGGCACGTCCTGCTCCACAAGCTTGATAGCAAGCGTATTCAATATCGAACCCCCGCCGTCTATCTTGCCGGCTTTGAGCGCTTCAGCCATTTCAGTCCAGCTTCCGAATTTTACCATTTCCACGTTCACTCTGGTAAATTTACCCTGTGCATGGGCAACCACAGGGAGCATGGAATGGGTAATCGGGAGATAACCGATTTTCAATGTCGGCTTTTCCTCGGTCTTTTCAGGTGAATAAGCAGCCAGCCCTGCTACGATTATTATGACAGCAAGTCCAAATACAAGCGGGCCTTTGTAAGATTTTATGAAATCCATTTTCAATCCCGCGGGATAGTATGGTTAAATCATATTATTGTTAATGATACCAGCAAATATTAGCGCAGTTATTACGAAAATAGAAGAATTAAGGCAATTTTTTCCATTGTGATTCCAGTACAGGAAGAGAACTGGAAAAAACAGCCGATTTATGAGGTTTAAATATCTTGACTTTGTCAGATTAACCCCCCCCCACAGCATATAATTATATTCTGATTCTCGGAAACATTTAATCAGATCAATGTAATATTCTCTTTTGGGGGGGGGGGTTAACAATGAAATTTTTTTAACCTGCATATTGAAGATTTAAACTTGACTTCGCCACCTATGGCTAAGTAAAACGTATTTTTATTACCTTATATAATTTGCCAGATGGCTATTTACCAGCGTAATTTCAGACTATCGTCATCATATTTTTTGATAAAATC
>VEPN01000082.1 GCA_012026835.1 Candidatus Methanoperedens sp. | reverse complement strand
GATGACGATAGTCTGAAATTACGCTGGTAAATAGCCATCTGGCAAATTATATAAGGTAATAAAAATACGTTTTACTTAGCCGTAGGTGGCGAAGTCAAGCTCAGATATACCTACTGGAATAAAGCATCTGAAGCTCTTACAGGGATTTTGGCGAAAGATGCTATTGGAAAATCCATCTACCAGCTTTTCCCTGATGTAAAAGGGACAAAAGTTGAGCAGTTCTATATAGAAGCATTAAAAACACAGCAACCTGGGCGTTTCGAGAGTGAATACCAGCTTGGGGATAAGAAATTAGTTTTTGAAATTAATGCCTATCCAACTAAGACAGGTCTCTCTGTTATTTCCAAGGATATTACTGAAAACAAAATGTTCGAGGCTCACTTATTACGAGCGCAGCGAATGGAAAGCATCGGCATTCTTGCAGGGGGCATAGCGCATAATCTTAATAATATGCTGACGCCGATGATGATGTCACTGCATATGTTAAAGGAAAAATTCAAAGATGAGCAGAGCCAGAAATTGCTTACTATTCTTGAAAAAAACTCAGAGCGCAGTGCTGATTTAATAAAGCAGGTTCTGTCATTTTCACGAGGTGTCGAGGGTGAACGCAATCTTCTTGCGGCAAGACATATTATCACCGAAATTGAGAAGATTGCAAAAGAAACATTTCCAAGAAACATTGAAATTAGAATTGATATACAGAAAGACCTCTTTACCATCTCAGGGGATGCTACACAACTGCACCAGGTTATAATGAACCTGTGCGTGAACGCCCGCGATGCTATGCCGGATGGCGGTATTCTGAATATCAAAGCTTCGAATATTCTTGTTGATGAGAACTATGCACGGATGAATACCGAAGCTAAAGTGGGTTCTTGCGTTGTCATTGAAATTTCGGATACTGGAATCGGTATCCCCCCTAAGATACTTGATAAAATTTTCGAGCCATTTTTCACAACAAAAGAGTTTGGCAAAGGAACTGGACTTGGCCTATCAACAGCTCTTGCAATTGTGAAGAGCCACGGGGGATTTATAAATGTATATAGCGAGGTCAGGAAAGGAACGACGTTCAGGGTATATTTGCCAGCGATTAACCCGGAAATGCAAAATGTAGAAGAGAAGCAGAAGCTTGAATTGCTCACCGGGCACGGAGAGTTGATTCTCATTGCTGAAGACGAAAAATCAGTTCGCGAGGTTACTGTTTCGACATTGGAAAAACATGGGTATAATGTGCTTGCAGCCAATGATGGTGCTGATGCAGTGGCATTGTATGCTCAAAATAAGGATAAAATTAACGTTGTTCTTATGGATATGATGATGCCAGTCATGGATGGTGAAGCGAGCATTCGAGCGATTCATAGAATTAACCCCGAAGTTAAGGTTATTGTAGTTAGTGGATTAGCAGAGAAAGATAAAGTTGCAAAAATTGAAAGCACTCATGCACAGGCTATTTTACCAAAACCTTATACTGCCGAGAGACTGCTAAAAGCTATGCATGAGGTTTTAAGCGCAAAATAGTCACCCTGAATCGAGAAAAGTACATCTGGTAGTGGATAACTTGAATACACATTTTGAAAAATCCTTTTACGAGACATTTGAGCGTGATGAAGCAGATAAAATTCTTGAAAAAATAGCATTTCACTATACACCTAAACATGGAAGTTGGCTGAATGTTGCTGAGATAGAAATTAGCATCCTCAAACGTGAAGTCTCAGTTTGGGCTGCTGAGAGAAATATGCAGAAAAAAGGGATTGAATGGAGTTTTACCAAAGAAAAAGCTGCTGCTAAATTCAAGCTTAACACTCAGCAAAACTAAATTTATGAAGTACTAGTTCAAACCTGCATAATCCATTACGGCTTTCTGGTCATTCAGGAATTTAACGATCCTGTCAAAATCGATATCATTTTTAGATTTTTTATTTTCAACTTTCATCCTACAGGTTTTCATCCTGCAAGGGCTGGTTATTACTGACATATTGCATATTTCTTCGATCATATTAATCTTGATATGAGATTATCCCGACGAATATATATAATTACAGAAAGAGGCAGATGTTGACGCAATGGATTCAGTAGAGCCAAATTAAACCGGAATATTTTGGGTCATCTGCTTATAGCGGTGATGTCAAGGGTTAGAGAAACCCGCTTGCTTTAGCGGCGGGATGAATCGTACCCCTTGCGTTAGCTATATATGTTTTCATAACAATCATTCTCCTGATTGCGTTACCCTACAGGCGATAGATGGTCTTGGAAAACCTCCTGTTCTCTGCATGTAACCTTGTAAAGCCGAAACGTGATGGGAACAGAACGCAGTACCGTAGGAACTACGGGAATTGAAGCCTGCCAGAGTGGTCTCAGTAGGGACATGATGAAGCAGGAAACTCCAGCCCTTTAGGGCGGAGTAGTTCACCTACATTTCCATCAAAACAAGTTCGAACTTTATACCCATACAGGATTGACAGAACCCCAGGAATTCTTTTGCATTGACAGACATCTCATCGTAGAGAGATTTGGATATATAAAAAATAATATGAACCTTTCCAGGATTCCCGGTTGCCCTCTTTTTAATCTCACCGTGGAGTTCTTCAAAAAGGGCAACAAGGGTCTTGAAATTTATCCTTTTCAGAACACGGATGCGTCCTGCTCCTGCCTCATCTACCCAGATGCGGTAATTGGCAGTTTTGCGGACAAAAACATCCTTTTCGTTCATGTTATTCCTGTACTTTTCCTGCCGGATTCCATATCCCATCTTACTTCTTCGGCCAGAAATCGTCTTGTACCGGCGATTGTATCAAGCTGTTCATAGATATATTCCCGCAGGAACACATCCTCAATATTCTCAGCATCCTTTTCGAGTTCATGCTGGCGATTCAGCAGGTTTCCAAGTTCTCTACGTGCATGATTCCTGCTCGTACCCTGCCAGCTACCTTCTATCAAGACAAGTGAACGGGTCAATCTTTCCAGGCCGATCCTTAAACGCCGGTACTGCGGCTTGTTCAGTTTCTCTTTTGCATATATTTCATGTTTTGATACAAATCTTTCCTCTATACCCTCAGGTTCCGTATCGTCTGATTTTTCATTGAGGGCAAAAACGATCCCTTCTTTGATTTAACATATTTTTGTCACCACCCCTTCTATATAAATAAACGATATATATCCCTGAAGATTCAGGCAGGTTTTGTCGTTATTTTGGCAAAACCAGAACTATCATGACAATAATTGCCTTATGGATTAAGCATTTGAATTGCTTCATCAAATGGTTTAAGCGATAATCTATGATGGATCGTTTTACAGCAGGTAATGGGCCGAACCGGGCGGGCAGCGAGGCAGGTAAAGTATTAGAAAAATATAATTCTGCCCAGGTCGAAGGATTTTCGCCGTCCATGAAACTAATCCTCAACATACTCGAAAACCGCGGCCCTCTGACCCAAAAGGAAATAGCAATAGTGACGCGCCTTCCCGCAAGGACCGTGAGATATGCCCTGAGCAGGTTAAAAGATGAAGATATTTTAGAAGAGCGTGAATATTTCCAGGATGCCAGGCAGTGTTTGTACCAGCTAAAATGTTGATTGTTAAATAAAATCTTAGGAAAGGATTCATGTAATTTTTGCCTGGTCTTTTGGATTGTAGAATGAACATATCAAATATTGTTTATCCGCTCGATTTGAATATCTATCAGGATTATTGGGTATATGGTGATTTAATTGAATAACATGGAGAGAGAAGGGGTTTACTCTGCACCCGATAATGGATACCGAAAAAGCATAACCGCCAATAAGACCATAAAAGATAGCAAGGAATCTGCATTGTTTAGTAATCCGGATGATTTCCGGCTGGAGGGTGGCGCCAGGTGATTGATATGGTATCAACCAAACATTACAGCTGTCCCAAATGCAAGCATACAATACCGGTAACTCGTGCAGACTTTATCAAAGGGATCGCGATGGTATCATGCAGAGACTGTGGCACGGATGCCTTTGCGATAGAAGAGGGGATGTTAACAAAATGAACTAATGGCGGCAATTTTTTCCTTTTATACTCCGGAATTGGAAGAATTATAGATAAAATAGCCGGTTTAGAGGACTTAAATATGTATGCCATATTAGTAGCACATGCCCATAAAAGGTGATGTGCCTGTGGGGCACATCCACCTCCTATTCACCCTCTGCATCGCATACGATAAATTTTCTTTTCACGCGAACGATTGCCTGAATAGGTATGAATATATATTAAGAAATCATCAGAGTTTCAACGAGCTAAAGAATGAGAAAGAAAGTACTTGCTATTATATTAATTGTGATTGTGCTCCTTGTCCCTTTTGGCGGCTGCATCCAGAAGCAGGAGGAACCGAAAGAGAAAATCACTGTGAAAATAGGATACCTTCCTTCCATGTGCCAGTCCATATATACCCTGAAGCAGTACAAAACGCTTGAGCGCGGGCTTGGTGTTGATGCAGTCGAATATAAAAGATACGAATCCGGGCCTTTAATAACCCAGGCTTTTGCCCAGGGTGAGGCAGATATAGGATTTATGGGAATACCACCTGTGATGATAGGGATTGATAAAGGGGTTCCCATAAAAGTAATAGCATCCACTCATTCGGAAGGTTCATCCCTTATAGCCAGAAGCAAGAAATATAAGAACCTGACTGAACTTGGAAGCATAAAGTCGGTGCTCAAACAGTTTGACGGCAAGTCCATTGGCGCTCCGGGTAAAGGCTCGATACAGGATGTCATAATCAGGACAGAGCTGAAAAAAGCAGAAGTGAATGCCACAATCAAGAACATCCCGGTCGCCTCCACTTTGCCTGCATTGCTGAATGAAGGGCAGATAGATGCATATGTTGTATGGCCTCCTTTTGAGATGGAGGGTGTGTTGAAGGGCTACGGAGATGTCGTAATCCCCTCTGAAGAACTCTGGCCCTATAATCCGTGCTGCGCTCTTGTTGTTACTGAAAAGTTCGAGAAAGAACATCCGGATATCGTGCAAAAACTTGTGGAATTGCATAACTACGCGTCGCTTTTCATAATGTCCCATCCCGAGGAACTTGCAGATGCGGCCAATGCAGAACTCGGCGTCGATAATGAGAGCGCCCTTGCCTCGATACAGTTCTCGCCCAAATACTGTGCGCTTCCTGATGAGAGGTATATTGACAGCACAATGCAGTTCGTAAATGCCCTGAAAGAATTGGGCTATACTACAAATAACCTGACCGAAGACCAGATATTCGATTTGAAATATATCAAAAAGGCGCACCCGGGCCCCTATGATGAGCCTGGCACTGTCAGGGATGACCCGGTTATCAATAAAATAATAAAAGGATAACGGGAATCAAATCATGAATGCCAGATGGGCTTATTACCTTATTTTACCGTCTATTTTTTTGGTTCTCTGGTACGCTGTTTCAGAGGCAGAGATTTATCCATCGTATATTATCCCGCCGCTTGGCATGGTGGTAAGGTCATTTGTCGAACTTATAAGCACAGGTACTTTATTCCAGCATATTTTCTGGAGCGTTGTCAGGGTGATTGCTGGTTTTGCACTGGCTTCTTTGATCGGGATTCCCCTTGGGATAGGGATGGGCTGGTCGAACAGCCTGATGCGCCTTGTCGAGCCCCTGACAAATATCATCAGGCAGATACCCCCCATTGCATGGGTTCCCTTTGCCATGATATGGTTTAAGGCAGGAGTCGTTGAGTCCTCTGCATTCATAGTCTTTATAGGAGCATTTTTCCCCATACTGCTTAATACGATAACCGGGGTCAAAGGCGTGCCTATTTTGTTCATTGAATCCGCCTATACCCTGGGTGCCAGCAGCAGGCAGATACTTACAAAAGTGGTTTTGCCAGCCTCAATGCCGAATATCCTTTCCGGGCTCAGGATAGGAATAGGGATAGGCTGGATGTCCCTTGTGGCGGCTGAGATGATGGGGCAGGATTACGGCCTTGGTAGCTTTATCATCGTTTCATCGACCGTACTGCGCATGGACAGGGTTGTTGTCGGGATGATAACAATAGGACTTCTCGGATTCCTGATGGACAGGCTTTTTAAAGAGATTGAATCATCGCTATTATCGTGGAGGGGTCATTGACACTTATTATTAAAAATGTGTCACGGACATTCGCTGCAAAAGGTATTATGATTCAGGCGCTGGATAATGTAAACCTGGAAGTTAAGGATGAGGAGTTCATATGTATCCTCGGCCCTTCAGGCTGCGGAAAGACCACGCTACTGCGTGTTATAGCAGGGCTGGATAAACCTACCTCGGGGGAAATCCTGCTTGACGGTGCCAGGATTGAGAATCCGGGGCAGGAAAGGGGTATGGTCTTCCAGGACTATTCCCTGTTCCCGTGGAGGACTGTGATTGATAATATTGCATTCGGTCTTGAGGTCATGGGAGTGGATAGAGAAAAAAGGTATGAAAGAGCGCGCGAATACCTGAAGCTGCTTGACCTTGAAAAATTTGAGAACAGTTACCCCTATGAGCTGTCGGGAGGGATGCGCCAGAGAATAGCCATCGTACGCGCAATCATAAATAATCCCAAACTCCTCCTTATGGATGAGCCATTCGGGGCGCTGGATGCCCAGACGCGAAACGTCATGCAGGCAGAGCTGCTTCGTATATGGGAGAAAAAACACAAAACTATTTTGTTTATTACCCACAGCGTGGATGAAGCTGTCTATCTTGCAGACAGGATAGTGGTAATGTCAGGAAGACCCGGCACCGTAAAGGAGATATTCAACGTCGTCCTCCCGCGCCCCAGGATACGGACAAGCCAGGAGGCAAATCGTATACGGGATATGATACTTAGATCGCTTGGTTCGCAGATTGGAGATGCTGCCAGGTAGTGAATCAACAACGAACTTGACCGAACTGGAACGAACTCCGGTCTTCATAAGTTCGTTGAGAGTTCGCTTTTAATTTCTCCAACACACCGTCGAGGTGCGAAATAATAAGTTTTGCGATGGTTCTTAATTTCCGAGTTCTTTCGCTGCTAATCCTGACCAGATTATCTGGAATTTTATCAAAATCCCATTTCTTCAGCAAGTCTTTCATGCGTAATGTATTTGCCGCTTTTGATCTCTCTTGTGGCGGATTCAATCTCTTTTTTTGTTTCTTTATTGAGTTCTTGAACATCCTCAATTTTAACCATGATACTACTTTTTCTGTTCAATATACTTATGATTGACGTTTTATAAGATATTATAGCAATTTGTTTTTACGAGCCAGCGGTTGCTTGAATATTAACAACAAACGGAAATACAAGCCATTGAGCATCCGCCTGGGGCGCTTCGCCCCTTAAGTATGGAATCCATCACCATTCCAATACATGCGCTAAAAACGTCCGAAGGGTGATTCTTGCGTGCACCTGTTCCAAGTACTCAACATCAAACCTCCTGCGAATAGAAAAAATTGCACTGTTGCTGTGCTTAATTTAAACTCCTAAATGCATTTTCGAGCAAATATATTCTATCTTTTTTCAAGTCTAATATATGCATTTTTCGATGACAATTTGGACATAAAGCGACGGTATTATCGATAGTATCTTTTCCATCTTTTGAGAGCCATTCTATATGATGTATTTCTAAATATGGATTTCCATTATTATCAATAAATGGTGCATTATTCCCACATAATTGGCATAAACCATTTGCTCTCATTTTTGCATATATAGTTACGTATGGATTTCTATCGTATTGCTTTGAAACAACATCCCTACTTCCGACTTTTTGAGATGCAGTCTGCTTTTTCTGTTTCAATTCTTCAAGGGAAAGTTTAGCTGCTTGTATATCTTTTATTTCTGCCTCTTTTTTAAATTGTTCCTCCAAGATGATTGGACGTTTAACATTATCCCTAATATCAGGGCAATCACCACTATCTAAAATTGACGTTTTTAGGGGCATATCAAAAACATAAATAGGTTTACGAACATATTTTGCTTTAACCGGTTTTTCTTTTCTATTTTTAAAATCTGTTACTTTGGGCAACGGCATGTTAATTTTTTCAATTTGTTTTATCTTTAACCATGAATCACTCTTGTGATTGGGCGGATAATGTTTGGGTACATTTTTTTGATCAAAAGGGGAAATTTTGTCTTTGTTTTTTCTTGTTTTAAAATCTACAACTAAAAATCGATATTTAATTCCGACTTGAGCGATAAACGTATATGCATAGAATGGTTTTTGCTTTTCGAGTTCATCACTTCTTATAACACGAGTACCCCATTCAACAACATTATTTGGATTTTTTTTTAAATGTTCATAATGCATCCAAATCTCATCTTCAGGATTCACGGATATAATCAGAGCATATTTTTTCATTCGCACCTATTTTAAATATAATTAGGTCTTATTTAAATATGTCGATTTCATATTGCTGAATAGAAATTAAATGATGGACTGGTTAGGCATACTGTGGAGTGCGCCCCTTCGAGTGGACAGTTAGTTAAGGTGGTATATTTAAACATAACGTCTTCTCAAAATCAACTGGCGATTTATAACCGATCGATGAATG
>VEPN01000081.1 GCA_012026835.1 Candidatus Methanoperedens sp. | reverse complement strand
TGGGAAAATAAGAGTGAATTAAAACGGCAACTGATTACGGCATTTGAAGAGGGTATCATTATGGTTCCAATCTACGATTACTTGAGAACTTGACTATATCTCATTTTAAAAATTTTTTTAGAAATACACGAATTAAGTGTTCAAGTGGTTAAGTGTTCAAGTGGTCTCAAGCATATTCTGGGGCAATACAAATCTATTATATTATATAATATATTTCTATAATATTTATAGTATTATACAGATACCTTTTGTTGCACAGTCTCTCAAAGCCTTTATATCCCGGTTCCCACAATCCCTATTCATGGACACCGCCTCCCTGCGGCGCGGGATAGAAAGTCTTATCCACATGCATTCTTCTGCCCTGATTCCGGCTATCATGGATTCGGGCTTTTCATGCCAGCGCTGCGGCTGGTGCTGCCGGGAGAATTTCAAGATCAGGATAACTAAAGACATCCTGCGCCCATCAAATGCGATCTCTATTTTCCCGGATGACATAAGGCGGATTGTCAGGGGAACCGGGAAGAAATTGGATGAAGTGGCACAGCCTGATACCTATTCCTGCCTGACGGACGGCGACACCATATGGGCCATCGGCTGGATACTGCGGCGCAACGAAGAGGGGAATTGCATCTTTTACAGGAGCGGCGCCTGCACGATTTATGAGTGGCGCCCCGTGATATGCAGGTGCTATCCCTTTTTCATGGGCGGGAAGGGCGTGGATATCATGCGCTGCGGGGGGCTGGGGAATAAAACCTCTTGGGAGAAAGCGGGGGAGATAGCGTGGATGCTGAAGAGGTATGAAATAAAAAAGTTGCGTAGTTACATCGGCATTCTGGAGCAGGTAGGAGATAAACTGAGTCCTGCGAATCTATGTTCGCTCCCGGAGAATTATTCAGGGAATGTTCTTGTTTGCGATGGGGAAGTTTAAGAAAAAAAAGCCCGGCAATATTCTTGCCGGACCTAAGCCTTTAGCAGGCGCTTTTCTTTATAGTTGCACGCAACACCATACTCGCATGCACGCATCTCTTCCCATGACTGGTTGATAATGCGTGTTACGCAGTTGATGTTAGAATGCTTGCACTTCATATTCTCACATTATCCGATCGATTATTGAGCCCCTGGGGGCCCTGGAAGCGGGTACTTTGACCCTGGCTTTCTCTTCAGGAGCTGCAACTCTATCCCTTGAAGCCGCTTTCTGGTCACTCGGCCCCATTATCTGGGCTGACTTGATACCTGTCATGATAGCCATGCAGCGCACCTTGCTCTCGTAATCCTTTCTCACTCTTGCACCCCATATCACATTTGCATGTGAGTCAAGTTCATAAGTCAGTGAGGATGCAATCTGTTCTGCCTCGTGGAGTGACATATCTGGTCCGCCTGTGATGTGGAGGAGGCAGCCTGTTGCGCCTGCTGTATCCACATCAAGCAGCGGATGATTCAATGCGGCCCTCACGACCTCTTTTGCCTTATCCTGTCCCTTTGCTTCTCCTACCAGCATTACTGCAAGCCCGCCGCCTTTCATGATAGCCCTGACATCAGCATAGTCAAGGTTGATCAATGAGGGCTGGGTTATGGTTTCAGATATGCCTTTTACTGTCTCGGATATCAACTGGTCCATTACCGAGAATGCCTGGTCGATAGGGAGATTTGGTACATAGTCAAGCAGCCTGTTGTTATCAAGGACGATGACGGTGTCTGCGGAGTTGCGCAGGTCATCAAGCCCTTCTTCTGCCTTGACCATCCTTGCTCTCTCGACCCTGAACGGGCTTGTGACCATCCCTATTACGATCGCGCCCTGGTCCTTAGCTATCTGGGCAACCACAGGGGCTACACCAGTTCCTGTTCCGCCGCCCATGCCTGCCGTGACGAAAACAAGGTTTGCGTTCTTAAGTACCTCTTCGAGCGTTCCTCTTGCAAGTTCAGCCGCTCTCTTCCCTATCTCAGGGAATCCCCCTGCCCCAAGTCCCCTTGTTATTGATTTGCCTATCAGGATTTTCTTATCCGCCTGTGTGATATCAAGGTGGATCTTATCGGTGTTTATTGCGATAGTATCCGCGCCCGCTACCCCTATGTTGTAAAGACGGTTGACTGTATTGTTGCCGCCGCCGCCGCATCCGACAACAACGATCTTTGGCGTGCCGAAATCCTCGACATCTTCGGCCGCGCCTGCCGCTGCTCTCTTCAACTGCTGTTCCTTTTCTGCCATTTTTAGGGCATCTTGTACAAATGATTCCATAATTCATCCCCTCAGTATTCTTTTTATTGCTCTTCTTTCAGGCGCAGGAAAGTATCAACTTTTGATGACTGTTCCTGCGCTTTATCAAATAATTTCATCCTTCCAACCAATTTTTCACTTCTCTGATCGATCAAATCTCTAATAGCCGTCCTGATTGCTTCGCTTGCGGACGGAAATTCACCATACTCGACTAACATATCGATCATTTTTAATTGCTGTTCCGGGAGCCTTAGTGTTACTCTTTGCATTTTGGTATCTCCCTGTGGGAGGAAATATACTTCGCCTGACATCTATCTGACATTTGTATGCTTGCTGTCTGACGTTTGTCAGACGTATGTTGGACATTATACTATTTAAAAGTATCGAATAAATGTACATTATAATAATGTTAATCAAAAGATTAAATCAACAAAACCGACAAAACTTTAAGCTTGATAGTGGTGTAGGGCATGAAAGTGATAAAATGCAGATACTGCTGATTCATTCTGATTATATAGAATATGAAACAAAAAAAAGTACACCAGTGGCGGAAAAAATCGGGGACGAACTCAAGAAAGGGCGCATGGAAGAAGCGCTTACTGTTTTTATAGCGGTTGAGAAAACCGATGAGGAGAACATCGAACATTGTGCAAAACAGACCGTTCATGAGATAAAGAAGGTGACTGAGCAGGTCAAAACCAACCGCATCATGCTATATCCCTATGCTCACCTCAGCTCAAGCCTGTCTTCCCCGAAAGCGGCTGTCGAGGCACTGAAAAAAATTGAAGAACTGCTCAGGGAGGCATCGTTTGAAGTAAAACGCGCGCCGTTTGGCTGGTACAAATCCTTTACCATAAAGTGCAAGGGACATCCGTTATCCGAGCTTTCAAGAACGATACGGGAAGGCGGGGAGAAGTGCGGAACACCTGTCAAGGTTGAGAAAGAAGAAGTGGTCTCCGAGGCCTTAAAATCAGAGGCTAAAGCGACTTCATACTGGCATATATTAACTCCTGATGGCGAACTCCTAAATCCGGATGGTTTTAATTTTACAGGGCATGAAAAACTTAAGAAATTCGTGAACTACGAGATCCATAAAAGCCGTGCAGTCGATAAAATACCGCCCCACGTTGAACTCATGAGGCGGCTTGAGCTTGCGGATTATGAGCCAGGCTCAGACCCCGGAAATATGCGTTTCTACCCCAAAGGGAGGCTTATGAAAAGCCTGCTTGAGAATTATGTCCTGGAAGAGGCCGCAAAGAAGGGAGCGATGGAGGTTGAAACGCCATTGATGTACGATATGAACCACCCCACGCTCAAGAAATACCTCGACCGCTTCCCTGCCAGGCAATATTCGATAGAGGCTGACAAAAAAATGCTATTCCTGCGCTTTGCGGCGTGCTTTGGCCAGTTCCTCATGAACCACGATATGACCATATCCTACAGGAACCTGCCCCTTAAAATGGTCGAGCTTACGCGGTACAGCTTCCGTAAGGAGCAAAGCGGGGAACTTGTGGGCCTGCGGCGGCTTCGCGCTTTTACGATGCCTGATATGCATACGCTCTGCAGGGATACCGAAGCCGCAAAGTCCCAGTTCTTTGAGCAATACAACATGTGTATAAATGTACTTTCAAAGATCGGGCTTGACCTTTCAGATTACGAAGTAGCTATCAGGTTCACGCGGGATTTTTATGAGGAGAATAAGGATTTCATAGTCGGGCTTGTGAAAACCGTCAATAAACCCGTATTGATAGAACTCTGGGATCAGAGGTTCTTCTATTTCGTCCTGAAATTTGAGTTCAATTTCGTGGATGCGATGGACAAGGCAAGCGCGTTATCCACTGTCCAGATAGACGTTGAGAATGCCGACCGGTACGGCATAAAGTATATAGACTCAGACGGGAAGGAAAACAGGCCGCTGATATTGCACTGCTCGCCAAGCGGGGCTATTGAGAGATGCATATATGCTTTGCTTGAAAAGGCGAACATGAATTCTGAGAAAGGTATTGTCCCCATGTTTCCTGTCTGGCTTTCACCCACGCAGGTTCGCATAATCCCGGTAGCTGAAAAGCATATTGATTATGCTGAAAAAGTGGCAAGCGAGATGGATTGCAGGGTGGATATCGACGACCGCGAAGAGACGGTGGGCAAGAAGATACGGGATGCAGGGAAGGAATGGATACCATATGTCGCTGTGGTCGGGGATGAAGAGGTGAACGGGGATGATCTTACAGTTACGGTAAGGGCTGAATCATTGCCAAATAAACCTGCAAACATAAAAATGAAGGTCTCAGAACTCAACGAGAGGATATCCTGTGAAGTCCTGGGTTTTCCATTCAAAAGAAATCCGCTTGCTATGAAATTATCTGCAAGGCCGAGGTTTGTTTAGGAAAAAGACCGGGGATGAGGCGAAAGCTTTTATTACATCAGGGCATCAGAGGAAGAAAAATATTAAAGTATAATTTACGATTAAGAGGAATAATATGAGATGGCAAGGTAAATCAACACGCAAATATACGGGCGGCAGGATAATAAGGTCAAGAGGTAAGCAAAGATTTGAACTCGGTGGCGATGAAGCAAACACCCTTCTTGGTAAAACTATCAGGAGAACTGTGAAAACCCTTGGCGGTGAGAAGAAAGTCCGTCTCCTGAGGGATGAAATGGCAATTGTTACCGATCCTGCAACCAAGGCAACAAAGAAAGTCAAGATAGAAACCGTGTCGGGCAACCCTGCAAACATTCACTATGTCAGGCGAAACATAATAACAAAAGGTGCAATCATCAAAACAGAGCTGGGAAGCGCCCGTGTGACAAACCGGCCAGGCCAGGAAGGAAGCATCAATGCCGTCCTGATCCCCGGTACTGCTTGAACATAACCGATAACTTATATCGGTTTTTCTATTTTTTGCATAATTAGTCGGTTTTTGTTATATTATCCTTGAATTTATCTGATATGAACTGTTTCCCAAAAGCCCATAAATATAAAAACCCATAAATCAATAATGAAGGGGTGACATTAAGTAATTAAAAAACTAAGCAATAATATCAAAAAGTTATTGTTTAATACATGTTACTTTATACAGGATATGAGGAGGCTTTGTTATAGAGGATAAAACTTACGATCCAAAGCCGATCAAGGTGATATATGCAATACTGGGAAGCGGCGGTATAGGTCTGACCCTTGCAAATGAGCTTGGGACAAGAAATAAAAATATCATTCTGGTGGATAAGGATTCGGCAAAAATCGAAACCTTGAGAGAACAAAACCTTAATGCAATTCATGGCGATATCGGTGATCAGGAAGTCACTGGCAAACTTGATTTTAAACATATCAGGTCTGTTTTTATTGTAAGCTCTGATATTGAAGCAAATAAAAAAGCCCTTGAATTTATAAAAAAGAATGCACCTTCGGTACAGATAGTTGTCAGGGCCCATGAATACCAGCAGAAAGAAGAGATGGAAGCATTGGGTGCAGACCTTGTTGTCCTGCCATCAAAACTTCCTCATAAAGCTATTGCACTTGCTATAGTTCAGTATATCGAGAGGATAACTTCAGTAAAATTAGCCCAGGAATTGAAAAAATTGGTAAGTTCGGTTGGGGATGGGAAATTTGCAATCGTAATCCATAATAACCCGGACCCTGATGCGATTTCAAGCGCCCTTGGATTAAAAGAGATAGCCGCAAGCGTAGGTGTAAAAGCTGATATACTGTATCTTGGAAAGATAGGACATCATGAGAACAAGGCATTTGTCAACCTGCTGAATATCGAATTGGACCCATCAAAGGATTTTAAGGCTTCTGATTACAAAAAAATCGCTCTTGTAGAATGTTCGGCGGCGGGTGTAAATAATATGCTCCCCCCGGGTACGGAGGTCAGCATAGTGATAGACCACCACCAGGCAGATATCGATGAGGTGAAAGCAGAATATGTGGATATCAGGCCAAATATAGGCGCAGCGGCTACAATAATGACAAAGTACCTCCAGGATCTTGAAATTCCGATGAAAACAGAGCTTGCCACTGCGCTCTTATACGGTATCAAAGTGGATACAGATGATTTCAAGAGAAACACAGATCCGGCTGATCTGATAGCAGCGGCTTACCTTCATCCTCTTGCGAATCATGAGATTTTAAGCAGGATAGAGACTCCACCAAGATCGATTGAAGAGATCGATGTCCTCGGAGAAGCGATAAAGAACAGGGAAATAAAAGGCAGCTATCTCATTTCAAACGTCGGGACAATCCGTGACAGGGATACACTTGCCCAGGCGGCTGATTACCTGCTTACTCTTGAGGGAATAACTACGACCATTATATTCGGGCTTGGTGAAGACCAGATCAATATCTCAGGCCGAAGCCGCGATATCCGTGTGAATATCGGGAAAGTAATGAGGGATGCTTTCGGGGAGGATAAGGCAGGCGGGCACGCAACTCTTGCAGGCGCACAAATCCCGCTTGGGGTATTTGGAGGGACTAAAGATAAACAAACGCTGTTGAAACTTGCAGAAGAGGTCGTGGTAAAGCGGCTACTCTCAGTAATCGGGATACAGGAAGGGTCAGGTTAGGCCATCAACTTTTTTCCAGATATAATTATGTATTACCTTTACAATTACTAACCCGGATAATATGCCTGATGAAGATTACCAGCTGGATTATTTCAAAGAGAACGGATTTGTGCGAAAACAATGCCCCAAATGCGGCAATAATTTCTGGACGCGGGATCCGGAAACCGAATTCTGCGGCGATCCTCCTTGCGTCTCATACTCCTTCATCGGGACCCCGGTTTTCAAGAAAGAATATGATATACCCTCAATGAGGGAGGCATATTTATCTTTTTTTGAAAAACACGGGCATACAAGGGTAGGACGTTACCCGGTCATCGCACGCTGGCGTGATGATATATATCTTACGATAGCTTCAATTGCGGATTTCCAGCCTTTCGTGACATCCGGGCTTGTCCCTCCTCCTGCAAATCCCCTTACCATCTCCCAGCCATGTATCCGCCTCGATGACCTTGATGCAGTAGGGCGTAGCGGGCGTCATCTTACCACTTTTGAGATGATGGCGCACCATTGTTTTAATTCGCGCGGGAATGAGATTTACTGGAAGGACAGGACAGTGGAATTGTGCGATACCCTGTTATCCACTCTCGGTCTTGACTTGAACGCTGTAACTTATAAAGAATCACCGTGGGCAGGCGGGGGGAATGCAGGGCCGAGCGTAGAAGTGCTTGTAGCCGGGCTTGAACTTGCCACGCTTGTCTTTATGGACCTGAAGCAAACAAAAGGTGGCTCGATAGAAATTAAAGGCGAAACCTATGAAAAGATGGACAATTATATTGTGGACACAGGTTACGGTCTTGAGAGGTTCGTGTGGGCATCAAAGGGTTCTCCAACGATATACGATGCCGTATTCCCGAAAATCGTTTCAGAGCTGATGGATCTTGCGGGTATCGAACATTCGATAGAAAATCCCGAATATGCACGGATATTCTCACAAAATGCAAGGTTCGCAGGCGTGATGGATATAAGCGGGCAGGCAAACCTCCTCCAGTTGAGGAAGAAAGTGGCTGATAGTATCGGCACTACTGTTGAAAAATTGCAAAAGCTAATGGAACCTGTGGAGACTGTCTACGCTATCACAGACCACACAAGATGTCTTGCATTCATGCTGGGTGACGGTATCATCCCGTCTAACGTCAAGGCAGGCTATCTTGAGCGTCTTGTGCTGAGAAGGACTCTTCGCATGATGAAAAACCTGGGGATCAGGGAGCCGCTTTTTGAGATCATCCAGATGCAGATAAGGAATTTCCCGGAGTACCCGGAATTCAGGGAACGGATCGATACTATCCAGGAAATAGTTACACTTGAAGAAGAAAAATATGCAGACACTATCGAGCGCGGGACAAAGCTTGTGAGGAAGACCGCTTTGCATTTTAAGGATAAGAAACAGAAAATCCCGCTTGGTGAATTGATACAGTTATACGACACGCATGGCATACCGCCTGAAATTACAAAGGAGGTGGCAAAGGAAGCAGGTGTCGAGGTCGAGTTGCCTGATACATTCTATTCCCTTGTAGCGAAAAAGCACAGCAAGTCAGAAGAGGATGAGCAGGAAGCCTTGCAGCTTGAACTACCGCCCACGCGGAAGCTATATTATGAATATCCCGATCAGGTTGAATTCGAAGCAAAGGTTCTTGATGTCATCGAAAATAAGATTATCCTTGACCAGACGCTTTTTTATCCTGAAGGCGGGGGGCAGCCTGCTGATCACGGTAATTTATCAATGGATGATTTTGTTGCAAATGTCATGGATGTCCAGAACGTAAACGGGGTAATAATACATGAGACGGATTCGGATTTCGGGTTTAAGGCAGGAGATGTTGTTAAAGGCAGGATCGACCGGGAGCGGCGAATGGCGCATATGCGCCACCACACGGCCACGCATATTGTGAATGAGGCTTCAAAAACCGTTCTTGGGAAGCATATCTGGCAGACCGGGGCGCAAAAATCCACCGACAGGGCAAGGCTTGACCTCACACATTATAAGCGCATCACAGAGGAGGAATTCAGGGAAATCGAATTGCTTGCGAATAAATCTGTGATGAAAAACCAGCCCGTCTTCATAGACTGGATGGACAGGGTAAAGGCGGAAAAGCAATACGGGTTCGTG
The DNA here is from genome assembly GCA_012026835.1 of Candidatus Methanoperedens sp. Taxonomy (GTDB): domain Archaea; phylum Halobacteriota; class Methanosarcinia; order Methanosarcinales; family Methanoperedenaceae; genus Methanoperedens. Next base: position 627 of record VEPN01000081.1, on the reverse strand, counting down.
TTGTACCAGGGCGGAGTGCCTCCGGGAAAGGAGATACGCATCCTCCGGGTAGGAAACGACGTGGAAGCCTGCGGCGGGACGCATGTTTCAAATACAGGGTTGATCGGGCCTATCAAGCTGATAAAGACGGAAAGGATACAGGACGGCGTGGAGCGCATTGAGTTCTCGGCAGGAGAGGCCGCTGTAAAACGGGTGCAGGAAAGGGATGAATTATTAAATAAATCCGCCGAGGCGCTTCGCGTTTCGCCTGAACAGCTTCCCGACACTGTGAACAGGTTCTTTGAGGAATGGAAAGACCTGAAGAAGGAAAACGAGCGCCTGAAGTCAGAACTTGCAGAGGCGAGAGTGAAAGCGATGATGAGCGAGTCCGAAGGCATAAACGGACTGAAAGTTATCGCGCGAAAGCTCCCCCATGCGGACGTGGACGAGCTTATTAAAGCTGCCACCGAGTTCAGCAAAGATGATGATGTAGTGGCACTCCTTGCAAGCGACCTGGGCGGCGTGAAACTTGTTGTGGCGGCAGGTGAGCGCGCCCAGAAGATGGGTGTGAACTCAGGTGCCATTGTGCGCGAGATGTCAAAACTGGTGGGCGGCGGAGGGGGAGGGAAGCCGGGGATTGCGCAGGGC
>VEPN01000080.1 GCA_012026835.1 Candidatus Methanoperedens sp. | reverse complement strand
GTTTGAGGGGTTTTATGAAATTTTTGGGACAATGAGGTTTTAATGGGGTTTATTTTAGGATTTCAAGCTATAGTGTCAGGTTTGCCTGAGGCTCATCTATATCCTTGCCTCAATCCCCCACCTGTTTAACTTCCCTACATCCATACCGGCATGGTCTGCCACGGCCAGTGTCCAGGTCCCATTAATTTCTTCATCCAGGAAGTCTCTCAATTGTGGATCTTTCGTGATGGTGTATTCGGTTTGGATATTATCAACGCTTCCTCCTTCTTTATCGTGAAGTGTGACTTCTTTACCAGAGGGAGATGCTAATTTTACTGTCAAATCCCCGACATACGTATGGGAAATATCTACGTTCACTTTTATACCCTTAATCCGGCCGTTGGCGTGAAAGTCCAGGGTTCGTGTGATACCTGCTGAATCATCATCCGGGATATGCAGCCCCGGTGAGTCCGATCCTTTGACGACATTCTCTTTTTTCAGTACTTTTACCTTCAGACCCCAGTTATTCAAGGTCCCTGTATCTTTACGCGCCCTGTCAACAACATTCAACGACCATTTTCCACGCACCTCTTTTCCCTTAAGCCGGTATAAGGCCGGGATGCTACCGCTATCATAAACATTTATGAGATTGTCCGCACGACCACCTTCGCCCTCGTGAAGTGGGATAATTTCATTCGCAGGGGTAAGAAGCGAAACCAACAGGTCACCTCGATATGTGTGTGAGATGTCCACTGAAACTTCCACTGAGTCAATAGTGCCATCCTCATCAATATCTATGGAACTTGTAATTCCTCCCGGGTTGTTGTCCGGGATCGAAAGTGCAGGGCTGACCTGTTTTTCAATGATAATTACGGGCTGTGGTGGTGGGGGGAAATCCCTGAGCTTCTGGAGCGCCTTATAAGCGTTTATCCGTCCGTAACCGTATTCAAGGCTGTAACCATTAACATAGTTGGCATTCACAGGGTCGATTTTATCCGCTGTATCTCGCATATAGCCGCGCACCTGATCCCACGTAAGTTCCGGGTTGAGGGAAAGTATCAGTGCTGCGACTCCGGCAGCCAGCGGCGTGGCAGAAGATGTCCCGCCGAATGAATTTGTATACAATCCATCTGCACTGCCCTGATTTATATCGCCGACATTGAAACCTCTGCCATTGATAGACACATCTGTGGTAAAAATCCCTTTTGTCCCACCGCTGCTAGGAGCAACGAAATCGAGCCCTTCCCCGTAGTTGCTGTAACCAGAGCGTTCACCCCGATTCGTTGACGCACCAACAGCAATAGCTTCCGGTACACTTGCCGGGAAACCAATAGTTGAGTTATACTCGTTACCAGTGGCTACAAATACCGGTGTCCCTTTGCCCCCACGCCCGGTCCGTACAACGTCTTTAATGGCGCTCTCAACATCACTGCTGGGTGGAATGCCCCAGCTGTTGCTGAGCACATCTGCCCTTTGTCCTGCATAACGAATAGCATCGGCTATTATATTGAACGAAACAAGTTCATCACCAAGGAATATCTTTACAGGCAGGATCTTGCATTTGTAGGCGATACCTGTAACGCCGGTGGTGTTATCTCCAACTGCCGCGGCCACGCCTGCACATGGAGTACCGTGGCTGTCATTGCCCGCTAACTCACTATATGGGGGAGCGAATTTTCTTGGTCGTGGATTGTTATTATTATCGTAGAAATTCCACCCATTCACATCGTTCATGGTATTATCCGGATTTGAATTTTCCCAGATGTTCGCCTTCAGATCAGGATGATCGATATCAACTCCATCATCTATGATGGCTATGACTATGTCAGGCGATCCTGCATTGATGTTCCATGCCTCGCTTGCACTTACATCTTCTCCGATTGAGCCGCTACCCTGTCCAGTGTTATGCAAGTGCCACTGTTCACCAATCAACACATCGTTTGGCAAAACCGCCTTTCTGAACTCTGTTATCAGATTCGGTTCAGAGAATTCCACCTTGCCAGATTCCTGGTAGATATTGGCTATTTCCAGCGTATTTTCCGGATTCTTTACCCTGAGGCGATACTGGTTCTCCACAAAACGGTTTTTCTCGATCACCTCAACCCCGTTCTCTTTATTAAAGTTATCAATTTCTTCCTGGGATACATTACTTTTAAACCTTACTGATATCTCGTCCGCTGCTATTACGCGCAGGCCCGATCGCGCTTCCCTGAAGACCGGCAAAACTGATTCAACTGCTGGATCATTTTCAAGATCTTTCACCGAACCTTCCACGTTTGCCAAACGGCGGGATGCCGGTAAAGTAATGATTACCATACGGTACTTCGGTACCTCTTTAATTTTCTCCGCATCCGCAAAAGCGGCTTTTTCTGATAACTTCCTTACCATTGCCCGGGAAGGAAGGTCTTTGTATCTGACAGCAATGCTATCAGTAAGTCTATTTAACTTTATTTTTTTTCCACCTGCGTAATAATAGTCTACATTTGTTGGCATTATATTATTCCTCCTGTAATGTCCAGAGAAGTAAAGAGGCCACCTATCAAGGAGTGTTCATTGTAAAATTGCAGCACCCGTATTCGAAGTAATCTTACTCCTTTTCAAGCTTTTCTCCCCATAATCCCACTGGATGATTTATAGTTAGGTTTTAACTTATATTTATAGGTTTTGCATGCTCATGCTTGGACAAAATTTCCCTGCACCCCGCTACTTGGCCATGAGGTTTTATGTCGTCTAAAATCTCTACACTAACCTTATTTGAGAATCATTCCGTAGCGAGAGGAGCATATCATGACATCCCACAAACCAGCAAGATACAATTATAAACTATGTCGGAAGTCCCAGCTTTTCCCTTGCCTCTTTTATATGCTCAAGCAGCAGTTGCGCCGCCTTCCCCGGCTCCACTTCAACTATGAACCGCCCGCCAAAAAGCTCTTCGGATTTCTGCGTGAGCAGATCTGTCACTTGCGGGCTTCCGATAACAGGAGGGGTTACACCCAGATGGACAGTGATACCGAGTGTCACAGCGCCTGTTCCTATCGCAGCCGCTTTTTCAGTTACCCATTCCGCTGCGGATGCTGCTATCGGCAGATCCCTGATAGGAACACCGAGTTTTTCTGAGAGGGCAGAGATAAGAATTATAACCCTTCCGTTGTCCACGCAGCTTCCGAAATGCCATACCGGAGGCAGGGATTTTCCAAGGCCGGCAGTCTCCCCGAGCAGCGCAAGAACACTTTTTAGATTATCGCCTGCGTACTGTGAAGCTTCAGGTGTAAGAAGCCCTGCCCTTGCACATGCCTGGGCCGCGCAGCCTGTAGCGATTATAAGCACGTTATCCTTCATAAGAGCCTTTGCTATTGCCACATGGCTGGCATCTGCGGTTACCTTGGGGCTTGTGCATCCTGCAAGCAGGACGGCCCCATAGATATTCCCGGACGCAATGTTATCTATTAAGGGCTTCAATGGATCTTCGCTATTTATCTTTGAAAGCACTGAAAGGCAGGTCTCCACGGAAAAACCTGCAATCAGGTCTTTTGGCTCACTTTGCGGGAGAAATATGTTAGTTCCTCTCTTATTGAAATTCTCCACAGCGGTCTCCAGGATTTTTCTTGCCACTCCAGCTGCATCCTCTTCATCAAAAGGTATATGCTCGGCACCTGCAAGCCTTGCCTCTCTCATGGTTGTGATTATTTTTGTATGGAACTTTGCTGCAACATTCTCCACATTCGGGTAAATACACTGCACATCGACCACGAAAGCTTCAACAAGACCAGTGGCAATTACAAGTTCCTGCTGCAGGTTGCTTCCTGCCAGGTGAACGCCGTGCCTCATCAACACCTCGTTTCCTGTGCAGCAGCAGCCCACGATATTAATCCCTGAAGCCCCGAGGGTTTTCGCTCTTTTCAGAAGTTCATCATCATCGGACATCTCAACGAGCTTTTCAGAGAGGAAAGGAACATGACCGTGGATTACAACATTCACCTTGCTCTTGTTAAGCACGTTGAATCCGATTTTTGAGGTAACAGGCCGGGGTATCCCAAAAAGCACATCCTGGAACTCGGAGCTTATTACCAGGGAGGCAATGTCGGCCACCCCAAGCCTTGCTGCATGTAATATCAGCGAGGCGGGGTCTGTCATTGTGCCCATTGAGGTCTCGTGCCCTTCTGCCAGTAGCTCGGCTCCCACAGATCCCGGGATTACCCCGAGAGCCTGGAGATTTTCGCCTGTGCTGGCCGGGCAATATGAAGTTGCAAACTTCATTACGCTTTCGTCACTAACTATGTCTGAAATGGCCTGAGATGCTACAGAAATTGCGGTATCTTCAATCCTCTGGCCGTTATCAAGTGTTAATTTTGCAGCTACGGATAATAATTTTCCCGGTTCCCTAATTTTATATGATGTTTTCCCCTGTGCGGTCTTAAGAAGTGCAGTTGCCGCATGCATCGCATGGGAGGCATGGGCCGCAGTACCCCTTCCCACCATCATAAGCAGATTCCTTGCAACTATCGTATCCACGCTTGCCCCGCATGTTCCCTTGTCCAGCCGCGGAGTGGATAGCCTGTAAACCATAGGGAGTTCATCCAGCCATATCCTGCAAGGGCCCATCGCACACTGCCTGCAGCATACACCCGTTGAACCGAAATAGCACCTAGATTTTCCAAGATCAAGGAGTGATTCATCATATTTTTCCTGCCTGGTAAAAACAGTCTCTATGCCAAGGCTCTCTGCATGTTTTATCATCTCTTCAGTTGCATCATCAAGCGCCCGTTTTGCATTTCTCATTTGTTTTTCAGTAAGTAAGGACTCAGCCACCATTTTACCACCTATTTTTCAGGAGCAGTAACACCTATTTGTTACTGGTTATCATAATGTATTGCATTTATAGTTTTCGATAAGCAGCTAATGTATCTTATCTGGTGGTCTGTTTTCACGTTCTTATTATTATGGTTTCGGCCAGTATATCCCAATTAAGAACCTTCATAAGAAATACATTATCACAGGCAGCAAAATAACCCCCATCGCATGTGTCTTCCTTATTTTTGCGAATGTTGCTATCATACCTGTTGGAATGGACGCTAAAAACACCATCAACCCGAAACCACCCGTGAACGCCAGTACCATCACAAATAATAACACAAGCACCCCTGCGCATAACCTTGAATAATTTATTTTCGACAGGAACCCGGCAATCCTGTCGCCAAGGTATATAGTGGTAAAATAGGAAACCACTGAAACCAAAATTATGACAATCAAAAATATTATGATAACTGAAAATTCCCTGCTCACATCAATCAATTCTTTGATCGCTACCATTGCGCCGCTTCGTCCTTTCTGGATGGTATATAATGCTATCAGGCTGAAAATTGCGTTCGCTGTATTGGCACCGCTCATCGAGACAAGGAACTCTTTTGACGAGTCAGCATCCTTTTCTTCTCTGACAAGTAGCCTTGCGATTATAGTTCCCACGGCAGAAGAAACTCCGGGAAGCCAGGCCACAAAAGAACCTGCCGCGCTTCCGGTCATAATTCCGCGTATAATCTTTTTTTGCGGCAGCACGAACATGCATATTTTTTGCTGGGGAGGGATTTCGGATTTCGTCATCAGGCTTAGAACGAGCATCGATGCGCCAAATAACCCCGAAAGAAGTGGGAGAAGAATGGAGGGTTCACCGAATTTGACAAGCGGTGACATTTTGTCTGCATTGTCAAAAGCGAATATTCCAAGCATCCCTGAAATGAAAAACAAGACAACTGCATACATCTTGAATTTCAGGTGAACCAGTGACCCCTGTCCTTCCACGACTTCGCCGTTTTCTGTGGCAATCATCAGTATCACAATAAAAACAAGTATCCATCCTATGTAATCGTTCAATGCGCCGCAGGCGTTCAGGAAGAATATACCCAGGGGAAAGGCCAGTAATAACGAGACCACAACCGCTCCCGCGCAACCGAGGGCCGACAGCCTGACCGCTTCTCCTCCCCTTCCTTCCATGAGAAGCGCATGTCCGGGCATCACAGCCAGGGCAGTATCGGCTTCAGGTGCGCCAAGGAAGACCGAGGGGATGATATCGATGAATGTCTGCGTTATCGAATTTGAAAGGATTATTACAGCTATATAGAAAGGTGTGAACCCCAGTTCAAGAAAAAGGGAGGAGAGGGCAAGAAGTATCAGGGCAAAATTATTGACGTGTATGCCAGGGGTAAGACCTGATATTATTCCAAGGAGGAAGCCAAGAAAAATAGAGACTATGAGGAGGGGCAGTGAAATGTCCATAGAGCAGCCTCATGAATTGTTGATGAAGAAAAGCGTTATGATTTGATATGAAAGCTGTTAGCTATATTTAAATAGCAATATATGAATTATATATCTAAAGTGGTAATTTGATAATTACGCCGCACAGAACACTATTAGTACTGGTCGCTATGGTAATATTACCAGGAACAGCATGTGCAGCTTTCTCTTATAACCTGAGCTCGATATCGAATCCACCTGTAATTTATACCGGGGACTATACGAAGGTTTCATTCTCAATAAAAAGCACTAATTATTTATACGATGGTTTGTGTGCCTACAGGCTTGATAATGGGCTACTCTCAAACGAATTCACAGTTGGTCCTGGACAGGCCGTAACAAAAAGTATCAATGTCAGGGCGCCGCTTGAGGGAAGCGGGTCAGGAAGCGTAGAGCATACAGTTTACACCTACTGCTACGAGTCAGCCTATCCCGGTGACCCGGCGAAGATCTACAGAAATACATCCTTCAATCTCTCCTATGATGATTCAAGATACAGGGCAAACACTGCAATCAATTCTGCGCAGTCTGCTATCGATTCGGCAAAATCTATAATAAACAACTCAAGATATGTGGTAACCGATGCCGGAACAAACGGTGCTGATGTTACTCTTGCAGAGAATAACCTATCAAATGCAGATAAACTTTTCAGGACTTCCCAGACAAAACTGTCATTTGCAAATTCATTTTTCGGGTCAGGGGAGTATGACCAGGCAGCCGCCATTGCTAATGAGTCAAAAGTATCAGCCGACCTTGCGAAAATAGATGCTGATAACGCATACTTAAATGCTGTCATAGCAAACCAATCAAAAGAAGTTGAAAAGTCAATCCAGCAAAGCGGCGAAGAAACAAAATCTGATGTGACTGGCGCGAATATGTCGGGGGAAAATGAACCACTGCCAGGTGAAACTGAACAAAAATCAGTTTTACCCTCATTTGAAGCAATTGCGGCTTTTGCAGGGTTGTTCATGGCGTATTCAGGGTTCACCAGAGATAGAAAATATAATGGAAAAAAATAATATGCTGGTGCGATTTCAAAAGTAATCTGGTTAGAGATTCTAAAAATTTAAATTCAGAATGATATCTTTTGACAAGGGCACTTGTATCAAGAAAATAAAATTTCATAGCCTTTCAGTTCTATTTTCTACTATTTCATGTGCCATAGAAGTGCTTATTTTGGCGAGCCTGCTTCTGACCTCTTTAACATCGGCTTTTTCTTTTATGTTTTTCTGCATATAGTCTATTAGAGGTGATTTTTTTGCTTTGATAATTGCCAGCCTGATCGTCGCATTCGCTATACTTGGCGGCATATAACTATTTGCATTAGAGACTGCAGTTTCCATAAATCTTACCAACTGTCTATTGTACTCACGACTTTAAATACATTTATGCGATATTCCGGCAGTGTATTCCAGATTCATTGAAAAGTATAAGCAATGCCAACCCTGGGAATGCACGAAGTACACACCGAAATATTAATCTCTAAATGAGTCTAACATAGTTAGATATGGTTAGACATCAAAAAGGGTAAAAGATATGCAAAAAATAAGAATCGGCAGAAAAGGGCTCGTAGTCATCCCTGCAAATATCAGGAAAAGCTTGAACCTACAATACGGAGAGATGTTATTTATAGAAGAGGATCAGGGCACGATCAAAATAAGGCCCAGGACAAAACTCAGATCTCTTCGTGGTACATGGCCAGAACTTGACATTGAAACTATAACAAAAGAAATAATCGAAGATAGAGAGCATGATGCACAAATAGAAAAAGACAGGGAAAAACAGAGAGAGCTACAAGAGATAAAAAGAAAAAAGGGAAAAAAGGGAAAATCAAATGAATAAGATATTAGTAGATACTATGTGGCTTGAAGCGATTTTCACTTGGGAGGGGCTACCTACTACACTTGCAGATGAATTAGATGCGTTTGCAGATGCATTAGATAACGAGAAAATCCTTGGGATATCTTCAGTTGTTTCTCTGACTGAATTGACAAAACACTTGGGTAAGAAAAATGAGCAAAAAATGAGAACAACCATCCAGGAATTAAAATCCTCGGGAATAATTTTTGTAAACGTGACCCAGAAAATTGCTGAACGCGCAGGAGAACTGCACTGGAAGTATGGTGTCCCCACAGCAGATTCGTTGATTGCTGCAACCGGTATGGTTGAAAATACCAAGCATGTTTTAACAGGGGATCTTCGACATTTTGGGCCAATTAAAAATTTAATTAAAATAATCGATCTGAAACAGGCTTTAAAAATGGTGAGGTAATTTATGGAAAATAAACTGGTTTCAATCCTTGTTTTAATGGATGCGCCTCTTGAATACAATACAGGGACACCTGCTGAGCAGCCCCCGGAAAGTTTCAATCCCTTATGGGTTTTCCAATGCGCTGTGACTCCTATGTACTCATCCTCCTGGCTCACTGGTTCAGGTTGTTTCAATCCCTTATGGGTTTTCCAATGCGCTGTGACTCTAAAAACACAGACACACACACAGACACCATATAGTTTCAATCCCTTATGGGTTTTCCAATGCGCTGTGACATATCAACCTGAGAATCAATGGCGGCGAGCAAGTTAGTTTCAATCCCTTATGGGTTTTCCAATGCGCTGTGACGCGCTTTATAGTTCTTAGGCGGGTTGGCTGCCGGATTGTTTCAATCCCTTATGGGTTTTCCAATGCGCTGTGACCCGAAGGATCCGCGCCTGACGCGCCGCCAGATACAAAGTTTCAATCCCTTATGGGTTTTCCAATGCGCTGTGACATTTTCAAAAGGACAGGATATCCTGGCAATTCGCCGTGTTTCAATCCCTTATGGGTTTTCCAATGCGCTGTGACGGGATTACTGTAGTTACTACTGGTTGTATTATCAAGGTTTCAATCCCTTATGGGTTTTCCAATGCGCTGTGACGTATTTATCCGCCACTCGTAAAACATTTCAAAAATTGTTTCAATCCCTTATGGGTTTTCCAATGCGCTGTGACATAGGGCTTGCTGGATGGCTGCAAAACGGAAGCACAAAGTTTCAATCCCTTATGGGTTTTCCAATGCGCTGTGACAGAAGTTAATCAAGCAATGGGAAAACAAGCTTCTTTGTTTCAATCCCTTATGGGTTTTCCAATGCGCTGTGACACTTACAGAACCAGTTATTACGGCGGCGGCAGCAGCACTGAGTTTCAATCCCTTATGGGTTTTCCAATGCGCTGTGACTCGAATATTCTCGTCCAGATGCAAAGAGCACTTATCAGTTTCAATCCCTTATGGGTTTTCCAATGCGCTGTGACGGGATTAAATCCACGCTACTTGCGATTTTCCATCAACGTTTCAATCCCTTATGGGTTTTCCAATGCGCTGTGACCCGCTCAAGCTTCACTTTCCGAGCGCTCATACCATAGTTTCAATCCCTTATGGGTTTTCCAATGCGCTGTGACTTCCAGCCACCTACTCCGTCACCTATAACGCCGAACTGTTTCAATCCCTTATGGGTTTTCCAATGCGCTGTGACAAGGTAGCGCGGCTATGCCTCAGCAGGTGAGGATATAGTTTCAATCCCTTATGGGTTTTCCAATGCGCTGTGACTTTTGCCACTCTCTTATTGAAACGTTGCTGGCCTGATCGTTTCAATCCCTTATGGGTTTTCCAATGCGCTGTGACTTTTCAATCTCGCAAATTGCTAGCTTGCAGAC
>VEPN01000008.1 GCA_012026835.1 Candidatus Methanoperedens sp. | reverse complement strand
TTGAATTCACGTGTATATCTTTTTCTTGTTGTTTTACCCATGGTTTCCCTCTCTGTGAACACACCTTAACTATGTGTCTACTTTGAGGGGTGCACTCCAATTCTTCATCTTAAGTTTATCCAGAACAGGTTTCTCCTTCTCTGCATGGGCCTTTCTCTTTGTATCCAGCATATCACCATATTCCTTCTCGCTGATTTCCCGTTCAGGCTTTGGCGTTTCTGCTATTGGGCTCAACCATATCCCAACTTCGACCGTATCATCTGGCTTCATCTTTTGCAGCTTATCATGCAGTGCAATTTCTTTCTTGCCATATTTTTCTCTGTATTTGGCATGTTCCAGTTCCCTCGCTGCTTTCATATCTATTATATTTCCAGCCTCATCAAGATTAACAATGTATGATTCCACGGTTTTCGGATCCAGAATTTTCACGCTCAAGATATTCTGGTTTGATAATGGAAAATTCACTTCTTTTTCATTCTCTATCGTCAGCCGTTCCTTTGGTATAGTATGTTTCTGCGATATATAATCAAGGGCTTTTTCAGAGTTCGTCTTATTCACTTTTGCGTTCGCAGACGGTGCAAAAATAACCGCCAGCAGCACCACGGCGGCAAGAAGCGCGCCTATTCCAGATTTCCTGATAATGTTCATTTTAGTCCTCCCTAAAAGATTGATTTGTAGCTCTGGTTTGAGCACGAAAAGTTATGCCACTCTCCTGAGACAATCAATCCCCACGTTTTTTGCGACTGCAAAATGGCTGTTTGAGTTTTATCCAACCACCGACTTCACAGACACAATATTTAGATATAAAAAGGAGTATATATTACAAACGGTAATGAAAATTACAATGAGATTGAAAGATTTTAAAAGCATTGAAATCTTTATTTATCTTTGTATTATTCTCTTACCTCCACTTTTCCGAGTTCCTTGCCTTCAGTATCTATAAAAACAAACGTGGAATTTCCTTTTGGCAGGAACTCTCTTTTAACAATAACAATATGGTAGGGTGAACTGAGAGCTGCTGCTCCAGCTTGCGGGTCATACATATGAACGATAACATTTATTGTATTGTTTATTCTGCTTATATTTTTTATCTCAATTTCAGGACCTTCTGTAAATCCTCTTAGGCCCATCATTGCAGCAATAATGTAATTCTCACTAAAATCAGCAGGATTTATTGTCCTCGGTTTCACCCCTCCTCCAGGAAATAAAAATCCTTCCAACATTGAGGGTTCTGCGAAATAGCCTTCCCCCTCTAAGAATGCGATCCACTGGCTATAATTAGTAATCACTCTAAAATATGGGTGCTTCAGTGTATAAGATGCATTGGCGTTATATCCCCTCGACCACGTCTCAAATGTACCATTTATTTTTAGAGGTCTGGTTTCAAAACTGATCGGCCCGACAAGCACTTCCCTTTGAGATATATAAATATATATAATTGCCGAGCGCCCATATAATGTCTGTCCAGTTTCATTTTCAATTGTTATTGTTGACGTGAGTATACCCAGCCCAGGCTTTGTAATTTGAATAACAGATTCACTCCGCTGTTCCGTGTTTGCGGGAAGATTCTCCCATGAGAAATTGCTTTGCCCTGCCAGAACGATTGCGCCTTCGGTATCAATATGCGCTATTGCTCTTGTTATGGTTTCATGGGGTGTGAAATTAAAGAACACAGGTACTTTTTCACCTATCGAAAGGTTTTTTTCCTGGAGGCTGATTCCCATATCCGGAGGCGCAACAGGCTTTGATCCAGTCTCATTAGTGGAAGGTGATTTTTGGGGTTCTATGCATCCAAGAGGTATTGCCGTAAATATAAAAACCAATAAAAGAATATTTAATTTAGTTCTCATATTCATTCCTGCCTGTGTTCAGGCCATGTTTATTAATGATACTGCTCATAGTCCAGCGTCCCCTAAAATATTTCAATCGAATTGTTTAGAATTTTAAATGGTTTGAAGGCAAATGAACCTTTCCAGTTTTTATAATAATACTCATATCTAATTCAAAATAGATCGAAGACTTTTGCGTCCAGGGCTTTTTCAGAGTTCGTCTTATTCACTTTTGCGTTCGCAGACGGTGCAAAAATAACCGCCAGCAGCACCACGGCGGCAAGAAGCACGCCTATTCTAGATTTTCTAATAATGTTCATTTTAATCCTCCCTAATAGATTGATTTGTAGCTCTGCCTTTGGCACGAAGAGTTATGTCTCTCTCCTGAGACAATCAATCCCCACGTTTTTTGCGACTGCAAAATGGCTGTTTGAGTTTTATCCAACCATCGACTTCACAGACTCAATTTTTAGATATGCGAAGGAGTATATATTACAAACGGTAATTAAAATTACAATGAGATTGAAAGATTTTAAAAGCATTGAAATCTCTGCTTCTTTTCATTTTATTCTCTTATCTCTACTCTTCCAAGCTCCTTGCGCTCAGTATCTATAAAAACAAATGTAGAATTTCCTTTCGGCAGGATTTCTCTTTTAATTATAACAATGTGATATGGTGCACTCTCAACACCTGCTCCAAAGCTGGGTTTATACATACGTACACTGACATTTACTATGTTGTTAACTTTTCTAATATTTGTTATTTCAATTTCATCCTCTAAATGACCTCTTAGTCCCATCATTGCAGCCAAAACGAAATAATTATTAAATTCAGCAGGCTCTATTGTTTTTGGCCTGTTGCCACCTCCAGGAAACAATTCACCTTCCAGTCTCATCCCCTCTTCTCCCCTGATATATGCGAAATAACCCTGATTATCCAAGAATTCATTCCATTCGCTATAATTAGTAATAATTCTAAAATAGGTTTGCTCATATGATAAATTGGACCAGTATCCTCTTGACCATGTCTCAAAGGTAGCATTGGTTTCTACAGGCATAGTCTCATTATAGGCAGGCATTTGGTCAGGTGTAGGTTCAGATGTTGCGATTGTTGTCTCGTTGGAACCTGGCGGCCTTTGTGGCTCGATGCATCCAGAAAATACCATCATAACGATAAAAAACAATAAAAAAATTTTCAGTTTAGCTCTCATATTCATTCCTGCCTGCACCCAAGCCATTATTATATACAATATCAGTCATAATCCAGCATCTCCTAAAAATGTTCCAATCAATTGTTCAGAATTTTAGATGTTTTTGACACAAATAAACCTTTTTGAAATATATAAAAAATAAGAATAAGAAACTATAAATATCCGGGGTTATTCTTGGTTCACTTTAACTGGTGGCAAATTGTGAAACAGAACAACGAAGAAAAAAGGAGTGGTGAACCCAACCTGGACATTTATGGCAGGATTGAAGCCCTTGACCAGAGTTTAAGGAGCGTCAATAACCGCCTGCGGGCTGTAGAGAAACGATTATCTTCCAGAAATGGAAATGATGAAGGTCTTATTATAATTAATGATATTGAAAACAAAGATATTCATAATGAGATCGAAGAATTGAAAAAATTTGTGGAGAACCTGGGCAAATCTGTTGAGGAAATAAAAAAAGAGGGTATGCCGAAGGATATTGAAGCAAGGATCAGTAACTTACAGGCCGAAGTCTCAAAGCTTGCCAGTAAAACCGGATTCACAGGCGGGACAAATCCCAAGGCTGGGGCAGCGGGCAACATGCAGGGAGACCTTTTAAAACACGAAGAAGATAATATGGCTGAATTCAGGTCCATTGAGGCACAGCTTTCAGATATCGAGCACAGGATAATCAAACTTGATAATGTGAACCGGATCACTATCGGAAAAATCAACGTGCCTGTAGAATTGTCCGGCCTTATGGCAGCGGTCGTGTTGATAGGTACCGGATTTTTCATAGCCACGGATCAGTGGGGTATTATCAGGGCATGGTACTATCCTACCATTATCGGGATTTTATTTGGAGCAGTAGCCGTTATTAAGGTTTTACTGGCAAAAAGGAAATAGTTCACCTGACGATCTTTATTGCATATTCACTCGCATAATCCTGGAAACCCGGGGCTTTTATTTCCAGCCTCAGATAGCCTTCGTCCGTGTCCATATAAAAATCACTTTTTTGGAATTGTAATATGGTTTTCCCATCATCATCTGTTATATTGATTGCAAGGGCGTCCATGCCTGAAAGTGCCGCCCTGGCTTTTTCAACCGGCGAACCATCTTTTGAGTTTAATACTTCTACCTCAAATTTGATACTTTCATTATCATCGGTTTTCGATAACATCACCAGGTTGTTGTTTTTTACGTCCGCATGCATTGCCTTCGGTATTGCATTCTCACTTCCGTTGATTACTGCAAGCATCGCAGCAAGCCCTGCCAGGCCCACTATCGTAAGTACAACGATTTTTATCGGAAGCCCGCCAGCCATGAGTTCAGGATTTCATTTTTTTGTCTGGTACAGCAGGACTGCTTTTTCATCCTCATAATCGTAGAAGCCATTGGCTTTTGCGACCAGTTTCAATTCAACTGTCTGCTGGTTCGGCCTGAGTGTTACTCTTGTACCTTTTTCTCCGCCAAGCCTCAGAGTTGCTTCGCCGTCCTCATCTGTCTGTTCTGCTCCAAACCCGCCGCCACCGCTCATGGTAACGCTTGCTTTCTCGACAGGGTTGTTATTTTTATCATAAACCCTGACATCGACTTTTATATAGTGATCCCCGGCCCCTATCACCTTTGCAGAACTCCCGTTTGAGCTTTTATTGCCTACAGTGATCTCCAGGATATCCACGCTCAAATTCTCCTTGGATTTCGGAATTATCGCCAGCAGTGCTGCCAGTGCCACCATTCCCACAACAAGCATAACAACGATGTTTATGGGCAGTTCGATTGCTTTCTCGTCTTTCCTGAATTTACTTGCTAACATAACTACCACCATTTTCGCTTACATCATAGTTTGAATATTTAAGAATATCGACTTTATTCTGGTTCAGACCATTGTCTTGAATAATATCCTCGTTGTAATAGTTGTTACAGTAAAAACAACAATTGAGATGGGAAGCATCTGTCCAAGATCATACATGAACTGGGGCTTATCTCCCCCGTGTTCGATCCCGCAGGTAAACCTTGTCAGGATCGCCACTAATATAATCATGTATATGCCAATTATCAGCAAGAGTATATCGGGGTGGACTGTCTGGTTTATTCCTGTCCCTGCCAGCTCCATTATATTCCCGATATTAAATTCCTCTGGTAAAAGTATGGATTCTTTTGTTATATTAATCAGAATCTTTTGTATAACTTCTGACAGTGCAAGCGTCACACCGCCTATCAATGGCGCAAAAATCATTGCAGTCGATTTCATGGTAGATGTCACATCATAAAGAGATCTTTTAATATTGGTTTCCACTTCCTGCAACTCCTTCAGGTGATCTGCAAGTTTTATTATTGCCATCCCCGCAGCTTCATGGCTTTTATGGACGCTTTCTGTGAACAGCTTCATTGTGGTATGCACGCGGTCAGAATAAACATCCTTAAATGCTCCATATTCTTCATTGAAGATCGCACCATTCAATGTCGTGCGCATAGTGGTGAGATTTTTTGCAACATCGGCAAATACCTCCCCAATCTTTGCCCCTTTCATCGTTTCCGATGTATGGGCAAAAGCCACCTCTGCCGACCTTCCTTCTGTTATTCTTCTCCCCAGTATAAAAAGCGCGTCTGCGAACTCATTTTCTATCTGTCTTATCCCATCCCGTATTTTTTTATATGGTGTATATATTCCCAGGCAATATATCGTAATCATCAGAGTCAGGGCCCACACTACCGGGAATGTGGGGGGCACAAGGCCGGCCATGGCTTCCTGCGATATTATACCAAAGGGGTTTCCGATATACAGGAATACATATCCCGACAAACCGACCAACCCGCCAACTATAAGGGAAACGGCTATCGTAATACCCCTTACCGATTTGATACCAGACAGGCTGGGATGTTTGTCCGGTATATCAGGCGGTGAAAATGTAGCAGGGCGCGAAAGCAGGATATATTCTGAGTAAAAAAAAGTTGCAAGAGGAAGTATAATATCATAAACTAAAACAAGCGTTACAATGTCTATCTTAATACCTACCACTCCCACAGCAGGCAAAAGCGCCACAAGAGCAAGCGGTATCAGTATGAATATCGAATACAGAATATAAGTCGGGGTTTTAAGCTTTGCCGCAAACCCGTCCATCATGGTCTTTGTTCCATCAAGAACGATATCAAGAGATTTATTCAGTGTCATTATCCTCTGGGCTTCATCAGGTTCATTTGTAGAGCTTTTTACAAGATGCAGCGAGCGCTTGAAATATTCGCTGTTCTTTCCCCACTGGTTTGCAAATGTGATAAGGGCATCATCTATATTGCTATAGACACGAAGATGGATATCCCATATAAGTTTCTTAAGATCTTTTGCAAGGGGTTTAAGAGAATTTCCTGCTGCAAATGTTATAGCCCTTTCCATATTCGGCACAAGTTTCATTGACATGACAATATAGCTCTGGATTTCAGGGATGTCACCAAGTGAGTGTATTTTCATAAACTTTGCATGGATTTTGGGATATTCGCTCAGGTAAAACAAACAGGAAATAGGCACGATTGCCGTACAAACAGCGGCAGCCAGGATGGCCGGGGATTCATATGGGGCTACATTGAAAATCGTGACATCAATAAACACCATCAGCAGGAGCGAAACAAAAGAACCCGAATACGCAAGTATATGTACTTCCCAGGGCTCTATCTCAAGGCCGGTAAAGTTTATTGCATTCAGAAACTCCCTGCTTACTGATTTTTCACTCTTTTTCTTGAATTTCCCAATATCGCCCACTATCCAGCCAAAATTTCTCCCTGCAAACTTGCATGCGCGATAGTACCAGTTATGCCCGTCCATAATCTCCATTATCTGTTCTTATCCACAAAATCCCTGTACCATCTGTCCCACTTGCCAAATACGACCTGCAGGTCCACTTTTCCTGCATCGTTCCTTTCTTTTTCCATATAGAACCAGAACATATTGTTCGCAACAGCCACCATGTCGGCTTCCGCGAACCCGTGATGCTCCTTTGCGGCTTCTGCGATCGTTTTTTTTATCATTGAGCGCACTTTAATGTTAAGTGAAGCTTCATCCACGCTTAAACCCCATTTATGGGCTATCTTATTTACAAGTTCAGCCTGCCCTTTATCAAGCAGGTCTGTAGCTATGATTTTGTCCTGAGCAGCATCGAATAACATAATGTCGTTAAATATATCGTCAGCATCAGGGCGCTCATCCCAATCACCTCCCGTGACTTCGGCTATCTGGACTATCCTTTTTTTCTTTCCCATTGTGCCGCTTATTCTTACGTTCTGGCAAACTACCACGGCATCAGTAGCTCTGAAAGATGCAGCAGGGACTCCCAGGCTGTTCACGATTCTCTCATAAACTGCCCTTGTGGAAGCGCCGTGTATGGTGCCGATTACGGAATTTCCGGATGTTCCCACCTGCATTGCCTCATACAACACTTTTACTTCAGGCCCCCTGACTTCACCGAGGATAAGGGTCGAGTTCCCCATCCTGAGCGCGGCGCGCAGGGCGGTTTCAGGTCTTATCTCTGCATCCGCCCCGCCCACGGCGGACTTCGTATTCATCCCCTGGATTTTCCAGCCAAGCCTCTGTAATGTCTCAAGCGGCAGTTCCGGAGTATCCTCGATCGTCAATATCCTGTATTTTTGCGGTATTTCAAGCAGCATGGCAGCAAGCAATGAAGTCTTTCCTGACCCCACCCCGCCTGCAACAAGGATAGAAGACTGCCCATCGATTAGGAAACTTAACAGGCCGGCAGCAAGGGGGGTCATTGACCCCATGTTTATAAGTTTCGGAAGGGTCCAGGGATTTTTTGCATGTTTCCTGAAAGCGTATGCCATGCCCCCGGCAGATAGCGGATTACCGATGACTGAAACGCGCGTCCTGAACTCTGCCAGGTCCATATCCAGAACCGGGGATGCTTCCCCAAAAGGACGACCGCTTATTGCCCTGAACCGTGTTATCATTGAATCGATATCATCCTGTGATAAAAAAATGTTAGAAAGGCATTCTTCCCCATCCACAACTATATGGACAGGGTTTATATCCGAAGGCGCATTTACGTAAACATCGGTAACACGCTCATCCGAAAGAAGGTCTTCCAGGATTCCCAGTCCCGAAGTATATTTCGCAAGTATATCAGAAAAAGTATTAATCTCCTCAGGACTGAGTTTTACACCGAATCCGCGCGCTTCATCCGAAAGCATTTGCTTCCCGATTCTCTTGAAATATTCCCTGGAGTTGGCAGTTTCCGCGAAATTAAGATCTTTTGGCCTGTGTCTCATAAGTTTTCTTCTGACAGATTCTATTATCTGGAGCTCTTTTGGCCGCATGTTATATTCAAGTGGTATTGCAAAATACAGGCTTTCCGGCCTGTCAGTGAGCCTGTAAATACTGATAGGCATTATCCTGCCGTCTGCCCTTTGTACCTCGTAACCTTCAAGGAATTCAGTATTCGATGGAGGGGCGGTATATATCCGCGACGAAGAGAAAGCAGGTCTTACAAGCGACTTTATGACATTCTCGTAATAATGCCTGCTTGTTTTATCACCCTTGATCCGGCTTTCCAGCTCCGGTACGCATGTGCTTATTCTTTCCAATATTTGGATGAACAGGGTTTTACACGCTTCATACCCGGAAGGTTCATTGCTTTCTCGTAAATTGTTGATCTTTGCTTTGAGTTCCAGATATGCTTTTATAGGATCAGAAGCGCTTTCGTTGATGACCGAGAATATCCATTCCTTCCACTGGTTCGCCTCATTGCATTCCCCGGGGATTTCTACCTCTTTATAAACCCTGATATTATCTATGAATCTTGAAAGGTAATAAAGAAATTGCAGATGTTCCATTTCATAATCCCTCTCATAAAGATTCGAAAGAACAAGCCGGTCGGTGAGCGGCTCATTTATCAATATCTGGAAAATATTTTTCCTGCACGCCGGGTCGGTTATTGAGGACTCACCCAGTTCGCAATTTTTACAATCCAGAATTATCGTTCTCTGGCTCCCGGATGAACTGGCCTTATATGAGCAAATAGTATTCACTCTTTTCTTCCTTCCTATCAGCTCTTTGATGGTTTCGATCATTGAAAGGATATTTATTGTTGTTCTCTTATCCTGTTTGTTTTTTTCAAGATCAACATCTAAATCTTTTTCTCGTTGTCTATCAACCATTAACCCCACTCAATCTGTTATCTAATAATAAATTGTTCTATAATTTGCCAGTAAATTTTGCTTAGATAAAATAATTATCTCACATATAAAAAATGTTAAAAAGAAAAAAAATAAGAGATAGCGATCTCTTACTTTCTCAACTTGTTTGCCAGGTAACCCACAGCAAGCAAACCAAAGACTGACATAGCCAATCCGAATCCCGGCGTGGGTTTGGTGGTTGTTTCAGTCGCTTTTGTAGTTGCTGTTGGTGTCGGCGCGGGACTCAGCACCGAAAGGGCCCAATTCGCCCGTGCTGTTTTATCAGCTCCCTTATCCTGGTGGCACCTGTATGTGCAAGAGTTTGGCATTTTATCAGCGCCGTATTTCAATGAGTTCTCAGGACTCAGGGTCCTGAAAGTATGCGGCGACAACGCACCCCTCAGTTTGCTGTTCACATTTATGACATCAGGCATGTGGCAGTCGGTGCATGTTATTGCTGCGCCCTTTGACTTATCCGTAAAGCCGTGCTTATGGTACTCGCTAACCGAGGTGTGGCACGATTTGCAGAGTTCTTCCTTTGGCATTGTTAGACCATTCCCGTTCCAGGCAGCGTAGCTTATTACTTTTCCCGAAGCGTCAAAGATTGCAATGCTTGTATCCTTGAATTCAGCGGGCAGCTCAGAGGGTTTATATACGCCCACGTTGCCTGAATCATGCGGGGAATGGCAGCTTACGCATGTTACCCCGGAGGTATAATGCTTGCTGGTTTTCATATCAAGTAATTGTTGGCGGTGTCTGTTTGATGTCTTATCCGGGAAGAATGAAGCGTTGTTGGTATATGGCTCAGGATTGTATTGCAATGTGTCAGGCTTGCCGGGGATATACCCTACAGGGAAGTTATACTTGCCTCCGTCAGCCTGCGTTGCCCTGATGTGGCAGTAGCCGCATGCCTCCGGGGATTTATCAATCACAATATCGCTTTTGTTCTTTGATACAATATGTTTGCTGCCCGGGCCGTGGCATGCCTCACAACCGATATTTAATTCCTTGAATGTCTGGGTAGTAGTATTGTACCCTGTCGTATGGCAGCCTGCACATTGTTCGAGCCAGTTCCTGATACTCTTATCATTGGCATAGGTCTGCTTTATGGGATTCCATTCGTATTTTGTTACATTATAATTATTGCCGTCTTTCTTGATGTAGCTCTCTTCCTTGTACCATCCACCGATGACATATGTAATTTCAGACAGCTTGGGAGCTTTCGGATCGCTCAGGTTACCATGAACATTTCCTGGAACCGAAGCTTCCCTGATCATTTTCTGGTGTATGGATTCTTTTATCTTGCTGTAAACCTGTGCATGACAGGTCTTACAGGCATCCGTACCTGCATAGGTCGCTCCATCAGCCAATGCAGGAATTGCCGTGAAAAGTACAGCAATGGATAAAAAAGCAAAGGCTTTCAAACAAACGTTATTCAATTCTTTTTTCATTAATACCCTCCATTTATATTTATTATTAATATTTATAATCAGTATCATAATCATGATAGATAAAGATTGTGGTAACAGGCTCATGACTGATGCAAGTATCCGACTTTGGTTTAATATCACCGCAGGCTTTGCAAAATATCTTTTAAGCAACTGTTGCTTTTTTGCATAAATTATATATGTTATTAAAAACATATTTGTTTGTTGTAAAACCATTACAGGCAGCAATTGAGATAGAACCGCATACATTAAACATAAACAGCAGTGGAAGATGGATCGAGGCTGAAATAGAGATACCGGGATATGATGCAAGCCTGGTTGATTTATTATCGATCAGGTTGAACGAAACCATTCCAGCACAGGCAAAACCTGAAGAAATTGAGAAGGAAGGTGAAAAAGACAATAAAAAGCATGTTTCAGTAGATGACAACTCCGAATTGGAAATCAAATTCAACAGAACGCAAGTACAGAGTATCGTAAGTCCGGGGAATACAACGCTGTACTAATGAGATATATCAATCATTATATTTTAATTATTATCCTATTAATATTCCTGATACCAAACGCATCTGCTGTTGCCATTATCAATATCACCCAGTTAACTTACGGTAGTACTAATGTAAGTTATGATAGCCCGGCATGGTCTCCTGATGGCAAAAAAATCGCTTTAAATAAAAATGGAATCATCCATATCATGAGTGCTGACGGCAGCAACATAACAAGTACCGGACAAAGCAGTGATTACGCTAAATGGACTCCTGACGGTTCAAAAATTGTTTTTGAACTGGATAATTCAATTTATATAATGAATTCCAACGGCTCAAACAAAACAGTGTTATTCCACATAGCAGGTAATCCGGCAATATCTCCTGCTGGCCAGTATATTATCTTTGACGGTGGAGGTCCTACACCGGAAAATGGGCGCGAGATATTCATTGCAGACATTAACAGCACAAACAAAAAAAGACTTACAGATTATTTTGGCGATGAAATAATACCTTCATGGTCGCCTGATGGCAAGAAAATCATTTTTACAACTGGAGGTTATGATGGAACGATTAATATTATGGACGCCGATGGCAGCAATATGACAAGCACAGGCCAACCAGGTATTTATGTGAGGTGGTCTCCAGACGGAAAATATATTGCATTCCTTTCTGACCGTGCAGGTGATATGTTCCAAGGTATGAAATTGAAACATCTCTACATAATGGATGCCGATGGAACTAATGTAACCCAACTTACTTCCGGCGATAATAGATGGGACTGGGCATTTGACTGGTCACCTGACGGTACACATATTGCTTTTGGTTCATTTATACCACCTGATGCTAAAGGTAATATATTCATAATGACACTCGATTTTAACGCAACGATGCCTGCGCCAGCGCCTACGGCTATTCCGACAATCACCCAAACATCCGAAGTTACACCTACAGCCATAACAATGCAGACCCCAGAAGTTCCGGGATTTTCATTGCTGACGGTTTTTGTATCCATATCCCTGCTGGTTCTGGTAAAAAAGTATGCAAAATAAGGTGAAAAATATATAGTTGAAAAATTAATGAATTCTTAAATGGATGCTATAATTAACAAGACAAAGATCGTCCTTTTATCAGGTGACATCACTGAACAGGAAACCGAAGCTATAGTCAATGCGGCAAATCCAACCTTGATGGGAGGCGGAGGTGTGGACGGCGCAATTCACAGCAAAGGCGGGCCTGAAATACTGGGAGAATGCAAGCTCATCAGGCAGACGTTGTGGCCCGGGGGTATTGCGACAGGTGAGGCAGTAGCTACAACAGGAGGTAGGTTGAAGGCAAAAAAGGTCATTCATACAGTCGGCCCGGTATGGGGCGGAGGAGATAAAGGAGAAGACAGACTTCTCTCAAATGCTTACAAGAACAGTCTTGCATTAGCTGTAGAGATGGGAATAAAGACTATATCCTTCCCTTCAATCAGCACGGGAGCATACGGATATCCTGTAGAAAAAGCAAGCAGGATAGCGCTCAGGGCTGTTATGGACTTCCTTGGGAATAATGAAGGAATCAGGGAGGTAAGGTTTGTTCTTCATAGTTCGCATGATCTGCGAACCTACGAAAAGACACTAACTGAGTTAATGTGAACAACCCAAACCTGTTTGAATTTCATCTGTTATACAGAAATTAAAACTTCCCCTTCTCTTAAACGTCTGGCATTTTCCGCGTCAAATCGCCATTCTTCAGGAAGTTCTTCTATACTTCGCGGCTTCATCGCCTCTGCTTTTCGTTTTTCCAATAAAAATCCTTGCATGTTTCCGTCGCCAACAAATATGCCATTTGCATAGTGTGCTGCACCTGCTTGTTCTTGATTTTCATGCCCTCCCAGTTTTAAATTATAAATTGTACCATTATATAGTTCTTCCGATACATTGCTAACTCTTTCAAATCCTGATTCTGTTTTCACAAAATCACCAATTCTTAATTCCTTCACCAGACAAAATCCATCAAATTTAAAGATTGGATGTTCATCCGTAACTAATAAAGAGCGATTGTTCTCTGTAGTAACTCTTAAACAAGGTTTTTCCTCCTTGCCTGTAACGATATCAACTACAGATAAGTATGAGCCTGAATCATCTATTTGAACACGGTCACTGACTTTGATAGAATCAACTCGTTTTTTGGAACCGTCTTTCATTAGTATTAATGAATCGGCACTAAGACATCCCCAGAAAAATTTAAGAACATCAATTTTAGCTATCGAAGGATTTCCATCAATACCTTTTAAACTGGTTACCTGGAAACAAGTATTTTTTACTTGAGAGTCGACACAAATATTAGCGGTAAGATTAAGATCAACTTCATTTCCTTGATCCCATGGTGCTTTTTCAAATGTTGCCGGAGGAAAGTTCCAACTAAGGGTATGATTATTATTACTAAGCTTAAAATATTTATAAGCTTCAGATTCTTTTGTGAAAAGCTGAGCAGCACCACCATCACGTTTCTTTACAAAAAAGTATATCCCAAATTTACCTGAATCAGGGCCGGGCTGGCTTATCGTACCGGCATATGTCACAGATCCCGATACAGCGATTGTTGGTATTGGAGGGGATGGTTGCGGTTGAGCTTCATATTCGTAATCACAATCTGCACCATAACGACCCATACAAACTTTCATAAAACCTACGTTATTCACTCCATGTTTATGAACCGGATCAGTCACTCTTATTGGTTCACTGGGGTCGATTTTATCCAGAAGTGGAATTTTCAAGACCTTGTGAACTATATCTTTTGTATTATAAAGAACATAATCAATTGAAAGAGAGGCTTCAACACCATCCAGCTTTTTTGTTGTACCATGAGCCGTAATTACCGTATCATAACCCTGATCATATAATTGAGGAATGTTCGTTTGAGCAATAATTTCACCAGTGTCGGGATTTCCAATAGTCAACATGGCGTTCATTGATTGAAGACCATCAACAAAACTGACAAGAGCAGTTGCGTGTACTCCATGATCATCAGAAGAACCAATTCGCTGAGCTACCAGGTCTGTAACCTGAACAAGATCATGCCAATCTGTAGAAACGTCATCACCATTTGCCATTTTCTCCAACAATGTCAAATGAGCCGGGGCAAATGAAGTCTTAAGATTTTTTTTCCCTTTTATAGCATTTTGCCTGGAATTGTGCAGTAACTGATGGTAATAAGGGAAATGATTTTTCAGGTATTCATTTCCTCCACGTTCATCAAGTAAAAAATTAAAGTGCCTATCATCAGATAAATCCAGATTCATTGGAACACCATCAGGTTTGCATTGACTTAATACATATTTCCTGTTAGCAATCATTTCTGGTGTCTGCTTTAATTGTGCGTTCAGAATTCCTTCATTTTTAGTCATTTTATCTCCTTTGGTTTAATACATATTATCGAGTTTCAATTAACAATCTTTTGAAGCTGAATGTATACTTGCTCTTTTTGATCATCAGTAAGTGCAACATGGATAAAACCCAAACCAATGTTGTCCAGAGCAGTTCTGAGGTTATTTATGTCAACATTATTATTCGAATCAATAATACCATATATCTTTATATCGTCATGAATTCTTGTTGATGTATCCAAGTCAATAATATCCGAACGAAAATAATCATCAGTAACAATGTTAATATCAAATTCGGTCAAACCGTCCATGATCCAAATAGCATTATCTGAAGAACCATTGGCCTGAGTCGTAAGGTAAGTTCCACCCATCCAATAATCATAAGTACACATATAAGGTTCCTGGTCGAAATGCATGTTCTTAAATCGAACCCGATCACCAGCATTAATAGCCTTGCTCCCACCAGAATCAACCTTCTCAATTTGCCACTTTTGTTTACTTAAATCATAAGCTCTTAAATAATAATAAAGACTGGTTGTTTCCCAGGCTCCAAGGAAATTGTATTTACCAGTAGTAGATTCAAGTGTTTTAATTTCAATAATATCTCCTGAGGTCAAAAGCCTGGGTGTTTGTTTTATGATTTGAAGAGTGATGCCCCGATCTTGCATTTGTGGATAATACTGAATTGATTTATAACTTTCATCTATTGGTCCGATATACTTTCCCTTTTTGCATTTGAACCTGGTACTTACAATGTCTTCTCTGGGGGTAGAATCAAAATTAATATTGTTTGCAGCTAGCGAATCCTGTACCAGTTTCAGGTGCAAACAAGCTGATTTATTGAAGTGATAATAATCGGTATCTTTAACACTCATTTTTTCTTTCACTTTATCCAACCATAAATCTTTGTTATATACAACTGGAACCTCTAACGGAGTACCATTTATTTTGATCTTGCCAATATTGTTTCTCCATGTTTCAGACTGGTCGTTATCTTTGGGTGTAGTTGACAATATTTTTTTAATTACATTTTCTGTTTCAGCTGGCAAATCTGCATAACTGTTAATGTCAAATATTGTATTATTCTTGATACATTCCAGAGCTTTAGTTAATTGTTTAAATGCTTGTAGAAAATAGCTGGTATTGTCTTTCGTTATAGGATTTTTTGACCACCTGGGAGTATATTCATATTTATACCACGGGTAATCCGGAAGGTGTCCCATTCGTCCATGCCCAAGGTAAACGACAGAATTATAGGCTAACATATTCGGAGTAGCTGTATCTCCGTGAATAATATCCGTACTGTCATCCCATGGCCATACCCTTAGCCATTTATAGGGTGTTTTTGCAGTTCCGTTTACAATAAAAACATCTTCCAGGGCATCATTTATAAACCACGCAGGCATACCTATATAAAACATATGTGCCCAGGTATCAGCCAATACATGCATCCTCATACCTGCAAGATGTAAAGTATAATCATTGTTTTTATGGTTTAGTATAATATCATTAATCATTGTTTTGACAATAAGATTATTGGGCTGACAAAGCATTTTAAATTGCTTTGTTGACTCATCATCAAATGTCCAGCGATACAATGATCCGCTGTCAGTTTGAGGACCCGTATATTGTTTAATATTAGTATTTTTACCGTAGTTTCCTGGTAAAAAATGAAATGGAACCCAAATATCAGCAATCTTATTAAGTGCTTCTTCAGACCAAAAAATATCCTTTTTTGCCATATCCCACATACTCTGTACTGTTGGAATAGGTGAAAAATCACTAATATAATAATGTCCTAATGAATCCTTTAACATCGATTCATTTGAATCATCAACATACTGGGCTGCATGTGCAATTGTTTGTGCCGGATCCTTATCATAACCTGCTAATCTGGCAGCAACATATGTTCCGTAATAATGAAAATCTAAATTCATAATTAACCTCCTTTGTTTTAAAACCTGCCCAAAATCTCCGTGTTATCCTATTGGAAATTGGAGTTATCCCGGTCAAATCATTATGAGCAGAATAATGATGAATTAGTTATCATCATGTATAAAACTTTCGTTTTTGATGTAAGAACCATTTCACTCAAAACAAAACCTTCCTGCTTAAATTAGGAACCGAAACAATTTTCACCTTTTGCAGCCAACAAACATATGGAGGTTAGATATGAAACCGATAATCACGGCGCAACTTGAGATCGCAGTCCTGGGAACAGGAAGCACAAGCATGAGCGCGCACATTACAGAAGCAGTGAGAGCTATTGAAAAATCTGGTGTAAAATACCAGTTGAACCCGATGGGAACAACACTGGAGGCGGCTTCCCTTGATGAAATCTTCCGCGCTACAGGTGCTGCTCATGAAGCGCTGGCCAAAAAAGGCATAAACAGGGTGGTCTCACACATCACGATTGATGACAGGAGGGATGCACCCAAAGATATGGAAGAAAAAGTTGAATCTGTCAAAAATAAACTCTAAATCCACTTCTCAAGATTTTCCTTTTCTTCCAGGTCAAGGGTCATGCCATCAGTTGCAGCTATGACCCGCACACCAGTTTTTTCCGAGACCATCTTCGCCTGGACTGAAGGTGAAGCTTTGAGCACCTGCAATCCAAAGTGTGTCAATACAGCTTTTTTTGGCCTTATTTCATTAATCAGTTCTTTTGCCTCATCAATGTTCAGATGGCGGACCTTTTTATCGGTCTTCATCCTTACCACGTTGAGTACAAGGAAATCAACACCTTTGTAAGCCAGGGCAAGCTCGGGGAAATATTCTGTATCCGGAATGTATCCCAGCCTGCCTGAACTGAACTCGTAAATTGCCCCGTAAGTCTCAACAGGATGCCTGTTCCTGATAGGGAATGTTACTTTAATATTACCTATCTCTATTTTCATGCCTTCCTTTATTTCGGTTATTTCAGTAAAAGGCCTTACATATTGAAGTACGACAGGGTCGTTATTCAGGCAATCCCCAGGTACGATGAGGCATCCGCGAAACTGGAAACCGCCTCCTGTCATTGCTTCTGTTATCACGTTTACATCATTTGAGTGATCGATGTGCCTGTGGGATAATATTATGGCATCAAGCGCAGCCGGCTTGAACCTGTGCTTATGGACCATTACAAGGCAGCCGGGTCCTGGATCCTGGAGTATGTTCACGCCGTCCAGCCTTAGCCAGAAACCCCCGCTGCGGCGCATCTGGCTCAGGACAACCATCCGACCGCCACCAGTTCCAAGAAAAGTTATACTTGACATTTATATTTAAACACGCAGAGGTTATACAAAAAAATTTCTTTTTAAGTTTCATTTTAAAATGAAAATGGAGGATTAGCGGGTTAAGGATTTGTCAGAGGTAAATAATCCCCGCCGTATGTGATATTCCCTGAGCTATTGTAGGGAATCAAAGTATCTCCCAGACCGTCTCCATCTGTATCACTGCCTGTATAATCCGACCAGTAATTGCCTCCTAGATAGGGTCCGCCAATTATATTTGTGCCAGCTTGCTTGGGAATATTCCAGAAATTGTTTTCATTATCCCAGGAATTGCGTTCATTGTTGAATTTATTGTTGTAGATGACATTATCTCTGGAAGAGATAACATAGATGCCTCTGTAGTTGTTCGAGATGTTATTGCCGCTCAGAATGCTGTTATTGCTATGATATTCCAGAATTACGCCATATATCAGGTTTGAGTTTGCAGTGTTGTCGCTTATTGTGTTATTACTGGATAGCCTTAGATCTATGCCATTGCCGTTATTCGAAGCGTTATTGGCAATGACCCTGTTATTGCTCGAAGATGTAAGAACGATACCGAAGCCTGCGTAATAGGGGAGGGTGGTGCCGTTTATAATATTATTATTGATCAGCGTGTTGTTACTGGAATATTCCACATAGATGCCTATGCTGTTGTTCGTCGCGTAATTGTTCCTGATAATATTGTTATTTGAGGACACTCTTATTCCGGCGTTTGGCCAGAATATTGATGCTGTGCTGTTCCTTACTTTAAACCCTTCAAGCGTATTCGTTCCTTTGCTCAGGGTGGTAAGAAATATGGCGCTGCCACTCCTTCTGGCATCTACGACAGGCTGTCCCCCGCCGTTATCTATGCCGCGCAGAGTAAGCTGCCTGTTAACAATCACATTCTCAAAATATGTACCACTGTAAACAAGAATCGTATCTTTTGAACCCGCATTATTTATTGCGTCCTGGATCTTTGTAAAATCAGCACCGCCACTATCGTCCACTGTCCATGTTATAGCGTTCACATTACCCGTAATCAGCAGGACTGATAGGACTGACAGCACTGCCATTTCCGCTACTCTGCAAACATGCCCCCTGCAAACTTTTAAAACCATTTGTAGCCACCTGATTCCGTATGTAGGCTGCATTCTATAAAAGATTTGTGATTCGTTTAGCACAGATATACTCAGATGAATGCAGGCATCGTACGAAGCTCAGAAGAGTGCGGTAAGCAGTCATCCGATAAGAGGGCTTTTGACCCCTGTGAGAATCGCTATGATGCGCACCCTGCCAGTAAGAGAGCTGTCAACCTTTGCACCCCACGAAATCCGCTTTGTACCGGGTACTCTGTCCATTATAAGCTCACCCGCAGCCGCAACCTCTTCCAGTGTCATGTCTTCACCGCCCACAATATGGATCAATACACCATAGGTCGCGCAAATGTCAGAAATATCAAGCAACGGAACTGCCAGGGCCTGATTTACTGCCCTGGTAATACGTTCTTCACCGTTGCTTTCACCTATACCTATGGCACTTATCCCTCCCCGCTCCATCACGGCCTTAAGGTCAGCAAAATCGAGGTTGACCAGACTTGGCTGGGTAATCGCTTCGGTGATATTCCTGACAAATGACCCAACAAGGGTGTTGGCAACCGCCAGAGCATCATTTAGCGGCAGGTCCCCGGCGAATTCACTGAGCTTGGAGTTATCTATTACTATGGTAGAATCACAACTTTCTGTGAGGGCCTTTATTGCCTCCTTTGCTTTTTCCCTCCGCGCCGTCTCGATCTTGAAAGGGATTGTTACACACGCGATGGTGAGTATTCCAAGTTCTCTTGCAACCTGGGCAACTACAGGTGTTGCGCCGGACCCGGTACCTCCCCCCAGGCCAGCTAATAGGAATAACAAATCTACATCCTGAAGGGTCTCCTTTATCTCATGAAGATTTTCCCTGGCTGCCTTTGCTCCCGTTTCAGGATAGCCCCCGCATCCATAGCCTCTGCATAGCTTCTCTCCCAGTAAAATGAGCTTATCAGCTTTGGTCATTCCAGCAAGGTGGTTAATATCCGTATTAGCTGCTATGATCCTCCCCCCTGTAATTCCTCTTTGTGAGATCCATGTTATAATATTGCAGCCTGCACCTCCAAGACCCATTACGGCTATGGAGGGTTTAGCCACTTTTACCATTTCCCTAAAATCAATTGTCAAATCTGGTGCCTCTCATTAAACTGCATTCATGCTGCTTCTCCCATAACTGTCACAATTGGTATCATGAAGCATCCGATACTAAAACTTTTTTACTTGAAGAAAACTGTCCTGCCTTCATAATCGATCCTGAATATCCTGTGGTAGGGGATATAAACCTCATGGATACCGCCTTCAAGTATCAGGAAAGACCGGTCTATGGTCTTGATATCTTTTCCTTTAACGGTTCTTGTATCCCCCGGCGCGCCCCTGTGAATATAATATACTTCGCATTTATCCAGATTGAACCTCCACTTGATCTCATTAAGTATAAGCCTTGGATGTTTTGATTTGAACATGTCCATCGACGCATATGAACTATTAGAACTTAATAACGAAAGCTTAATATAAAAGTGATTCTTAGGAGAAGAGAAGCCGTCAGGCAGAAAAATAGGAGGATAAAATGACAGAAGGCCTTACAATACTTGGAAAGACAGTTTTTGATACATTATTTATAGACTACAGGATAATGGTTATTACAGCGATAATCTCCATTATCTTATTCCTGGTAGGAATGTACATACAGTTAGACAAATGGGGACGCGGTATCCCCGAAGGCGCCACAAAACCCCTGGGTGCATGGGGCGCACTTAAACTGATAATAAGCAGGATATTTGAAAAGGGCATCGGGCACGCCCTTGAGGTGATAATTCTCGATGTGGCGTTCCAGCGCAGGACATTCAGGCGCAGGAAACTTGAATGGCTCATGCATATATTGATTTTCTGGGGCTGGATCGGATTATTCATTTTGACTGTTGTTGCCGCTGCTGCCGAATTTTACGGGCCGTTTGTATTGGGCGCAGAGTATGAATTCTTTGTGGGTGTATGGAAATCCCTCGAACTTCCGAACAATATTTTTGGCTATATGCTGGTTGCGGGTATTGCCATAGCTATAATCAGAAGGCTGTTCTTCAGGAGCAAAGATGTCCAGGCAAGGAACGCCGATGTTGACTGGATATTAATAATTGGCCTGCTGATTGTTGTAATCACGGGATTTTACGCACAGGGTATCCGTGAAGCCGCTGGCGTGGAAAGGGAACTGATCTCAGCTTATGAAATAAACGCTCCCGGATTCTTCAATAATATCACAGTCCTGTTCCATGAGGTATTCACTCTGTTGTTCTGCGTGGCTTACCTTCCGTTCAGCAAGTATCTCCATATAATAACCGCTCCCCTGACCATTATGGTCAATCATGGAGGCGAGTAAAATGGCAAAAGAAAAACCTTCAATAAACACAGTAAATTTTAACGCCGCGCAGTTAATGGAATTCGATGCTTGCACACGGTGCGGTGAATGTGTAAAGTACTGCCCCACATACGATGCAAGGGATAAGAGCCAGGACATCGAGCCCCGTGATAAAATCCTCAGGTGGCGCAGCTTCATGAACCGAAGCTTCGGCCTCAAGGCAAGATTGTTCGGGCCGGATAAGATTCCTCCTGAAGAGATCAAGAAATTCACGGATGACCTCTACAACTGCACCACATGCGGTATGTGCGGGACGGTATGCCCTGCGGGCATAAATACCATCGAACTCTGGGAATCCACTCGCGCCAACCTCGTCAAGCACGGGACAGGCCCCTATGGTAAGCAGAGCTTATTCCCCAAGCTCATCGAAGAAGGGCATAATCCATACTTGAAGCAGCAAAAAGACCGCCTTGCATGGATGACACCTGATATTAAGATCGCAGATAAATCAGATATCGCTTATTTCATCGGCTGTACAGCAGGATACAACCAGCAGGTACTGGGAGTCAGCACCGCAAGAATATTGAATAAGCTCAATGTTCCGTTCATGGCTCTTGGCGAGGATGAATGGTGCTGCGGTTCAGCTCTTATAAGGACAGGTCAGCAGCACATAAACGATACTCCTAAAAAAGCCGCCATCCACAATGTCGAGGCTTTAAAGGCAAAAGGCGCCAAGAGAGTAATATTTGCATGCGCCGGATGTTTCAGGGCTGCAAAGATCGACTGGCCTCGTGCATACGGGAAAGCACTGCCATTTGAAGCTATCCACATGTCGCAGTTCCTGGCTGAACAGCTTGAAGCAGGGAAGATAAAGTGGGAAAAGAGCCTGGACAAGACAGTCACTTATCACGACCCGTGCCATCTTGGAAGGCATGTCGGCGTGTTCGAAGAGCCAAGGAAAGTCATAAAGAGCATGCCTGGCATCAAACTCGTTGAAATGAAACGCAACCGCAAAGAGCAGCGCTGTTGCGGCGCAGGCGGAGGCGTAAAAGCAGGCATCCCCGACCTTGCCATGGGTGTAGCCAAAGGAAGGGTTAACGATGCGAAAGAAACAGGAGCAGAAGCATTGATAAGCACATGTCCGTTCTGCAGGCGCAACCTGCTTGACGGCAGGGACGAACTCAAGCTGGATATGAGCGTTGACGACCTTGTGGTTCTTACTGCGAACCTGATGGGTCTCTCAACAGACGTCAAACCACCCGCACCGGGAGCTCCAAAAGAAAGCATCAGCGACCTTTTCAGGACGCAGACCATACCGCCCAAACCGGTTGAACCAAAGAAAGAGGCACCCAAGACAGAAGCGCCAAAGGCAGAAACGCCCAAGGCAGAAACACCAAAAATCGAAAAGAAGTAGGCTAAGACCTGCTTCATTTCTTTTTCTTAATAACTATCTCCCAGTCGGTCTTATTGGTCTGTTTTACATTCAGGACTTCATGCCCGTCAGCTTCCATGCCCCTTGGTACTTCGGTGACTGCCGTGGGGTCATCCACGATTATTTTCAGGGTCTCACCCGTCTTCATGTCATGAAGCGCCTGCTTTGCATACACAAAATTATAGGGGCACTGGTTCCCTTTCGTGTTGATAACTTTGTCTATCTTCACATCTGCAAGGAAAGTGCCGTTGATATAAGCCCGCGTTCTCTCATCCTTTGGATTTTCGAAAACTTCATCGGCCGGGCCATGCTCAACCATTTCTCCGAGATACAAATGAATTACATAGTCGGCAAGCCTGATAGCCTGGTGGATGTTGTGGGTAACTATCACAATGGTATAGTCGTCCCTGAGTTTCAGGAGCTGCTCTTCGATATGCTGCGACGAAACAGGATCAAGGGCAGATGTAGGCTCATCGCACAGGATTATCTCTGGCTCTACAGCCAGCCCGCGCGCAAGGCACAACCTTTGCTGCTGACCGATGGATAGTCGCGAGGCGGGAGAGTCCAACCTGTCTTTAACTTCATCCCACAGGCCCGCCGTTATCAGGCACTTCTGTACTTTCTCATCGAGAATGGATTTTTTCTTCATCCCATGAATTCTGGGTCCGTAAGCTACATTCTCATATATTGACATTGGAAGGGGAGTGGGCTTCTGGGCAAGAAGTCCAAGTTTCTTCCTGATATCAATAAGGTCTGTTTTCTTATCAAAGATATCTTCATTATCGATCTGTATCTTTCCTGTGTACCTGACGCCATCTGTGAGGTCTATGAGCCTGTTCATGCATTTTAGCATCGTGGATTTACCGCATCCAGATGGACCGATGATCGCGGTTATCTGTTTCCTGGGTATTTCCACAGAGATATTTTTCAGTGCATGGTTTCCGCTGTAATAAACGTTAAGATCATGAATACTGATATGGGTTTCTGGCATTTTGTCCACCTATTTTATAATATACTTGTTATATTTCTTCGCAAGAAGTCTTGTTGTTATGCTGATGAATAGCACGATGACCAGAAGAATCACAGCCGATGCATATGCTTTCTGCTGTACCAGGGGGGAGGGTGTGCCAAGCTGGAAATAAACTGCAAGGGGCAGGGATGCAGTGGCATCAAAGAGAGATGTTGGGATGCGGTCTGTGTATCCGGCTGTAAAAAGTATAGAGGCTGCATCGCCGATCCCTCTTCCAAAGGCTATCAGCACACCTGTCAGGAGTCCCGGAAGTGCCTGTTTTCCCACGACCTTTAATGTAGTCTCAAGCCGCGTAGCGCCGAGGGAGTACGATGTTTCCTTCAGTTCAACAGGTACCATCCTGATGACTTCTTCCATGGCTCTTGTCATTATAGGAATCTCCAGAAGCGCAAGAATGATGATACCTCCAAGAAGTGATGACCTCATATGAAAATACATCATAACTGTGAATCCGAAGGCTCCATATACAATAGAGGGCGTACCCCAGAGGATATCAAGCGAGAGCCTTGTGAGGTTCGATAACTTTGTGCCTCCGGAATATTCTTTCTGGAGATAGAACGCAATCCCGATACTGAGGATAAATGCAAGTACCGTACCTCCGGCAGCAAGATATAGCGAGCCAATGATGGCGTTCAGGATGCCTCCTCCTTTTCCCTGGTAATAACCGCCCTCAGGGGTCTTTGTGACCATATCAAGGTTCAACGCGGGAAGCCCTTTCCAGAGTATTATCCCGATCACATAAATAAGACTGCCGACAACTATTATCAGGGATATTATCATCAGCGCCTTGAAAATTGATTCTTCTATCCTCCTGAATTCCATCTAAATTATACTCCTTTCTATCTTGATAAGTACCATCCTTGCAATGACATTGAATATCATTACCACAAGCAGAAGTATCAATGCCGCAAGCAGGATGGCGGAATCATAGAGATCCACTGACATCATCTCCCCATATGTATTGGCTATAAGCGCTGTCAGGGGATAGGCAGGATCAAAAATGGATGAGGGTACTTTTGCGACATTTCCCACGACCATTAGTACCGCCATTGTCTCCCCGAAGGCTCTTGAAAATCCCAGTACTATTGCGGCAAATATCCCAGGCTTTGCTTTCCGCAGCACAACGTGTTTGATGGTCTGCCATTTGGTGGCTCCGAGTGACAGGGATACCTCTCGCAGGTCCAGCGACACGCTTCTTAATACCTCGCCTGTAATCGAGATTATGATAGGGAAAACCATGATCGAAAGCACTATCCCTCCTGCAAGGATACCGTATCCGCCTATTGTTTCCACACCAAGGGCAGGTGCAAGCGTGTTCTTTATGAAAGGCACGACAGCAAGCACGCCCCAGAGACCATAGACTACAGAAGGTATGCCTGCAAGCAGGTCGATAAGCGGAGAAACTGTCTCCCTGAGCCTGCTGCCTGCGTATTCGGAGAGATATATGGAACTTAGAAGGCTGATGGGTACCGCTATCACAGTCGCAAGAACTGTTACCCATAATGTCCCCATGATAAATGGATAGAAGCCGAATTTTCCTGCTGACGGGCTCCATTCTGTTGAGAACAGGAGGTCGGGAATGGGGACTGCCTTTAATATCGGACCAGCCCTGAAAAATAGACCAAGTACCATGGAAAATAAAAGCAGGCAGGCAAACACTGTTGCAGCAAGCATCAGCCTGCTTGAAATATTGTCCTTGAGCCTTCTTATGTTCATATTTGCCGTTTAATCAAGACTCAAGGTAAATAAATGCTGCGTTCTTGCAGATTATTCAACTTTCGCAAGGCCGCTGCTGATCTTCTCCTTTGGAAGGACGATGTATCCTGATTCAGGGATATACTTCTGCCCGTCGGTAAGTGTCCATTTGATGAAATCCTGCACAATGCCTGAAGGTTTGCCATTTGTGACAAGGTTCAGGTCTCTTGCGGGAGGGGATGGGAACTTATCATTACCGATAGCATCAACCAGCTCATCCAGTGTTCCATAGAAGTTCTCTTCAGGTTCTATCTTGCCGTTCCCGTTCAGGTCAAGAGGTATTATTTCTATTCCATCTACAGGTTTCCTGGTGCTCGGGTCGTAGGCGAAGTTAATATTATTATAACCGATCCCGAGTTTATCCTGCCTCACTGCTTCTGCAAGGCCGGGATCGCCGTCCACGCCAACGCCTTTGAGATTCTCCTGTTTATATTTGCCAAGATATGCTGCCCATGTCTCCGGCGCACCCGCTGCATCCGACCGCGTATATACATTTATCTTGTCAGTTGCGCCAGTCCCTGATGCCTGGCCCCATGTCTTTATTGTCTCGTTGATGTATATCTTTTCATATATTTCTCTTTTCAATCCATTGGTCTTGAGCTGTGAGAGCACAGGATTGTTCTTATTAACCGTGGGCACCACAGCATCCTTTGTCACTGCTATCCAGTATGCACCTTTTTCTTCTTCTGATGCTGAGATCTTTCTTGACACCATGCCGATATCCACAAGCCCTCCAAGGGCATCGGTCATGCCTTTTCCTGCGCCGCCTGCGCTGATGTCAAAATTCACTTTTGGATGAAGCTTCTTGTATTCCTCACCCCACTTGATCATCATGGGGTAAAGAGCGAAAGCGCCTGATACTCGTATCGTACCTTCAGATTCTTTCACTGCCGGTGTTGCTGCCGGAGTAGTTTGAGCCTCCGCCTTCTGATTGTCAACGCACCCGGATAATAACGTTATTGTCAGGATTGTGATCAAAATAATTACTAAAAATTTTCCTTTCATCAGTTCCACCTCGAATTATTCAAGACTATTTGTTGTTTAAGCAGGAAATCCCGGATATGGAGGAATTCTGCACTATGTTTTATATACCTATTCATTTGATTTCTGTCACCGCTGACAGCAAAGTCGATCCCTTCTTGTGTTCATTATTAGTTCACCTGCTTAATACAAGCACCTGCAAATAAGCAGGGGAACATAAATATGCAGAGAAACAGGCGATAATTGTTAATGTGATTACAAAAACCGAACAATTGCGGCAAAAAATGATTGGTGTTATTACTCCCAGTTATTGAAAAGTATCGCAAATATTATATAGGGTAATGTTGTATTATGCTCAGGTGAAGTTAAATGAGTCACGTTATCGGGTTGAAGTGCAGGGAATGCGGCGCAGAATACCCTGCTGGTATCCAGAATACATGTTATGAATGTTTCGGGCCTCTTGAGGTCAATTATAACTGGGATTATATTACTGATCATATCAGCAAGGAAAAAATTGCCCGGGGCCCAAAATCCATATGGAGATATAAAGACCTCCTGCCTCTTGAGACTGAAAAACGTATCGATCTTGGAGCAGGTTTCAATACGCTTCACCACGCCGACCGCCTCGGCGCTGCGCTGGGGCTGGATGAACTGTACATATTGGATGAATCCGTAAACCCGACAAATTCATTTAAGGACAGGGTCACATCTGTTGCAATCTCAAAGGCCATAGAGTTCGATGTCAAGGCAGTCGGATGCGCAAGCACTGGCAACCTTGCGGCAGCAGTGGGCGCGCACGCGGCAAAAGCCGGGCTGCCGGCTTATATTTTCATTCCCGGCACGATAGAAATAGGCAAGATAGTCCAGATGCTTGTTTACGGCCCTAACGTGATAGCCGTGGAAGGGACGTATGACGATGCCAACAGGCTTGCAAGCGAGGTGGCAGATGCGCATCCGGACTGGGCTTTTGTTAATATCAATATCCGTCCCTATTATACCGAAGGTTCAAAGACCCTGGCTTATGAGACCGCAGAGCAGTTGAACTGGGAGGTGCCGGACCATATCGTTGCACCCCTTGCAAGCGGCGCGCTGCTTTGTGCTATTTCACGCGGGTATAAAGAACTTGAACGCGTGGGACTCGTGGATAATGCCGATGTAAAGTTCTCAGGCTCGCAACCGCTTAACTGCTCGCCCATATCGACCGCTGTGCAGAATAATAGCGAAGTTGTTCCTGTCCGCAACTTTGAGACCGTGGCGCACAGTCTTGCCATAGGCAACCCGGCCGATGGTTACTACGCCAAGCGCGCCATACTGGATTCAGGCGGATACGCTGCATCTCCTACTGATCCCGAGATCATAGAGGCGATCCATCTACTTGCACGGACTGAAGGCATATTCACAGAGCCTGCCGGGGGAACAACGGTCGCAGGATTAAAGAAACTCATCGAGAGCGGCCATATACAACCTGATGAGAGAGTCGTGGTCTATGTGACAGGTAACGGTCTCAAGGCCCAGGATACACTCCTCAAATCATTGCAGCGCCCGCCGGTGATTAAACCAACTATCGGGGAGTTTGAGAAAATACTTACGCCAAAACTTGATATTCACAAGCAGGAAACTGCCCCTCTTGTACATACGTAACGGTGATTCAAATGGTAAAAATAAGATTTTCTTCAGCATTAAGTAATGTGACACATGCACGCGAAACGACACTGGAACTTGGAAATACAACGGTAAAAGAAGTGCTTGATAAACTGATCACGCAGTTCGGCGCGGATTTTGAGAAGCGTATTCTTGATAAAGGCGAAGTAAGGCGCTTTGTCAATCTTTACGTGAACGGCGAGGATATAAGGCATTTAAATGGCCTGGCCAGCCCTGTAAAAGATACAGACGAGATTTCGATACTTCCGGCAGTGAGCGGGGGATAATTCCTTTTTCAATTGACTATTTCATGCCAGTGTTCCCTGCTCTATTGTAATTTTCGGTACAGGCAAAAATCACCTGAGATTTGGCAGCAGCAGGTTGCCAGTGCGGCTTTCATCTTTCCTCAATCCCTGTCTCATCCAGCAGCTTCTCCATCCGGTTCATAAACTTTCCGGCGATATCGATCCCTGAATCCGCCTCTTCCAATTTTAACCTATTTTTTTGTTTTAAAAAGCTCGGTCAGTATGATAACTTATATAATTTACAGATTATAAACTTCTTGTTTACAGCTCATAAACAATATGTTTACGATTCGTAAACTGAAATCATCCTTGAACCTTCATCTGATCTTAAATATATCAGTTCAGAAATCGGCTATTCTTGACGGTTCTATTCTGAAATTTAACAATAGAGGCAATTTTTTTCTCTTTGCCCTGCATTAAACTGAATATCCGGGTTCCGGGAGATACCTATAATTGGGAAAATGCTAATAAAATATTACTGGTTCAGACCAATCGGGTCTGAAAAAATAAAGGATTGAAGATTTATGGATGTGTTAAAAGCAATAAAATCAAGACGAAGTATAAGGGCATATGATTCCCGTGAAGTTGAAGAAGATAAATTAGTGAGAATACTTGAGTCAGGCAGGCTTTCTCCCTCTGCTTCCAACCGCCAGGAGCGCAGATTTGTCGTAATCAGGGATGCCATGACACGAAAATTGCTTTCTGAAGCTGCAAGGAACCAGGGATTTGTAGCCGAGGCGCCTGTTGTTATCGCAGCCTGTTCAGTTGAATCAGAATATGTCATGTCGTGCGGCCAGCCGGCTTATCCGATTGACACTGCGATCGCCGTAGATCATATGACACTTGCGGCAGTTCAAGACGGACTTGG
Organism: Candidatus Methanoperedens sp.; assembly: GCA_012026835.1. Taxonomy (GTDB): domain Archaea; phylum Halobacteriota; class Methanosarcinia; order Methanosarcinales; family Methanoperedenaceae; genus Methanoperedens. The sequence continues at coordinate 44,912 of VEPN01000008.1, read as the reverse complement.
GACATGCTGGATCGGCGCATTCGATGAGAAAAAGGTCAAAAAAATATTGAACATCCCTGATCATGTAAGGGTCGTTGCGCTCCTTCCACTGGGGTATCCCTCAGCCACCCCGCGCCCTACACCGCGAAAAAGCCTTGATGAGATAGTGAAGTGGGAGAAATGGAGCGATTGAATGGAGCTTTTTAATAAGCTGCTCATATAAGTTTTAGTCTTGGAATAAGAAAATAATTTATAATTTTTTTTTCAATACAATAGTATAGTGTTTTTCGAAGGATGCACAACGAAGATGAGGCGCAGAAAGCTACAGAAGAGAACCGACAGGATGTTCCAAAAGAACAGAAGCGGAAATAAATTACATTCTTTCCATTATTTCCAGTGCTTCTTCAAGCGGTAATGCAGGAGCTATATGGGGCACGCCGAGTTCTCTGAAAGGATAAGTTATTTTCAGAATTGCCTCCTCATTTGGGGCATCAAATATTGCGACAGAGATATGTCTGCCTATCAAAAGATACCTGCCTATCAATTTAACTTCATCTGGATATTTGAATTCTTTCCAAAGTTCCAGAAGTTTTGACGTATTCTCTGGAGTCCACTTGAACCAAAGTACAAACAACATTCACTCACCTCCATTGATATGAATGCAATTAGGCGATATAAATATGTTGACATCTTGAAAAAAGAAGTTTTGTTGAATGCTAAAAGATCGATCTTATGAGAAGATTTATTGACCTGAAAGATGAATTTAATCTATAAGATTTAAACCTGAAAATTTTATGAAATTAAATATAGGAGGAATGAATCATGGAGAAAGAAGAAGAAGTTAAAGAACAACTTGAGTTTGCAAAAGAAAGCATGGGTTTTATACCCGAGATAATGCGCCTGATAGGAAAAGATGCGCCAGAGTGGTTCAGTCTTTACAAAGCAAGTGACAAGGCGATATGGGAGGATGCAGCCCTGTCTGCAAAGATCAAGGTGCTAATGGCAATGGCTGTTGTTGCAGGACGGTTGTGCCCTGAATGTGTTGAAATGCAGATGAGAAGCGCTCTGAATCATGGTGCTACAAAGGAAGAGATTCTGGATGCTTTAGGCGTGGTTTTTGTGACGTCAGGTGCACCCGGAGTTAATGCGTGCAAGGATGCTATGAAAAAATTATTGAAATAAGGAGCGCAAGAAGCTGGGCAAGTTGATTGCAGATAAAATAAAAAAAATGATATGAGGTGAGAGCATGTTAAAATCTTGAATTCTTGTGTGAATTTTTTCCTTGTTTTCATATTTGCACCATCATCAAGGCCAAGAATCTCATAATATTATTTAGATTCTATCATTATATCATTTCCATAAAAATATTTCAATATGTTCTGCCAGGTATAATCGTCGTTCGCCAGTGCGTTTGCCTGGATTTGTCCCATAGCTCCTCTATTGTACGGATTCAATGAAGGCGGATTTGTTACCCAGCCGATGGTGCTTTGTGTTATTTCATCTCCGCTTTTACCTTCATTGTAGGTAACATAGGCTGCGGTATCACCAGAGCCGCTAACATAAAAACTGCATATTATAACGCCGCTCCATCTAATGACTATCCCGTTTGTTTGTGAAACCGAATTTATCAGGTTATCTGTGAGAACAAGCCACGGTTTATAATTTTGGTCTCTGCTGTCATCGTAAACATCAAAATCCACCCCGCTTGGATGCTCTTTCTTGTAATAGGCGTATGTTCTTGAAGCAACAGCCTGGGCCTTCATAGATTCAAACGGCGCAATGTCATTTTCTGCCGCTACGACATATGGCAAATATTCGTTTTCTATATTTAAGACCTCAATCCGGCCTGTAGCAGACCTGTAGACTCTTATAGTATCAGACGTTGTTGAAGGAATGATTGCAGGAATTGGTGCAGGAGTGAAAACAGGTGTAGGATCTGGTGCAGAAGCAGGTACAGGTTTTACACGATGTTTATTACCATGGCCAGCAGACGCATTATTTGCCGTGGCCAGAATCAATATCAAAATGACTATTACGCAGACGATTATTTTTTTACGGTCTCTATTCCTTATAGATATTCTTTCGTTCATTTATTAATCTCCTCAGATTTTAAATAAAATTCAAAGTAATATGTAATTTCCTATAGTTTTTTACAGTTTTCACGGTTTTCAAAGAAACAAAAATAAGTTTTTCCTGTAATGCTCAATTATTGGAATTATCAAGTAATCTTCTTAAAATGTAGGCGATACACCCAAAGATGATCATAACAGTGACAACAATTAAGGTTTTACCTGTAATTGGCAATTCACTATAAGCATCAAAAATCCTCATGGCAGTATCCTGGTGAGGCGGTTCCGAAATCGCAGGCCGGATTACTATGTATCGTGGAGCCACGAAGCCTGTTGTGCCAAAAGACAGATATCCTGATGAATTTGAGTTCATGTAAAAATCCCTAAACAAAGTTCCATTATTCCAGTATATTTTCACTGAATAATTGGTATCTGTCTGCCTGTCACCGAGAGTATATATGACCTCGTTTGAAGCATTCCCGGATGATTCATTAAAAATAATCTCATAATCACCTGTGGTATTCCATTTGGTTATACTGATAACAACAGGATATGATGATGGTATAATAGTTGCATTAATTCCCGGATGACCTGTTGGTGTTTTACTGTAATTGACGGTTCCATCCGGGTATATTGTATTGGTTATGTTTTTTTTAGCTTTATCAGCATAAATCCCTTTATAATCGAATGATGCGGTTTGAGCTTCACGGATTGTAACTACCCTTAATTTGCTTTTTGACTCTATATACCGGCTCAGACTGGCAAGATCATTTTTTGTCCATTCCATAGCCATAGGGTCATTATCAACTATTTTATGAAAAACCAGTATTATCCAGGAATTATTATTAACGGCTGAATCAACCCATCCTTTTGCCTCAGATAGGGTTGTAGTGTTTTGAATAATTTCGGCATAAAGCGGAAATTCATTATAAGGCGGAGTTATCGGGCCGTCTGATACTATTCTGTCAGAATCGTAATATCTCATTATGTATGATTCTGTGAGATAGTTATATCCTCCTCCCGGTGAAATAAAATTATGGACATCCAGACCCTTATTCCCAAGGGTGGTTTTCGAACCTGCCAGTTCAGATTCCATCTGAGACTTGTTGAGGCCTGGCATGTCTGCATGGGATTTAGTGTGACTCGCTATTTCCCAGCCATAAATATTCTGGAGTTCCTGTATCTGAGTCCAGTTCATATAAGCAAGGCCGATACCTGGCATATCTGTGATTACTGCGCTTACCCCGGGGAACATAGAATTATTTAATATTGGGCTTGCATTCACGAATGTGCTCTCCCACCCGTCGTCAAAAACGAACGTAACTAACGGGATAGATAAGTTGTTGTCTGGGGCTGTCTTAAAACTGAGAAGAGGAGAGCTATTTTTATAGTTATTGTCAATATAATTAGAAGCATATACTTTGTAATAATAGGTCGTATTTGGAGCCAGTTGCTCTAACAAATTATATGAAGAGGCCGATAGACTATCGGCATAGCTCCATAAATCAAGATCAGAGCTGTTCGTACCATAATTCACCAGGACGTTTGCTGTCGAAATGTCAGTTAAAGTATTGATAAGTGCACTGGTCTTTCTTACCTTAATCGCACTTACGTTTATTATATGTGGTACTTTCGGAGTTTCATCAGTTACAACCAGATACGGTTTGAGATAATCCCGCTCTTTTGAATAACACTGGATGCCTTTAAACCCGTTTTCTCCTGGCAGGGTAAGAGTGAAATTGATTGTATCTCCCCAGCTCAGGGACTCTAAGCCATTGTTCTCATCCCCTCTTAATACCCAGGTATAGAATCCTTCCTGCTTAACAGGAACCGAATCCATAACAGTAGAATTAGTTGATGCCGGCATTCCGGCACCGGTGCCAGTCCAGTATGTCAGGTTCCTGTTATTGCTCCATGTGGCACCGGATTCCTCAAAAGGCTCGTTAAGAACATGCAGTTCTACAGGTGACATCGGGAATTCATCCCATTTCTGGCAGTATAAAGTAAGTGCAACTTCTTTAATACTTCCATTATTTTTCGGGAGTGTCCAGCTCATAATGGTATTCATTCTTGAGCCGCTGCCGTAGATTCCTAACGTATCAGCATTGCCGTAATTGATTGTGTTTTGCCCTGTGCGGATGTAGGTATCTGCATTATCGGTTGCCTCCTTATTAATATAGGCAGATCCGGGTTGTAAAATAACTATACCCAGTATTGCTATTACCAAAAGCCTGCTCCATGTTTTCATGCGTAAACCATCAATGAATTATAATGTATATTAAATTTGACGCTGGTTATGGCTACTGTATGTAGTTTTTCATAATTTGCAATAGGGAAGCGGGATATTGCTATAATTGAACAGCACAAACGAAGCTTTGCACCTATCCCCTGTTGTCATGAAAGTAAATCTGCCCTGCCATTATTTTAAAAAGAATATAAAAATTATACACCGTAAGTTTTAATAGCGATTAAATACAACGTTAGTTAGAGGGAGCGTTCATTCGTAATGATTTTGAGTCGGTTACTTTCTCAAGGCGCATTAACTTAGACTATTTTGTTTAAGTAATTGCTTTGGACTTTTTCATTACGTGATGCAACGGTCTTAAGAAAGAAGATAAGGAGGTTAAAATAAATGAATCGAAAATTAACAATAGGGCTGCTGCTGTTAACAGTTGTAGCTCTGGTGGGAGTACCGCAGGCGGCGGCACTTAGTTCCTATCTGAATAATTTCAACACAACATATCCTTCTGCTGTGGGCACAAGGATCGATACTTGTATCCTCTGTCACCAGGGTGATCCCAGGATTGGAGGAAGTACTGACAGGAATTCATATGGTGCGGCCTTCGGAAGCAACAACCATAACTTTACTACGATAGAGCCTTTAGATTCGGACGGGGATGGTTTTACTAACATCCAAGAAATCAATGCCCGGACTTTCCCGGGAAATGCTAGCGACCATCCGTCAGTTACCCCAACCCCATCACCCACACCGACAGTTACGCCAACGGTTACACCGACAGTTACGCCAACAGTTACACCGACAGTCACACCAACAGTCACACCAACAGTAACAGTTACAGCAACTCCAACAGTAACAGTCACGGTAACCCCAACAGTCACACCAACGGTAACCCCAACAGTCACACCAACGGTAACCCCAACAGTCACACCAACGGTAACTCCAACAGTAACAGTTACGGCAACTCCAACAGTAACAGTCACGGCAACTCCAACAGTTACACAGACCGTTACACCCACACCGACACCTACACCACAACCCACCGCTAACGGTAGCATTTCAGGATCAAAGATAAGTGACGACAATGGAAATGGAAAGCAAGATTCTGGTGAAGAAGGTATATCTGATGTAACTATCAGTCTTATCGGTATAGTTGGAACAGGAACTGATACCAAGGTAATCAGGAAAGAAACATCTACAGGTGCTGATGGTTCTTACATGTTCGATAATTTGCCATCAGGCAGATATATTCTAATTGAGCAGCTCAAGCCAGGCTATGTACCTACTGGCTTTGTTGTCATGAGTATAAATCTGGCAAATGGTGAGAACTCTATGAACAACAATTTCATGAATAGACCCATAAGCAATCTATTCAGAATATCATAAAGAATAAGGGGGCAAATATGTGTTTGCCCCTGTTATTTTATTTATAATTTTTATTTTTAAAATCTACATTACCTACAGCGTAAGGTTTCCGTAATCTTACTTGCATAAAGGTTATTACCTCCAAAAATAATCCCTGACCCTATTGATAAAAAATAAAACAAGACCCCCAAGGCTTGTTGCCTGGGAACTTACCAACGCATGCAATCTTGCCTGTATCCACTGCAGGGCATCAGCTATCAAAAACCCCTCTCCTGATGAGCTTTCAACCGCCGAAGCAAAACATTTCGTGGATGAACTGGTGGAATACAAACCTATAATAATTCTTACAGGGGGCGAGCCGCTGCTACGCTCCGACGTGTACGATATCGCACGCTACGCAACAGGGAAGGGCATGCGGGTGGTGCTTGCGACCAATGGCACGCTCCTTACGCCTGATATTGCCGGGAAATTGAAAGCCGCGGGCATACAGCGGGTAAGTATCAGTATCGATGGCTCATCAGCACAGACCCATGATACCTTCAGGGGCGAGCCGGGCGCTTTTGATGGCGCGCTTCGGGGAATAGATATTTTAAAAGAAGCGGGCATAAGTTTCCAGATAAACACCACGATCACAAAAAGGAACCTTGAGCAAATCCCGGGCATATACGACCTGGCACTTTCCCTGGGAGCATCTGCGCTTCATATATTCCTGCTTGTCCCGACCGGAAGGGGGGAGGAGATAGAAAGTGAGGAAATCCCGCCCGAAGAATACGAGCGCGTGCTAAACTGGTTCTATGATAAGAGCAAAGACAAGAGGATCCAGTTAAAAGCCACATGCGCCCCGCATTACTTCAGGATAATGCGCCAGCGGGCAAAGGCCGAAGGTATCAGGATAACAAAAGAGACGCACGGGCTTGAAGCAATGACAAAAGGATGCCTCGGCGGTTCTGCATTCTGTTTCGTTTCAAGCAAGGGTGATGTTTACCCTTGCGGCTACCTGCCTGCGCTTGCGGGAAATATCCGCCAGAGACCATTTAAGATGATATGGGAAAAGTCAAAAGTATTCAACGACCTTCGCGACCCCGGGAAGCTCAAAGGGAAATGCGGGAACTGCGAGTACCGTACAGTATGCGGGGGCTGCCGGGCGCGGGCATATGCAGCGACGGGTGATTATCTTGATGAAGAACCGTATTGCATATATGTACCAATAAAGCCGCATAAAAGAGGGTGAAACTTTGACTCCATCAAATAGCAGGATTACACTGGATGAAGTCGATAAGAAAATATTGAATACAATCCAGCTTGATTTTCCACTTGTTCACAGGCCGTTCCATGAGCTTGGCAAAACCCTCGGCTTAAAGGAAGAAGAGGTCATAAGGCGCATCAAACGCCTGCAATCAGAAGGGGCTATCCGGCGCATAGGCCCTATTATCAGCACCAGGAAGACAGGGGGCGTGAGCACGCTTGTGGCTATGAAGGTGCCAGAGGTGAAAGTGGATGAAGTGGCAGGGATTATAAACCAGTATGATGAGGTCTCGCACAATTATATGCGGCCTGCAAAATATAATGTTTGGTTCACGCTCTCTGCTGAAAACGAGGCACGTTTGCAGGAAATACTTCGTGAAATCACTGAAAAAACCGGGTACGAAGTAATCAATTTGCCTACTAAGAGACTGTTTAAGATCGGGGTAAAGTTCGAGATAAAATAATAATTATTTTATAAAATCGTTTCTTGAGTAAACTTTATCACTTTCAGTAACCTAATAATGAAGTTTAATATGGTAGATGATAAACTCTCAATAACAGAACTTGTGCTGACTGCACATCTGTACAACCAGTCGGATAAACTTAGTGTAGACGACCTCCCGCAGAGAATAAGGAAACATTACTGGAACGAAGAAGAAAAAACGGTCAAGCGACCCATATATGTAACCGAGGGGGATGTAAAAACAATTTATGGCCTTGAAAACGTAAAAAACAGTACAAAAACCCTGCCATTCCTTGAGTTCGAGGAATTCGGCTCGCAGATAAAACTGACTGTTTTTGACCTTGCCACCAAATGGCTTTCAAAGCAGGCAGAAGCTGTTGACACGATTAATAATAACCCTGTCCTTGCATCTTTTTTTGAAAATTATGATAACCTCCCTGTAAGTTATGAGAAGGCAAAGGCATCAATCATGCCAAAAGAAAGCGGCCGCGAGTGGATAAATTCCCTTATAAAAAGCATTGCATCCGAAAAGGGTGCAGAGGATATGCTGAAACTTGTCAATATAGTTGCGCCTGAAGATATAAAACAGACCCTGAAAGATCTTGTTCTCACAAAAGAGCAGGAAGAAGAGATAGAAAAAATGGCAAAGGCGATCCAGTACCGCGATTACCTGAACCGGATAGGCCTGCGGGAAATCGGCAAACTGCTATTTGTCGGCCCCCCCGGTACAGGAAAAACCTCAACAGCCAGGGCGCTGTCAGGAAAACTGGGGCTTCCCATAGTAGAGGTCAGGTTGTCGCAGATCACGGACCAGTATCTTGGCGAGACGGCCAAGAACATAGACCGTGTGTTTGAACTTGCCAGACGCCTCAGCCCCTGCATACTTTTCATCGATGAGTTCGATTTTGTGGCAAAGGCGCGGGCTACCGATGAACATGCAGCCCTGAAAAGGGCCGTAAATACGCTATTGAAAGCCATAGATGAGATAAGCCTTGTTGAGCACGGGGTTCTCCTCATTGGCGCCACGAACCATCCCACGATACTTGACCATGCAGCGTGGAGGCGGTTTGATGAGATAGTGGATTTCACACTGCCTGACAGGGATATGAGGAAAAAGATACTGGATATCGTGCTGCGCGATATAAAGGGCAGCTTTGATACTGAAGAAATAGCAGCTAAAACAGAGGGATACTCAGGATCTGACCTTCGCCTGATAATAAGGGAAGCCGTACTTAACGGTCTTATAACCGAAAGGACAGTTCTTAACCAGCAGGATCTACTGCGCGGAATCACCGAGTTCAATAAACGTATTCCTCTTAAAACCAAGGATGAAACCGGATGAAAATAACGCTGCTCGGGACAGGCGATGCGGTCGGGACGCCCAAGATAGGCTGTTCCTGCCCCGCATGCATGGATGCGCATGCCGGCGGGAAAAGCAGGCGGCTGCGGTTCTCCATCCTGGTAGAATCCGAGGGACGGCGGGTTCTTATCGATACAAGTCCTGACCTTCGCTGGCAATTGCTGAAAAAAGGCATCAGCCATATTGACGGGGTGATATGGACCCACCCGCATTATGACCACTATGCCGGGTTCGGGGATTTTCACCGTATCCAGAATAGTGTCAATGTTTACGGGCTGAAAGATACGCTCGATTATATATTGAATTACTTATCTTTCATGAAACCTGTAAGGCATGACGTAAGCCTTTATACATCTTTTGTCCTGATCGGCCTGGATGTGACCCTGCTTGAAGTTACGCATCCCCCGCTTTCCGAATCAGCAGGTCTTGTAATTACAGACGGAAAAAGCAAGGTCGTAATCACAGGTGATACTTCAAAGGACATACCTGAAAAAAGCAGGAAGTTGATGCTTGAACCGGACCTTCTTATTGCAGATGCCATAATCCCGCCTGTAGGAAATATCCCAAAACATATGAATTCCAGGGAAGCAATGGAACTCGCGGATGAATTAAAGGCAAAAAAAGTCGTTCTCACTCATTTGAGCCATATGTTTCCTCCTCATGATGAATCTGTTAAAGAATGGCCCCTGGGTTATGACGGCATGGAATTTGAGTTTTAAAATAAAGCACAGGAAAAAGAAAAATACAGTTGGTTATGCGGAAACTATATTAAACAAACTGACATTCTAATAGTTGCTTCTTCTAACTCAGGAACAACCAGGTTCGGGGGTATGGGAAGTTAAAATGATGAGAAAGGTAATAAAATGGAAACCACGCCTACAAATTTAAATGTAAATGACTTGACTGAGAATTCAAAGAACGTTAATGCCACTATTAAAGTAATTGAAGTCGGCGAGACAAAAGAAATTCATTCGAAGTTCGGGGATAAACGCGTCTGCGAAGTGAAAGTTGCCGACGCTACGGGAAGTATTTTGCTATCATTATGGGATGACCAGATCGGAAAAATCGCAGTTGGAGATACAGTTTCAATCCAGAACGGGTATATTTCGGTTGTCAGGAACTCGATGAGGTTGAACATAGGAAAATACGGAAAGATGTTGTTATCCGAAGAACCGCTTAATGAGGTCAACACAGATAATAATATTTCAGATAAGCATGTCGAACAGCCCGAGCGCCCCAGGCGCAGCGGAGGATTTGGCGGCGGCGGCCGCAGAGGAGGCTATGGCGGTGGTGGCGGAGGAGGCTATGGTGGTCGTGGAGGCGGCTATGGCGGCGGTGGATATGGCGGCAGCAGTGGCGGAGGGGGAGGTTACGGCGGCGGCGGCCGCGGAGGTCCAAGAAGAGATAGCAGGGGCGGCAGGGGAAGAAGGTAAAATACCTTCATTTTTCTTTTTTATCAACATTTTTTATAGTCAGCGGTATAATATAGTAATTAATGCTTGAAAGTATTCCTGATATATTTCTCAACACCACTAACAGGGAATTTCGAGTTCTTCTTGCAATAGAGAACAAAATGAAATTTTACGAGTGGGTGCCTGTAGAAGAAATAGCTAATTTTACAAATTACGATATAAAAGAAGCCGGATATATCCTTTCTGGCCTCTTGAAAAACAAACTTGTCCACAGGAACATATCGGCTTATGAAGGCTACAGGATATATTTTGAGGCTTATGACCTGCTCGCCCTGAATGCCTTTGTGAAGCGGGACACGGTCAATGCAATAGGAGATGTGATTGGCGTCGGAAAGGAATCTGTGGTATATGAGGCTACAGGCGGCATCACCGACAGGCATGTTGCAATTAAGTTCCACAGGGAAGGAAAATCAAGTTTCAGGCAGGTGAGTATAAAAAGAGAACACCTGGGGGAGCGAAAGCACCTTTCCTGGCTCTATGCATCCCGCCTTTCTGCAAAAAGAGAGAATGATGCATTAAAAAAACTTTATCCACAGGTCAGCGTTCCGGAGCCGATTGATTATAACAGGCATGCAATTGTTATGTCAGTTGTTAAAGGACAGGCCCTTGCCTTTACCAGGGTGGATGAACCCCAGTGGTATCTTGATGAGGTACTGAACCAGGTAAAAAAAGCTTACAGGCTGGCAATAATCCATGGCGACCTGAGCGAATTTAACGTTTTTATAAATCCAGAGGGATGCGAGATAATAGACTGGCCCCAGTACATCACTCCTGCCCATCCGAATGCTGAGGAACTGTTATACAGGGACATTGACAATATCCTGGTTTTTTTCGGGAGGAAGTACAGGATAAAAAGAGACATCAGGGAAGTAATAAACAATATATTATGAGTATGTCTGGAAAAATAATTTTTGGAATTGATATCGCAAAAGGCTCACTTTACTCAAAAGAAAAGCCGGGATATGCAGTTGCAATACTAAAGGATGGGAATATCGAGCAACATAAGATGGTGAGTTTTCATAAATTCCTAAACCTGGCATGGAAAGAAAAACCTGCGATAGTTGCAGTTGATAATATCCATGAGCTTGCATCCGACAGGCATGACCTGGTCATGATGCTTAAGAAACTGCCTGCCAATACCAAACTTGTCCAGGTGACGGGCGGTGAGCATCTCCTGCCCCTTGTAAAACTTGCAAAACAGCAGGGCATTTCGTTTGACAGATTTAATCCGAATGCAGAGGCCCTTGCATGCGCCCGCCTCGCAGAACTGGGCATAGGCCATGAAGTCTCAGCTTTTGAGGATAAAACAATGATAAAAGTCAGCAGGGCGCGTTCTCTTGGAAAGGGAGGATGGAGCCAGAATAGGTACAGGCGCAAGGTACATGACCATGTGAGGCAGAAAGCAAGGGAAATAGAGGATTCCCTCAACGAGCAATCCAAGGCCAAAGGATTTACTTACACGCAAAATATCGTGGAGAGGTTTGGGGGATATTCAAAAGCAGAATTCCTTATAGATGCCCCGCGCAGTTCACTTCATATAAGTTCAGGCAAATATGGTGATGTACAGGTGAGTGTCAGGGCTATAGAACGTGATGCGCTTGCTTTTAACCCCCTTAAGACCCGGAAACGGGATTATATTATCGTGGGAATTGATCCCGGAACCACGACTGCTGTAGCAGTTATCACTCTTGAAGGGGAATTGCGTATGCTCCACAGTTCAAGGACAATATCAATCCCTGATGTTATCGAGATGATAGCAGAAAACGGAAGGCCCCTTATCATTGCAAGCGATGTTTATCCGACCCCGAATGCCGTGGAAAAAATCAGGCGGGCATTCAATGCAGTGCTTGGTTCTCCGGACGATATTATAACTACGGAAGATAAGATAGAATACGCAAAACCTTTCGGTTATTCAAATAACCATGAGCGTGACGCGATAGCTGCGGCTGTAGCGGTTTACCGCAAGAACAAAAATAAGTTTGAACAGATAAAAAAGAAAATGCCGCCAGGGGTGGATGCGGATGAAGTGATTGCACAGGTGGTGAGAGGCAAAGCTATCGATACCGTTATCTCCGAACTGACAAAAAAAGATATAAAAACACCCGAAACCGGGGTGGGTAAAGAGAAAACAACGGATGAGACCCATCATTTGAGGGAATTGCTTCGAAGGCATGATGAGAACCTGGAAGAAATGAAAAAATACCAGGGTGAACTGAAGAATGAACTTGCCTTTAAGGATGTTAAAATCAGGGAACTGGAAGGAATTATAGAAAAGCAGCGAACCCGGGCTTATGACCAGCTTAAAAAAGAAAAAGAAATAAGGATACGCAATAAAGAAATCGCACGCCTCCAGCGCCTTGTATCTGAGAACAATAAAAGAATTTCGTTATTGAACGAGAGAATACATAAACTGAAGAACGTCCGCAGGCTTGAGATAAGCGGCCGTGTCCTGCCTGTTAAGATAATTTCAGCTTTTACCAAGGATAGTATCATTAAGACGCGTGAACAGTTCGGTATTAAAAAAGGAGATATCATCCTTTTAAAGGAGGCAAGCGGGGGGGGAACGATAACATCTAAAATGCTTGCTGACCTGGGTGTGCGGGCCGTAATAATCTGCAATGAGATGTCCCACGCTGCCCAGGAGGAATTATTCAAACTCAATGTGCCTGTTCTTGATGCTAAAGACGTGAAAATACAACTTGGCCATGCCGGGGATTTTGCAGTTGTCAATCCCGATAATATCGAACGTGCCATTGGCGAGTGGGCAGGGAAGGCGGAAAAACGCAGGATGGCAGCCAAAGAAGAATGGCTTGAGTCGCTTGTAGGCGAGTACAGGAGTGAGAGGCGGCGGGAAGCAAAGGGATGAGAACGAAAGTGTCAATTATTTATATATATATCAAAAACATAGGGAGAGCAAGGAGATTAAAATGATAGAGATTACTGATACAGCAGCAGCAGAATTGAAACAACTTCTTGAAAAAGAAAAGAAAACCGATCATGGATTGCGAATTTTCGCTGCTGGAATGGGGTGCAGCGGGATACAGTACGGTCTTACCCTTGAAAAATCCCCCAAAAACGGAGAGGAAGTCCTGGAAAGCAACGGGATAAAGATATTTTTCGATAAGGACTTGCAGGATGATATCGCTGAGTTCAAGATTGATTTTATTGACAATGAATACGGGAAAGGTTTCGTTATAGACAACCCGAATGCAAAATGCGGCTCAGGTTGCAGTTGCGGGTGAGTTAAATGTTCCCGGGACTTGGAAAGGGGCTCAATCCCCGCAAAATGGCTTCGATGATGAAGCAGATGGGGATAGACATCAATGAGATAGAGAATGTTGAGGAAGTCATCATCCGCACGCCGGAAAAGGACATCATTTTCAAGGATGCCCAGGTCTCAATAATGGATGCACGGGGGATGAAGACCTATCAGGTCGTCGGGACTCCCCTTGAAGTGGCGCGCGAGGCAAAAATCCCGGAGGATGACGTTAAGCTTGTTATGGAACAGACAAAAGCGAGCGAAAGCGATGCAAGGAACGCGCTCAAGGAGACAAAAGGGGATATTGCGGCCGCAATTATGAAGCTGAGCAAGGCCGGTTGATTATCTGGTTCTTTGAAACGGGGCATGAATAAGTTCTGGAAGTTATACCGATTATTATTTTTAGCTGGAACATTTGCATTAATTGTCTTTGTAGCGGGATGCATAGAACCGGGTGAAGAACAGGGTGAACAAAGGACACCGGATGATAATAGCTCCGTAACACCAGCACCAAGAATAGATTCAACCCCGGCTACCCTGCTTGAAAAACAGGAATTGCAATCAGATACAGAAACACCAAAAACAGAGCCAACCCCGGCTACCGTGTCTGAAAAGCAGCAATTGCAATTGGATATTGATAACGCACCTTACAATACAAGCGAATACCAGGAAGATGTATTTGATTGTTCCAATATGGCTGCTTTACTTCATGACTGGTTGGAAACCCAAACCAAGACAAAGTGGAACGTGGAAGTATGGTTTGGATGTGAATCTTCAGCCTGTAGAGAAGGTCACGAATGGCTTGAAGTAATTGGAAAGGAATCTAATTATTCAGTTGAAGTAACATCAAAAAGGATAGCGGACCATTGGGGAAACTCTGATAAAAGTTATAGAGAATATTTTTCTTACTTTAACAGGCATTATAGTTCTTTGCCCAGAGGTTCTGGTGGGTTTATAGATCCAAGGGAGAATACATATCCGAAGAGATGGTGATTTTGCCGGAGTCAATGATTCCCGACAAATGTCGGGGACATCCTCTGGACACTTAGGGTTTAGTATTCTATCTGTTTCCCAGAGGTTCTGTTTTTCTTTTCAGGCGCAAGTTAAGTGTTTAAAAATAGGAAAGAGTTCAACCAGATGTGTTGAATTATTTGTGCATCGGACATCCAGGGAGTCAAATAAAATCTGTCCGTCCAGTTTAGCCAGCTTATGTACATCTTTAAGAAAGCGGTCCAAACCTGGTAAATTTTCGACCAGTCCTATCCCTTGATTTAAAATTAGAATGGTATCAAATGGTTTTTCTTTGAAATCGAAAATGTCAGCACATCGAGCATCTTTTATTCCCCTTTTTTGCATTATCTCTACAGCTTCCGGAGTAATATCGATCGCACATACAGATAATCCCCGGTTTTGAAGTTCTAAACTATGACATCCTGTTCCTGCGCCAACATCCAGAACATGACCCCGGCACAGGTCAAGAGAAATTCGTTCTAAAGGCGGAAAATCTTGAGGCTTTCTGAAGAAGAAATTTATTTGGATTCATATCTGTGTCTGCAATGACATCGGCAAATATTTCTATTGCATCTGTTCTGATAAGTGATGGAAATTTAAAAGGTTATCGGATTTTTCCAGCGATATGCGCCTGGATTTTGGATTTTTCGCTTATAAACTTTTCTCACTCACAGAACAATTTTCTGAAGAAATGTATTTCTCAACAACTTCTCAACCCTATCAACAGAGCCATGATAACATCCGGGAGACCAGAGATGATCGCCACACCATTCCCGAAGGTGAGGAAGCTCTTGCCTTAATGCCCTGCTTGATTACCTTTAATTCAGGCTATCTTGCCATCTCGAACTTCTCAAACCTCTCCTTCTTTGCCCTGCAAATCGGGCAGAGGTCAGGCGGCTCTTCCCTCCCACAGAGGTAGCCGCACACAGTACACCTGTAAACCTCAACCATGTCTCCACCTCCTGCTCCTTTTTGTTCCAGAATAGCCGGATAACCTTTCTCGTAATATTCCTGCGGGCGCCGCTCGGGAATCGGGTCATGTTTCCTTGTTTCCCAGTCGTCGCTCACGTACAGAACGCACAGGCAGCAGCCGTATTCCTCCACGTCAGCGTCGCGGTAGTTGCACGGGCATATTATATCCATGTCATCGGCCAGCATGCCCTTCGCTATCCTGCACGGGCATGATGGATAGCCGTATCTATGCTCGTTCTCCCAGAGGCCGTCAAGGATGTCGCCAAGCTCCTGCTGGTCAGGATTGAAACGGTAGCCTTCTTCGTCCGCGATTTTCTTCATTTCAGAGAACATGTCTTCAATGGTTCTCATAATACCTCATATTTTTAATCCGTGCTGATCCGTGTAATCCGTACAATCCGTGTTCCACTCCGAATATTTCTTTTTCATGCCAGTACAATTTCTTTCTCAGGATTGGCCATTCCCTGTCTGGAAGCCTCCCGTTCTACCAGCCGTATATTCAATTCGTTGAGGAATTTAATAAGCCTTTTCACTACGATATCATCCTTATTTATTTGATACAACTTGGCATTCCCTACTTGCCAGGTCATGGTGACCATTTTTAGTTCTTCGAGCAACGGCAAGGCTTTCATGAGAGTTGTATAATGGATTCCGGCCTCATCTGCGATATCGGTAAGTGTGAGGTCCATATCCTGGTATTCCCAGAGGACATCCAGTATTTTTGCTGTTGCCGAGCCTGCGAAGGGTTTTTCGAAGGACATTCTATAGCCCTAACGCCTCTCTCAATTTATTCTCATGAAATCCAACTATGACTGTATCGCCTATAACGATAGTCGGGAACCTCATCCCCCCGCTTATCTTCTGAACCTCTGAAAGAATCTCATCTTTCTCCGTGCCATCCAATCTATCCACGTCCACATAGTCATATTCTATCCCGTTTTCCTTCAAAAAACGCTTTGCTGCCCTGCAATGCATGCAGGTGCTGAGAGTATAGAGCTTAGGTTTGATATTTGTTTTCATGGTCCGTGCATCTCCCTGTGTTCTTCAGTGACAGCATGATGTTCCTCGGGCGGCGCTATCTCGCATATCTGCGGCGCCCCTTTTTCTTTATAATGCAGGTTCCATTTCCTGCACACCCACATCTGGAGTTTCCTTATATCTTCCTCACTCATATGCCTGAACCTCCCCTGCATCATCAGATAGTCTTTCACAGATTTCATCTTTCCGGGTTTATATGTTATTTTTTTCTCACCGTTCTCGACTTCGTAAAGTGTCCACATCCCGCTTTCCACAGCACGCTTTGTGACTTCTACGGTCTTTGCAGGGTCCATCTTCCAGCCTGGAATACATGGGGTGAACATATGGAGAAACCGGAAACCTTTGATGTTCTTTGCTTTCTCCACTTTCCTTATGAAATCAAGAGGATGGCCAATGGAAAGCGTGGCATAATAAGGTATCTCATGAGCTATCACAATATCAGCAAGGTTTTTTTTGAACCTGCGGTTGCCCTGTATTTTAGTGCCCACAGGCGTTGTCGTGGTCCATGCCCCGAAGGGCGTTCCGCCGCTTCGCTGTATTCCCGTGTTCATATAAGCCTCATTATCAAGACAGATATAAAGGACATTATCATTTCGTTCGGCAGCGCCCGACATGCTCTGGAGACCTATGTCGTAGGTTCCGCCATCGCCCGCAAATCCGGCAGAAATAACCTGTTTCCCCTTCTTTTCAAATGCAGCCTGCATGCCAGTCAAACATGCGCCTGTGTTTTCAAAGGCCGTGTGGAAGAAGGGCACTTTCCACGCCCCGTAAGGGAATGTGGTACCAAATACTACAGCGCAGCTTGCCGGGACATATACTGCTGTATCTTTTCCCAGAACACGTATAGCATTCCTTATCGACATAGCAACCCCGCATCCTGGACACGCTGTATGGCCTGCTGTGAAGAGATTATGATCAGGCAGGTCTTTAATTGTGATCATACAGTCTCACCCCTGGTGTTATGCCAGTTCACAGGATTTACTTTTTCACCGTTTGCAGCTCTTTGTGTTATCTCAAACATCTTCATTATCTGCTCCATTGTAACGTCCCTCCCGCCAAGACCCGCAAGATGATTGATGATTGGTATTGTCATACCAAAAAGTGCGGAGCGGACTTCGTTATATGCCTGTCCACCGCCCTGGTAGGATATCGAGCGGTCAAAGACCCCGACTGCATCCATGCCTGATAATATCTTTCTCAAATCTTCGGATGGGAACGGCCTGAAGAAACGAAGCTTGACAAGGCCCACTTTTTTCCCTTCCTTTCGAAGTTCGTCCACAGCTTCGCGCGAGGTGCTGGTAACAGTACCCATAGTTATCAATGCGATCTGTGCATCCTCCATCTGATACGTATCGATAAGCCCGCCGTAATTCCTTCCGAACTTTCTTGCAAATTCATCATTTATCTCCATGATGACCTTCTTTGCGGATTCCATGGCTGTGGCAGTCTGCCTGCGCAGTTCCATTATATACTCGGCAGGCATGAACGTCCCTATCATTGAGGGTCTTGCCGGGTCAAGTGTAATATCCGGTGCATAAGCAGGCAAAAATGAATCCACTTCCTCCTGCCCAGGGACTTCCACAGGCTCAACGGTGTGCGTGAGCACAAAGCCATCAAGACAGGGCATTACCGGAAGCCTCACCCGTTTATCCTCGGCGATCCTGAAACACTGGATAACCATATCAAGTGCCTCCTGGTTGTCTTCCACGTAAAGCTGGAGCCAGCCTGAGTCCCGCGCTCCCATGGAATCATTGTACTCGCACCAGATACCCGGCGGACCTCCTAATGTCCGGCTTGCATTGGCCATTACTACCGGAAGACGAAGGGGTGCTGTAGCATACAGCATTTCATGCATAAAAGCCAGTCCTTGGGATGATGTTGCCGTGAATACCCTTGCACCCGCGGCAGAAGCAGCAGCAGCGGCGCTCATGACGCTGTGTTCGGACTCCATTGTGAGGAATTTCGCATCCAGTTCGCCGTCATTGACAAAATCCGCGATATGTTCGATAATGAGGGTTTGCGGCGTGATTGGATAGGCAGGCACGACCTCTACGCGGCAGAGTTTTGCACCTGTTGCAACTGCATGATCGCCAGTTATGACCTTTTTCACGCTCATTAAGCCCTCGCCCTCACCATTTTTATTGCATCAACAGGACATTCGTTTGCACATACACCGCAGCCTTTGCAATAGTCATAATTTGTCATAAGGTCTCCCCTGTCAGAAATTCGAACGATGGTTCCTTCGGGGCAGTAGAACCAGCATAAAAGACACATTGTGCATTTCTCCTTATCCCGAAGGGGACGGAACGTAGCCCAGCCCATGACCTTGTTTTCGATAAAGCTTCCTGGCCCTATAAGGCCTGCATCGGTTTTACCTTCAACCAGGGCGCCGCCGACAGGGAGTTCCTGGTAAGTGGGAAGCCATTGCTTCTTAGGCTCAAGTTTTTTTATCGCTTTACTTTTGCCAATGATTGTTTTTTCATAAGCTGTCCTGGCAGCAAGGGCATTTCTCTCCCCCACCTGGGCTCCGAGCTTTTCTCCGAACCTTCGCCTGATAGCTTCTTCCAGCGATTCGATTCTTACGATTCCGGTGGCTTTTGCAAACGCGCCCAGGATTGTGGTATTTGTTATCGGGGCTTTTAAAATCTCAAGCGCCACGGAAGTAGCATTTATTACACCTGTCCTTAATTCTTTTCCGAGATCTATGTCCTCTGGTTTGTCTTTTGAGTTTATGACCACTGTCCCTTCAGGTTTTAGTCCAGCCACCACATCGATGGTATCAAGGAGTGAATCATCAAGCACGACCACACAGTCGGGGGCATAGACCTGTGTTTTGCTATATATTTTCTTATTGTCTATTCTTGTAAAAGCAAGCACGGGAGCGCCGCGCCGTTCAGCCCCGAAAAAGGGGAAAGCGATTGCATAATTTCCCTCTATCACCGCAGCTTCTGCAAGCGTCTGGGCTGCCATTACTGCGCCCTGTCCCCCTCTCCCGTGAAAGCGCACCTCGAACATGCACTTTTACTCGCACGAACCTGGCAGTAGGATATTGCCGCATTCCCGGCAAACGAATCTCGGAAGGCCTTTTTTTAAGATCTTTACGGGTGCGGGGTATCCCCCTTCCCAGATCGGCAGATCGATCCTGTGGGAGTGTTCCATACATAACCCCTTGCCGCACATTATGCATATGGCAACTGCCTCTTCAACAGACCCGTCTTCAGTGCATTCGTAACATCTGAGCATAAATATCACCAGTTCTCCTTGAGAGCTTCATGGCAGGGAGGACACAGTATCCTTCTCATGTTCTCAATATCCTTTTCAAGTCTTACCGGATAATCGCCTTTCCATACGGGTGTTACTTCATAGATTGCATGCTCCATACATACACCCATTCCACAAACGATACATGCCGCCACAGCATCTGTATCTTTTCCCATTTTAGCGCATATATAGCATTTCATTTTATTCACTCTCCGCAGGTTCTTCGCTTGCCAGCAATCCTTCCTGTATCAGCAGATCACTCCTTACCGCATGTGTCTCCTCAATCTTCTGGCCCAATACATAGCGGATCTCTTTTACCAGTTCATTGAGATTGCCTCTTGAGCAGGTCTCACCTCTTGTTATGCCGCTTACGATGGCAACAACTGTGCCTTCAGTTTCAGGTTTTTTGGGTTTCACGACCCGTGTCTTAATGCCCGCTTTTGCAAAATCCTCATAATCAATAGGGTATTCACAGGCAATCACAGCAGGTATATTGACGTATTTCAGGATTTTTTTTGTCTTAAGGATGATATGGGAATTCACATTGCCCATATGTATCAGCACAAGCTTGTGCCTGGCTATCTGGTCGATCTCTTTTGCAGTAAGACCGAACTTCGGCCCGTAACCCCTCGATGACGTAGATGCACCGACTTCATCCATCGGGATGCCCGCGCCTGCCTCAAGCACAAGTACACTTACCTGTATCCCTTCTCTTCTTAACCCGTATGTGATTTCACATACAGGTTTTGTGATGTGCCGCCTGCCCGGGGTCATCGCGATTGCAACGACATCGGGTCTTGCGGCCTCTGACAGGGTTCCGCGCTGGGCTATGCCGCCGCCGCGGCCAAGCCCCATCGCCTCCCTGCAATCCACTAATTGTGTATCTCTTCCGAACATATTTATTTCTTTATTCCAAGCGTGGTCTCCCATGTATTGGCATGATCTTCTTCATCAGAGAGGATTTCTTCAAGCATAAGCCTTGTCACTGGATCGTTCTCTTCTATGGCCAGCTTGATATGTTCCTTATACTGCTTGATCGCCGCATTCTCTTTTGCAAGATCGTCTTCGATCATTTTCTTAAGATCGCCACCTTCCATTATGGGTGATGTTTTCTTTGTAGGGATTCCACCGAGGTAATTTATGCGTTCACCCAGCTTCTCGGCATGCTTCATTTCTGCAATAGCTATATCTTTCTCTATATCAAGGATTTCCGGGCTCTCCATTCCTTCCCCCTCGTAATGGTGCTTCATATACTGTATTATGGCGCTCAATTCATCTTCACGATCTTTGTTCAATGCGTCTATTATTTTGTTGCTCATATTGTCCTCCCTTAAAACTTCATTTCATTGATAAATCAATGAACATATAATATCTTAACTTTTCAGTTATCCAGGCCTTTTTCCAGGCACGCAGCCATGGCCGCCCTGGCCTTCTTTACCCTGCAGGTGCAGGAGGGCTTTCCTGCATGATGCCACACCGGGTGCGCCGGATGTAATGAAGATGACATTCATTGTTTCCATTATTTCTTCTTCTGTTACGCCGTGGTTCAGGGCGCTTCTCATCTGGGATTCACAGCATGGTTCGCATCTTTGAGATGCCATTACTGCAAGAGACATCAGGACTTTCACTTTTGCGGAAAGTGCGCCATCCTGCTGGATGCCATCGTCGCATTTTTTATAATGCTCGAATAATTCGGGGTTCATTTCCCCCATCATGTTCATAATCTCAGGTATAAATCCCATCTTGTCGTCAATATTCTTGATTACCTTTTTGGGCTCCATATTGTGTTCTCCCATATTATTATTGTTTATAATATACTTAACTTTTTCTGAAATTTTCTAAGAGCAGTTTTTATCCCTGCTTTGTGCCTGGTCTCATCGTGCTTCGAACTCTTAAAGGATATGTAAGCATCATCAAATCCTTCTTCAAGGGCAATCTTTGCAGCCTCTTCTTTATCTTTTTCAGTTTTTATTTCATCATCGAGCATCATTTTTAGATTCGATTTTGTATCCTTTACTTTGCCAAGAAGCGTGGCAAACTCGGCAGCATGGCGGGCTTCATCCATGGCAACGTTATAGAGATACAGGGCTATTTCGGGATGGCCCTCATCCGCTGCTTTTTGCGACATGGCAAGATATATTGCTATATCGCCTGACTCGGTCTCGAAGGTTTTTTCCATTATCTCCACGGTCTGCATTTTACCCCCGCTAAGAGAATAGTATTCATCATATGTTAATTTCGACATTTTACAAACTCCCATGTTAAATATATCCTATATCGACTTAAAGCCACCGATGCAGGATTCTAAAATCCAGGGCATCGAATGAGTGTATAGGAACTGCGAAAGTCCGTTTCCATGCCATAAATCATCTGTAGAAAAGTTATATAGGTTGATACAGCCTTCTAATATTGGGGTTAATCATGAAGGTTAGTGAAATAATAAAAGAATTTGTTCCTTGTGAAGTATGCGGGAATACTGAATTAAAAAATTTTTATTTTTATGTCCTGGTGAATAAGGGTCCCCAGGCATACGTGAGATGTTGCGAATGCGGAGAGGAATACTATTCCATAAGTGCCAGAAACACCCTTATCCGGGCAGAGGAATCAAGGAAGGCAAGAATAGAATCGGGGTTCGTCCTTAGGAATAAGAATCAAGGGCATGTCCATCCACTTGTCAACGTCCTGGCACGGATTTATCCCTAATTCTATCCGTTCTCTTTCCTCTCTTTACACATATCTCTCAGCCGGTCCGTTGGTTATATTGTCCTGCCACTGGTTTCGATAAAAATTCACTTCCATAACTGCCACCATTTCTTAATAGGTTCAATGGGTGCAGGTGGTAAGAGCAATTGCTCGTTCAACCTTGTTAACCTGCTGTATTCACTGATCAAAAAGCCATTATGATTCTGTAGGTCTTTTACCCTATCATCCATTATTTTGATTATCTGCTCTTTGTGTGTTAATTCGGCTTTTAAAGAATCGATTTCTTTATTGAGGTTCGTCTGAGGTTCGATGAGGTTCGCATCAGGTTCCTTAAAATTCAATAAGAGAACCTCTCTTATATAATCGGCCCTTGGTTTTTCTCCCCTTACCGATTCCAGTTTTTGAAAAAGCTCTTCATCGAGCCTGATAGAGAAGGTTCTCATTGTGTTCAGAATATGTTCTTTAAAATTATAAAGTATTCGCTTGAGGTTCTCAGGGGTTCGATGAGGTTCATATCAGGTTCATATGGTTCATATCAGGTTCGTTATATCTAATACTCGCATATCACTTCATAATTCGTAGTTCTTTCCACAGGTATCCTGCCAGCGTTCCTTATTAAATGGATTAACCTTTCTTTTGGCATATGCTCTGGAGTGGAACCCCCGGCTGCGTGCGTAATGCGCTCCTCCATGACAGTGCCGTGGATATCGTTCGCACCGTAATGGAGCGCGACCTGTGCAAGCTTTTCACCAACCATGACCCAGTATGTCTTGATGTTGTTGACATAACCATTCAGTAAAAGGCGTGAAACTGCGATCATCTTAAGGTCGTCAAAACCTGTGGGGCCGGATATGACGATCCCTTTTTTTTGAAGTTCAGTGTTATCAGGATGGAACCTCAAAGGGATAAATGCCTGGAACCCGCCGGTATTTTTCTGGAGCGTTCTTATCCTGAGTATATGATCCACAACATCCTCTGGCGTTTCGATATGGCCGTATAACATCGTAGCATTGCTTTTTATTCCCAGCCCGTGGGCGGTTTCCATGACATCAAGCCATCGTTCACCGCTTATTTTTTCAGGACAGACCTTTTTTCGTGTCTCTTTATTGAAAATCTCCCCTCCACCACCCGGAAGACCGCTGAGCCCTGCTTTTTTCAGGCGCAGCAATACTTCCCTGACGCCCATCCCTGTTGTATCTGCAAGGTAGGCGATCTCAACTGCCGTGTAAGCCTTAAGTGACATCGAAGGATACTCGTCATGAACGCTTCTGAGCACATCTTCGTAATACTCAAATGGAAGTCTGGGATTAAGCGAGCCTACAATGTGAAGTTCTGTAGCTCCAAGGCTCCTGGCTTTTTCTGCTTTTTCCATTATCTCACTGACCGTGAGAGTAAAAGCCCCTTCCTGTCCTTCTTCCCTGAAATATGCGCAAAACTTGCATTTTGAAGTACAGATGTTGGAATAGTTTATATGGTAGTTATTTATGAACGTGAC
The DNA here is from genome assembly GCA_012026835.1 of Candidatus Methanoperedens sp. Lineage (GTDB taxonomy): Archaea > Halobacteriota > Methanosarcinia > Methanosarcinales > Methanoperedenaceae > Methanoperedens. Next base: position 20,981 of record VEPN01000008.1, on the reverse strand, counting down.
CCCGTTTCCTACGGTTCTTTTGCGTACATAATCCGCAAGTGCGCCGATGAGTGGAAGATTTCCTGATTCCATGAGGAGCATGCCGTCTTCAAAATCCAGATCCTTTGAGGTCTTTATCTTTTCTATTACCTGATAGAGCTCTTCCATTGGATTGTCTGTATATACGGATGGTAAATAAGTGCATCGTTTTTTGCTATCACAGATTATAATGCGGCTGTTCCTTGTGGGCTTCCCTGATAAAACTAAAATCGAATATCTCTTTTTCTTTTAAATTCTGTGTAATGTATCCCAATCTGCGAAGTACAGGCACAAATGCCATGGTGGAACTGATAAATTCGGAAGAAAGCGCAGCGCAATACTTTGGTGAGATCCTATATGCCTCCAGGACAAAATCTTCATCCACAAGTCCCATGACTTTTGAGGCAATCCTTGCCGCACACTGCGGATCAGACTTTATGAAATTGCCCGCTTTTTCGTGTTCTCTCAGAAAATCCGTTATCATACCTGGAAACTTGCGCAAATCATTCCTGACTACTATCCCATAGCTTGGGTTATCGGGCCAGAAGGCATGCGGGGGAATGATGATTCTGGCCCCGCAGGCGCGAGCAGAAGCTACGGCAAGGGATGGTGTCCCGACAGCGGCGTCGATATTGCCATCCACCAGCGCCTCCAGAACAAAATCAGTCCATGAAAAGTTCTTTACTGCAGCACTCACTTTTGCCTTATCAAGGGCATCGTGGATTATGACATCGTGGATCGAACCCCTGGGCGGAGAGCCGATTACCTTTCCTTCGAATTGCGAGAGAACTTTATTGGCGTCCGAGAGATTCTCACATCTGAGATATTCTTTCCCTGCGACAAGCACGGTTCCTTCAACATGCCCACCTCCTACGCATATGATTGGAACTCCCCTGTCGATGCCTATGATCGCGGGAGGCAGGCCGATATATCCTATATCGATATCTCCGGTTGAGAAAGCCCTGACCATATCCGGGCCAGAGGCAAAAAGTTTCCAGTTTGCCTGGATGCCAGCCTTATCAAGCGAGTCTGTACCCATCAGGATAAATGATGTGTGGTAGATTGTTGAGAGATGACCGATATTGAGTCTGAAAGGAGTATGCATAGTATCATTACATACTTTTTAAAATCTCATCAATCTTCTGGTGGACTTTCATTGTTTTCGGCTGGACATTTAGAATATCCAACAAATTAAAGATTTTTTCTCGCTTTATCTAAAAACGTAAGGCAGTGCTTATTTGCTGTCAGGTTCGACAATAAGTGAAATCTCAATCGTCAATTGTGCCCATGCATGCATATTTTTCCTCAAAAGCGACCAAAAAAGATTTAAGTATAGCCTATGTAGAAGGTATGTAATCCATGACGGGATTAATAGAGGGTGATGAAATCGTCTCTGTTCTCACTGCCATGTAATTGGCATTATGGCAGAGATGGTTTAGCGATGGCGACGGGACATAAAAGTCCTGTCTTAAATTATATCACTCTTGCCGTGAACCGGCATCTCGAAGGAGAAATAAACCATATAAAATATGGAGGTAAAGAAGAATGAGTAAAAAAATAACAGCAGTTGTATTAGCGGCGTTAATGCTATTAATAGTGGCATTACCTGTAAGTGCGCAAATTTCAACTGTGGAGATTCGCGGTACAGTGTCAAGGAACGTTACCGATGGAGCGTCCCCAGCTAATGCAAATGACCTGACAATATCTACTTGGAATGCCACAAATTTTGCAGGATTCTGGTATGACCTGAAGGAAAACAAGACTTCAGAAACATTAAAAATACTGACTGATGGCATATCTGGAAGAACCGTTGCAAAAGAAAAGCTGTGGTACAACACGACAAAGCAGGCTGTTCAGTATAAAGTAGCAGAAAAGAAGAACAGGACTGTTGAGTACGGTATGAACTCCGGATTGACCTCGTCAGTCTCGACTGGTGCCGCCTACTATGCAACAGTAGGATGGCTTGCAGATAAATACGTAGGAATCAACGGCAAGAACAACAAACTTGCAAAGTTAGTTGTGGAACAGGCAGAAGCCGATAAGAAGACCCTGGCAATAGGCGAGACCTGGGACCTGGGAGATGGATATACGCTCACAGCCCAGTCGATCGATGCCAAGGCATCCCCAAGACAGGCATGGCTTGTACTGAGCAAGGACGGCAACAAACTCGATGATAAGATTATCGAGGCAGCATCCTCCACAGGCACAGGCACACAGGGCGTCTATACCTACTATGCAAAGAGCATTGCAGGCGAATCCAACGTACCAATCTTTGTAACATACGTTGACAGCGTGTTCGCAGGTGCAACCTCCGACATGGTGCAGCTCAAATACACATGGCTGATCTCATCGACAGTCACTGAAGTAAAGAGCGGCGACAAGTTCGGCATATTCAAGGTTGATGCTACAGAAGATGCAACCTATGGACTTACCTTAAAGAGCGACAGCGCAATAACACTGTCATCTGACGGTACAAACGACTTGCTTGGAAACATCAAGTTCAGAACCGCAGATAACAGCTCGGTGCTGAGGTTCTATCCAATAGCGACCTACTCGAACGCAGGTACCTATGAAATCCGTGGAGCGGTTTCAAGGAACGTTACCGAAGGAGCGAATCCAACTAACGTATCTACCGACCTTACAGTATCTACTTGGAATGCAGACAACTTCGCAGGATTCTGGTATGACCTGAAGGAGAACAAGACTTCAGAAACCTTAAAGATACTGTCAATATCTGGAAGAACCATTCCAAAGGAAACATTATGGTACAATACATCAAAGCAGGCTGTTCAGTATAAAGTAGCAGAAAAGAAGAACAGGACTGTTGAGTACGGTATGAACTCCGGATTGACCTCATCAGTCTCGACTGGTGCAGGCTACTATGCAACCGTAGGATGGCTTGCAGATAAATACGTAGGAATCAACGGCAAGAACAACAAACTTGCAAAGTTAGTTGTGGAACAGGCTGAAGCCGATAAGAAGACCCTGGCAATAGGCGAGACCTGGGACCTGGGAGACGGATATACGCTCACGGCCCAGTCGATTGATGCCAAGGCATCCCCAAGACAGGCATGGCTTGTACTGAGCAAGGACGGCAACAAACTCGATGATAAGATTATCGAGGCAGCATCCTCCACAGGCACAGGCACACAGGGCGTCTATACCTACTATGCAAAGAGCATTGCAGGCGAATCCAACGTACCAATCTTTGTAACATACGTTGACAGCGTGTTCGCAGGTGCAACCTCCGACATGGTGCAGCTCAAATACACATGGCTGATCTCATCGACAGTCACTGAAGTAAAGAGCGGCGACAAGTTCGGCATATTCAAGGTTGATGCTACAGAAGATGCAACCTATGGACTTACCTTAAAGAGCGACAGCGCAATAACACTGTCATCTGACGGTACAAACGACTTGCTTGGAAACATCAAGTTCAGAACCGCAGATAACAGCTCGGTGCTGAGGTTCTATCCCAAGGTCGATATGGTTATTTCCGGAGCAGATGTAACACCAACACCAACAACAGGTGCAGGCGTAACACCCAAACAGACCGTTAATGTAACAGCAAAACCAACAACCACTGGTACACTAACAGTTACTGAGAAACCACCAGAGAAGACACCAACAACAGTCCCGGCAGCAACAACACCAAAAGAGCCAGGCTTTGAATTAGCCTTTGCAATCGCAGGCTTGCTTGCAGTAGCATACCTCGTGCTGAGACAGAGAAAGTAAATACCTAAAACATAACGAAGGGAGAAATCCCTTCCAATTTCTTTTTTTTCACTTAAGCTTTAATAGGAAGAATCACAAGGCTTAGGCGATGGCATTAAAACTTAACCTGGATATCGATTTTACACGATTTCCGTATATCATATATCTGTTCCTGATATTTTCTGCCTCCCGGCTCCCTTTTCTCGATATGGGTTTTAGCGCATTTACATCACCGACCGATTCGGATGTGTTTGCGGTCGTTAATTCTGCTTATCTGCTTCGTTATTACCATATCTATGCAGTGTCGCGTTTTCCAGGCTCGCCTTTTTTTGAAATATATAACTCATTGCTTATCGGCGGAGGATGGCTGGCCACCAATACCGCAACAATGATATTTTCTTTTTTTGCAGTAATTTTATTTGGAAAAATATTAAATCTACTGGGTATTAAAAACAAGGCTCTCCTGTTGATAACATTTGCATTTATTCCTGTTATATGGATAAACAGCACTGTCACCATGGATTATATGTGGGGGCTCGGTTTCCTGCTTTTGGCTTTCTACCTCGCATTTGCTGGAAAATACAGTTATTCAGGTGTTGCATTATCATTTGCAATAGCCTGCAGGCTGACTTCAGTTGTGATGATTGTACCTCTTCTTTACTGGATGCTTCACAAAAAAGCTGGTAACAACAGGATTTATAGTTTCCTGGGAACTACCTTTCTTTCCTCGATAGTACTCTTTTCCCCTATACTTTACAAATACGGCTTAGGATTCCTTAAGTACTACCCAAGAGAGATCACTTTTACCGAAGTATATTATGGCTTTACGACCCAAGTATTAAGCATCCCTGTAATGATAATAATTTTTGTTTCATTTTTAGTTACAAGGAATATTCCTAAAAAAGACCCTGCTTTTAATTTAAGTTTGCTTGTGGTGTTGATCTACGCCCTCCTCTTCATATACCATCCCTCCAAACCTGCATATTTGATCCCTGCAATCCCGTGGGGCATGGTTTTGTTAAGCAAAATTTTTCCCAGGATCATAGTAATAATTGTCTGCATTCTTGTAGTGTTGAACGGCATAATCTATTTTGATCTTCAGAATTCAGAGGAAAAAATCAAATTTGACTCCGGCTCTGTTCTAAAAAATTATGACGAAAGAAAAATGAATGGAATTAATCAATCACAGGAGTACCTGGATTCTCTGGATGCATTTCTGAAAGAGGAAGGAAGTTCACAAAACAATAAATCAGGATGAATGAAATCCTTACCTGTACATCCCGCCTGCTGCCATCTCCACAAGTTCATTCACCACTGCAACTGCCACAGGTGTTCCTCCCCTTGCCCCCACGCAGGTGATAGAAGGAACTTTCAGACTCCTGACTAACTCTTTTGATTCGGCTGCATTTACAAAACCCACAGGTGTAGCTACAAGCAGTGCGGGTCTTCGCCCTTTCTGTATCATACTGCATACGGTCAGCGCCGCAGATGGGGCATTCCCGATTACGATAATCGCGCCATCCAGTTCATTTCCAAGCTCCATGAACCCTGCTGATGTCCTTGTCATACCTGTTTTTTCTGCAATCCCGCTTCTTGCGTCAAGCACGCACCTTATATTGCAGTTATGTCCTCTCTTTGTTATCCCGGCCTCTGCCATTTTTATGTCAGCGAATATGACCGCCCCTTCAGTTATGGCTTTTACCCCTGCTTGTATAGGTTCATTACAGAATCTCATGAGACCTGCAAATGACGGGTCGCCTGTAGCCATAACACATCGCTGCATTATCCGCTCTTCAGGTCCGTCACCGGGCACGAGGCTTCTCACTATCATCCTGCTTTTTTCACTAATTTCAACTGCCTCTTTTGTTCGCGCACCAAGATCAGTATTCATATTTTTACGTCCATAATTTACCTTGCGATTGCTATCGTGACATTGCCGTATATTCTCTTTTTTAGCAGCAGTTCCTTCTCGTCCGAGATTGCAAGCGCCGCAGGTTCGCATACCCCGTTCAGTCCAAGGGTTTTTGCTTTTGAAACCGTCGGCGTCCTGATTGAATTTATCAGTTCATGCGGAACGAATTTTATTTCTTTCCCAAGTGATGATGCAGCATCAATGATCCCCTCTTCGTTTTCCTTTATCATTGCAGACGCAAGATACTTGACATCATCCATTGTGGCGCATATCTCAGCCAGCCCGTTTATGATGGCTTCTATAACCTCCTGTTTGCTAACGCCGCGATTGGCGCCTATGCCCACGACCAGATTGTGTCTTTTTAGCACAGTCACGCTATCATCCACAAGCACTATCCCCGGACCTTTCAGGCATACAGCCTCAATATCCCTCTCCAGCAAAACCATATTCACTTTTTTTGTGGAATCCCTGTTCACTATCCTGCATCCGAGTTTTTCAGCTATTTTTTCAACTGGCTCTTTCCCTGTTGATTCGGTGGCTGTTGTGATTACGGGAGTTATCCCTGTGCCTGCCAGTTTTCTGGCAAGCTCGTTGGCGCCATGATGCCCGCCAAGCAGGGGTACGGCGAAACCCATCCCTGAATCAACTACAACGACTGCCGGGTCACTCCATTTATCACATACCAGAGGCGCAATATTCCGGACTGCTATACCAGCAGCCATTATGGCTATTATCGAATCATATTCCTTAAAAGCCTGCCTGAAAGCGTTTTTCGAATATGTTATGATATTCCCGCCCGTGACACCCTTAATCTTTTCCGCAATGGCAAGATTACGCGGAAAAGTAATGATTGCCACCTCACCCATACAGGTGCGACCTCCTGTAGTTTTCAGGCGAGAGCACATTACCGATGATTATCATTGCGGATTTATCAATACCAAGTGCTTCAACCTTATCCGCAATATCGCCCACAGTGCCAAGAATGATTTTCTCATCATCCCACGAGGCATGATATACGACCGCAGCAGGTGTTTCCCTGGGATATGTCACTTCTTTTGTGATATCCCTTAGCTTATGGGTGCCCAAATATATGGCCATCGTCGCATTATGGCGCGATAGCTCACGCAGCGAGTCTTTTTCCAGTGTCGCCCCGGCGGGTCTTGTTATTATCAATGTCTCTGTAATACCGTTCAATGTGAGCTGTTTTTTAAGTGCGGCGGCAGAGGCAAAAAGCGATGTCACGCCCGGCACAATCTCTATATCTATTCTGCGCTCACGGAGTCGTTCTATCTGCTCGATTATAGCCCCGTACAAAGAAGGGTCGCCACTATGGAGCCTTACGACAAGCTTCCCTGCCCTGACACCTTTTTCCAGCAATTCAACGATATCCTCAAGCTTCATGCCGTGACTATCAATTTTTTCACCTTTTGTGTAATCAAGGATATCGGGATTAACAAGCGAACCCGTATACATCACAAGGTCTGCGGATTCAAGAAGCTCCCGTCCTCTTACAGTAATATATTTAGGATTACCCGGGCCTGCCCCTACAAAATACACGATATTGTTTATTTTAGTTTCTCCATGGCCAGCTCCAATTGTCACGGTTCACCGCCTACAATAAGGAATATGGGGTTTTCGGGCTTGAGCATAGTACCTCCTGCAAGCTCGCTTCCCCTTGATATTTGTATCTGTAATAATTCCTTGAATTTATCATTCCTTTTCATAGCTCCGACAGCTAAAGCAGCGGTCTCAATCCTTACTGCGCTGACTACAAAACGCGGGACTTTATCCATTAGTATTGCAAGGACGTTATCAATATTTTTACTTCCACCAAGGAATGCGCAGTCAATATCGAGATCAGCGAGTATCAACCCAGCCTCGCCCTTTAAAACTGAGATGTTAGTTATATTTGCTTCTTTTATATTCCTGGATGCAGCGTAAACTGCTTCCTCCCTGTTATCGATAGCATATACGTGTTTTACTTTCTGTGCAGCACTGATTGATACTGAGCCGCTTCCACATCCTATATCTGCGAACATATCTGAAGATCCAAGACTAAGCTTCGATAAAGCCACGGAAATTATTTCTGGCTGTGTGGGTGTTCCACCGGGGTAAAGCATTAACATCAACTCAATTTAAGTTGATTAAACACAACCTGGCTTGATATAATGCTTGCTGTATGAATGCTTAACAATCAAATAATGCATGGACATCCACAGAAACATATTTTATATGGAAGTTTCATGTTAAACCGCATGTCCAACTTCCCAATAGATAAACCGGTCGTGGTAACATGCGGTCTTCCTTATGCAAACGGCAAATGCCATATCGGGCACCTGCGTACATACATTCCGGGAGACATTTTTGTCAGGGCGCTTCGAAAACAGGGCCAGGAGGCAGCTTTCATCTGCGGGTCTGATGCCCACGGCACTCCAATTGTGGTAAACGCAGAGGAACTGGGTATAGCACCGAAAGAGCTTGTGAATAAATATCATGATCATTTTAAGAGCATTTTCAGGGCGATGGAAGTTGAATTCAGCATCTTCGGGAACACGGATTCCCCTACAAACCATGCAAGGACGACCAGCATTGTCGAATCATTGATAGAAGGAGGATATGTTTACCCGCAGGTTATAAGACTGGCTTATTGCCCGCACTGCGAGCGGTTCCTTCCTGACAGGTTTGTGGAAGGTACATGCCCTTATTGCGAAAAACCCGCGCGGGGCGATGAATGCGACCAGGGATGCGGAAAACACCTTGAGCCCGGGGAAATAAAGAATGCAAAATGCCGCATTTGCGGCAATCCTGCCGAGTACCGCGAGCAGGAACATTTCTTTTTCAGGCTTTCATCATTTTCAGGTTTCCTCTCGCAGTACCTGAAGACCCTTGGAGGGACAAGCAACGCCATAAATTATGCAAAAGAATGGGCAAAGGACCTGAAGGACTGGTGCATCACAAGGAACCTTGAATGGGGTGTGCGGTTCCCGGGGCATGATGACCTTGTTGTTTACGTTTGGGTGGATGCGCCTATCGGGTACATTTCATTTACTGAGGAATGGGCGAATAATACAGGAAGGGATTGGGAAGAATACTGGAGGCGGGATTCGCGCATTATACATTTCATAGGTGAGGATATCACTTACCATCACTGCATTTTCTGGCCTTCGATGCTAAAGGGGGCAGGTTATACCCCGCCGTGGGCCGTTGTGGCGTCAGGAATGCTGAAAATAGATGATAAGAAGTTCTCAAAGAGCCGGGGCTACGTGGTATGGGTGGACGAGGATTACCTTGACCACGGATTCCATCCCGACCTTTTGAGGTACTATATCGCGAATTATACCTCCCATACAAAGGAATTGAACTTCTCGTGGAAGGTCTTCCAGGAAAAGGTCAATAACGAACTTGTAGGCGCGCTTGGTAATTTCCTCCACAGGACACTGCATTTTACTCATAAGAATTTCAGTGCAGTCCCTGAAGGTAAGGTTGATAAAGAGATTTTTGAAAAAATAGAATCCACTATCAATAGCATATTATCGGCTTTTGATGAATATGAATTCAAGAAGGCAACTGATGCGATGATGGAGCTGGCGCAGTATGGTAATGCTTATTTCCAGTCAAATGAACCCTGGCAGCTCGTTAAAAAAGACAAAGAAGCATGCGGGCGTGTGGTCAAAAACTGTCTCCAGGTAGCCAAAGCACTTGTTTTGCTGTTTGAACCTGTACTTCCGGGAAACATGGAAAAAGCATGGAACCAGCTTGGACTCTCAGGCGATGTCCATAGCGCGCGGTTTGAAGATGCTCTTATCGAGATACCTGCCGGAAAGCTTGGAGCCCCTGAGATACTGTTCACAAAGATAGAGGATAAAAAGATCAAGGAAATGGAAGCGATCCTTGATAAAAGGATAAAGATAGCAATGTCGAAAGAGAAAAAGCACGCTGAAGAGGCAAAAGAAGAGAAACCTGAAATATCATACGAGGAGTTCCAGAAGCTTGATATCAGGATCGGGAAGATATTATCCGCAGAGAACATCAAAGGCTCTGATAAACTGCTGAAGCTGGAGGTTGATATCGGGGAGAAGCGCCAGATAGTTGCCGGGATCGCAAAATCCCATAACCCATCAGAACTTGTAGGAAAACAGGTCATTGTGATGGCTAACATGAAACCTGCGAAGCTGTTCGGTGTTGAGTCGCGCGGAATGGTGCTCGCCGCAGATGCGGAAGGCGCAGTGCTGCTTATGCCTGAGAAAGAGGTAAAGGAAGGCACGAGGGTAAGATAACCTATCGGTTAAGCTTAATGTTCCAGCTACCTGTTGGGAAAAAGGCTAAACATAGACACCGCAAAGTTCGCAAAGCTTAGTAGCAATATCTTTGCGAACTTTGCGCGCTTTGCGGTGAGATTTACTCCAGCAGGTCTGTAGGCACTAACGTTAAGACTAATTGTGATAGAAGATGGATTATCTCATGAATCTTGTAGAAAATGCGCCGCATCATCTCCGTCATCCGGGAAAATCCGGAGAGCGCATTGCATTGATGGGAAGCCCATAAAAGAACTGTTTGGCATGAATGGATTTGTATGCAGTGAGAAACCCGCAAGGAAAGAATACGGATGCACAGAAAGCGTGGATATAGGAGCTTATGATACCTTCCCGCACGGATGCGTTTATTGCTATGCGAACATCAACAAAAAGATTGCAGAGGCCAGATTTCAAAACCACGAACGGAAAAAATAAAACTAATATTTACATCTATGGAGATAAATATATATAGATGTTACATCATTATCATTGTGAGGTCTCCGAAAAAATCGGTGGCAAGGTGACAGAGAATGGTGAAGAATAGAAATCCAATACTTGTAGTGGTTTTAGCGATAATAACCCTTGGAATATACGGTATTTATTGGCTTTACTCTACAAAAAAAGAAATGGTTGAGCTTGGTGCCAGCATCCCGACTTTCTGGCTGATAATAATCCCTATCGTGAATATTTACTGGCTGTATAAATATTCAGTGGGCACCGCCCAGGTGGCAAAAAAAGAGAGCAGCATGGGATTGATATACTTCCTGCTATGGCTGGTATTTGCGCCTGCGGCAATGATACTTACCCAGATAGAGTTCAACAAGCTTGCAGTGTAATTAGATTCATTCCTGATTAATTTCAGGGCACTTCTTTTTTAGTTTTATTTTTTCAACAGCTATTTTTTACCTTTGAATTCTTCATGACTTCAAAGATCAGGAGGTAATTATAAGGTCCCGTAACCGCCTTTTTTAGTAAATCAAAACTATTGTTTTCACAGGCTGAAATCACCTCTGCCTCTGTTAATCGCTCTTCAAAGGGCGGCCCAAAATCCATTTCAATCTTTTTCCAGTCGATTATTACCAGTCTCCCGCCTGCCGAAAGAATGCGTTTAATCTCTACTAATATTGATATTCTATCTTCAAGTTCGTGGAATACATTTGCCGTGAACACGATATCCACAGAATTATCGGGTAATGGAATTGTTGATTCCCCGGATAAGATTATATCAATATTTTTGATTTTTTCTTTCTTTATTTTATTTCTCAGGATTTCAAGCATTTCCTCCTGCACATCGAGAGCATATACTTTCTTTACGCGCAATGCCGCAGGCAATGAGAAATAACCTGTCCCGCAGCCCAGGTCTGCAAATACCGTTTCCGTGTTTAACCCCAGCTTATCCAGGTTCTCATCGGGATTCAGGATATGCAATCTATCGGGGCTGTCAAGTAATTCCGCTTTTTTCACATCGAATTTATGGGCCATGTCTGGTATATCCGGGCAATCCCTCTTTATGCATATTCCTTTTCATAAGGTAAATAATCAATGCCAGAAATGCGAACATTCCCATTATGACCCAGAGTGTTGTCCTGAATGCCGGCCCTGCTACTATGCCCCGCATTACGCCTGTTTTTTCCCTGACCACAAAGGTCACAGAGGCCTCCTCTCCCCATTTGTTATTCCGTTCCATCGCCCTTACATGAACCGAATGAGTCCCCGGACTTAATCCCGATGTATTCACTTCAGCGGTCACTTCCTCTGTCTGCTCATCAAAAGAGCCATCTGTCGCAGACATGGGAAATCTCCTGTCCTGCGAATCAATATAATACTCAGCCCCCCTGATCCTCATATAGTAACCAGCAACAGCGATTGCACTTATCTGGATTCTCTCACCCTCATCAACTTTTTCTGGTGAAAGAGAAACGGACTTTATAACCGGGATTACATCGAATTTAATGAGCTTATGAATATTATTTATATGGCAGCCGCTGCATCCTTCGAGAGTGGCATGTTTTTCATCTCCGATATAAGTGGCATTAAAAAACGGGATAATTCTCTCCACATGGCATGATTTGCACTCCCTGGGTTCTTTATATGTTGCAGGATGCCTTTTTGGCTCCTTCCCATCCCCGTGACATGCCCAGCATGTCCTGCTGATAGTGTCCTGCGCGTTCCTGTTAATAGTATTGTGGGCTCCCAGATCGCCCACATCATGGCACAAAACACACTCTGGACCCCCGTCAACGCCATCTGTCAGGAGGGGTGAATGCATATCACGTGGAATCCTGCTATTTTCGAACGTAAAATTCTCCCACAGCCAGCTTGTATTATAGCCGTAAATAGTTGAATTATCGTCAATTTTTTTTATTCCCGGGGATATTGCCATGATATCCTTTAGAATAACGGTGTCAGGCTGCATTATTCCAGATACATTTGCCCTGAAAACAGTGATGTTCGAATAGGTATGCCCAAGGTAATTTATTTTCAAATCATATTCAAGAGTACCACCTGTTCTTGCTACATCAGTTTGTTTCTCCCCCCCTGCTTCAAGCAGAAATCTTGCCGAGTCGCTGTTCTCTGAAACATCCTCCAGGATGAGAGTATAATCAGGTGCCAGTTTCCAGGTCTCCCCTTTGCGTATGGTTTTTTTTCCGGCACTCTCTATATCGATGTGGGAATCATCAGGTGTTGCGCCAGCCAGCTTCTGCAAAGCCTGCTGCTGGTTAAATTCCCTTTTATCTGAGGAGTTAAACAATACTTCAGTGTAATATACATAATCATCTTTGCGGTCAATAACGGTGTATCTATTTTTTTCCATGCCCCCGTTAAAGTGGCACAGGTAACAGGAAGTTGTTTTATTCTCGTAATGCGGCCTTCTTGTCCTGAAGCCCTCAAATTGCACAAAGCTTTGATTATCCAAGAGGAATGCTGAGGTCATATTCAACACAATAACAGGAATCTTGGAAGTCCCGTTGTTTATCGTGCGCTCTTCTTCATAGACATAGCTGCCAGGAATATTGGCCGATACGGTATCTACAAGCATATTTGCTTTGTATAATTCTAACAGCACGCTGCCTCTCAGGGTCGATACACCTGTGACTTTTATCCTGTATCCCGCTCCTAACTCCACAAATTCACCTTCACGGGCTGTGAATTTATTCCTCTCCCTGTCCATTTCGATGAGCGAACTTATATTCTTATTTATCTCGGTTGCATTTCCCCATTTTATTGCATTGTCCTCATCCAGGTGGCAGAAAATGCAGTTTATGGAATCCACAAGCCCTGTGCGGGATGCGTAGTGGGAGACTGATGCGTTTATATTTATCCCCTGCGCATTAAGGCTGTTTGAATGGCAGGATTCGCATGATGCCCTGGTGGAAATATTGTAATTCGTGGCATTTGCAGGATTATTGTTCAAAGATGCTTCCTTGAAATGGGAATAGATCATTGGTGCTCTGAAAGACTGGTTGAGTGCATGACAGTCATCATTGCTGCATTCCCGCGGTGTCCTGTATCTCGCCGGATGGCCTGAAGGCTCCGTCCCGTTCCCATGACATGCCCAGCAGGCCTTATCCGCAAGTTCTGAAAGTACCGTGGTGTTTTTCGCGTTGTTGTTAAGATCTTTATGGACGCTTATCTTGAAAACTGAAAAGTTTATTATTCTGGGTGCGCTTCCCCCGGTATCATGGCACACTGCGCAGTCCGTACTGCCACTTGAGCCTGTGGCTACGTTATGCATGAATCCTGTGATTCCATTTACTGCTGACCGGCTCCCATGGCAGCCCCTGCAGGAAGAATCATCCTTGCCTGTATCGCTATGATTGAAGTAAGCCGGATTGCTACTATTTGCACCATGGGTAACATTTCCCGTGATCTCAGGCGGCACTATCTTGCCGTCTTCTTCAAACGCAAATACGATGCTTGAATAATTCGCTGCACCCTGCCAGTGGCATTGCTGGCACCAGGTACTACCGATATCCGCATTCACAGGATTACTGCCATTAAAGAGGGATGGCCTGCCGAGGGCGATTATCTTATGCAAGGTCTCGCCGTGACAGTATTTGCAGGAAGAAAGCTGGGACGTTCCGTCCGTGCCGTTTATCCAGTAGCCCGGCGTCTGGTTCCATTTTTTCCCTGCCAGGGGGTCGTTGCTATGGTTTACCGGCTGTGGAACCTGCGGGGCACTTCCTGTATGGGAACCTGCCATTGGCTGGGAAAGTAATAAACTCAGGAAAGAAGAATTCTGGTGGCAGTTGGTGCAGTTGCCTCGATAGGCGTTCCCTGTGCCGCTTACATAAGTTGCGTTCTGGCCAAATACTTTGATTGAATGGGCATCCTGCGAATGGCAGACTGTACAGCTTACAGATTCGTTGTGTCTTTTGTATGCAGTGTGGCATACAGTACACTGCTGGTATTCAGTATATGTATCCGGGGTGCCTGTGATATTATAGGGCTTGGATACATTATGCATACCACTGTGGCACTGTATGCAGGAAATATTCTGGCCTTCATTATGTGCCATTATATTCGGATCAGTCAATGGCTGGTAGGAGAAGCCGCTTGTTGCAGACTGGGAGAACCTTTTTATACTGAGGTTGTTGTTCCTTACCGGATGGCAATCATAACACTGAAGGATTGGCATACTGTCGCTTCCAAAAGCAGCATGGCATTCGGTACAGGGTATACTGCCGCTATGGATTCCTGCGGGATACTGTGGTGTTGTCTGTACCCTGGTGCTGTGGGTTCGGTTCACACCATCATAACCGCGGTGGCACGTGAGGCACTCGTTGGCATCAATACTTCCTCTGTTCCCGTGGCCTGTACCTGAATGGAAGTTGTCCCATGCATGAAGGTATGGGGAGTTCTGGACACTTCCTGCCGCAAATAAACTGGCATTCTGTGAAGGCATGAAACCTCCGGGCCAGTACTGGGATACATGACATCCGCTTGCAGGATTTGAACCGCATCCCCATTCGTCATAAATAAAATCATAATTTCCGGTTACCGAAATTCCATCCACTGTTGCGGCGGCATCTACTGTATATCGACCTTCGCTTGCGCTCCCGTTCTGTATCAACCACCTGTCCATATCCTGCCCGAATTCTGCGATGCCGAATCTGTTGGTGATACCATTTTTAGTAAGGGCAATAGTACCGTTGGGGAATAAAACCCGGCTTGTGATAGCTACTCCCTCTGCCCCTCTCCCCGAAGAGCTCATCACAAGCGCATACCAGCGGATGGTGGTGCTTTCCCCTGACCACTGATTGCCCTGGTCTGTAATCCCGGCGGCTCCCCCATCCCACCCGCTGGGGTCATCAAGTATTACCAGCCTGTTCGTAGTAAGTTTTATTGAGGGGGTGCCTGGTGCGACCGGGGTTGCAAAAGGAGATTCTCCAAGGGCATGTGTAATTAATGGATGTAACCAGGATATGGCTATAATTGCCCCGCATATTACCATAAGTGATATAAGTTTTACATTGGTTTTGGTGGGTTTACATTTTGAACCTTTCATTTGTTCATCACTCCTTTTCAAAGAGCTCTCCCGGATATCCTGGTATACTATTGTGTATGGCCTGAATTCATATCACGACTCAGGTAAGAATCCACAGATACGAAATATACCATGCTGTGTCGCCCCCGTTCATAAATTGTATAACCCGGAATCATTGTTGATAATTGTTAATGATGATGACGAATATACTTCGAAAGACATTATTATCAAGATATCTGTTCTTTCGATACACTCCTTACATAAATATAGGGAAAATGAGTTAATAAAGCTATTGTCTATTTCTTAACAAGATCGCAATAATACTTTAATTTACAACTATGCTCTATTTGCGTCGTATTGACATAAGCTTCTTCAAGCATTTTTCCGATGGCAAAGGTGCCGTGTCCGGAAACAATCGCCCCTTTATGGTCGCGCAGGGCATCGGCTGTATTTTTAGCAAGTTCGGGCGTTCCGATTCCCCCTTTTACTATGGGAATTTCGTGCAGGAAGTACTGCCCTTCACTATCGATGGGGACAATAATATCCCCCTCTGCCAGTAAGGACTCGATGATAGCAAAGGGACAATGGGCATGGATGATAGCAAGAGCCGATGTATTCTTATATATCATGCGGTGCACAAGGCTTTCGGATGAGGCGATCATATCAAGGCTTGAAGGCTTATCGATATCCACCTCAACAACGCTGTTCTCGTTGATCTCATCAAGTGCAAATCCGCTTCTTGTTATGAGCATTTTACTGCCTGTGCGGACGCTGATATTCCCGAAATGCGATTCCACAAGTCCGTGGTCAACGAGTTTTTTACCGAATTTTGCCATTTCACGCCACATGATCATTTCCTTTTAAAGAACAGCCAGGAATCCTTTCCCTTGAACTTTGTTTTGATCAAAGCATACCTTCCGGTCAGTTTCTTTCCCTTCAATTCAAAAAGCAATTCTTTATCAGCTTCTTCTTCAAGAATAAACTCACCTTTATCCCATGTCTTCACAGTTCCCGCCCCGTACATTCCCTCAGGGATTGTCCCTTCAAAACCTGCATATTCAACAGGGTGGTCTTCTGTCTGGATGGCAAGCCTCTTTATACCCTCTTCCACAGGCGGTTCTTTTGGCACTGCCCATGACCGCAGCACACCTCCCATTTCAAGGCGCAGGTCATAATGAAGCCGGGTCGCATGATGTTCATGCACAACGAAAATCCTTCCAGTGCTTTCCCCGGCGCCGCCTCTTGGCTCAGGCGATCTTGTAAAATCCCTCTTCTTTCGATATTCCTCAAGCGGCATATCTCACCCGAAAGTAAATGCCGACGGGCAGAGATTGTTCAAAACACATTCGCCGCACAGGGGTTTTCTTGCCGTGCAGATCTTTCTGCCGTGATGTATGAGAAGCAGTGTGAGTACAGCCCATTCATCTTTTGGAACGACCTTCATGAGGTCTTTTTCTATCTTATTGGGGTCTGTGTTTGCTGTGAGGCCAAGCCTTGCTGAAAGTCTTTTCACATGGGTATCGACCGCAATGCCTTCGATTTTCCCGAAAGCGCTTGATAATACGATGTTTGCGGTTTTTCTTGCCACACCCGGCAGAGTGAGGAGATAATCCATGTTATCCGGGACTTTCCCGCCGAAATTATTGACCAGTATCTCAGAGAGCTTCTTAATGTTCTTTGCCTTGTTCCTGTAAAAACCAGTAGAATATATATCCTTTTCAAGTTCTTCCTGCGGGACTTTGATGTAATCCTCAGGCGTCCTGTATTTTTTGAACAGGGTCTTTGTCACCTCGTTCACCTGTGCATCGGTGCACTGGGCTGAAAGTATCGTGGCGATCAATAGCTCAAGCGGATTTGAATGAACAAGTGCTATTCTCACATCCGGATACTCTTTTTTTAAGAGGGAGATGATCAGGGCGGCATTCTCTTGCATTATTACTAATTATATGTACAAGGTAGTTAAACATTTTTTCAGTATTTTGCATTTTTTTACAGGAAAATATGAAAATATTTATTACAGGGCAGGTGGTGACGTGCCAATCCGAGGAGATTATGAGTGGAAAAGCATTTCTTAAAAACGACACAGCCCGTGTCCCCTTTGCCGTGATCGGCGTATTTCTCATTATCGTTTCCCTTATCGTCTCCATGAACCTCACGCGCCTGGACATAAAAATGGCAAAGACCATGTCAACCGGAATCGAGGTCACTGCCCCCGACACGGCACTGCAATATGCAAAAGCAGACCTTGCCCGTGCCGTTAACTACGCAGGCATGGACGCACTCAAAACCCTCGGCGAGACGCCCGTAATAAAGCCGGACAACACAAGTGAATACTACAGGGGCACATACGGCGACCCATACCTGTTCAGCCTGAACCGGGCAAAAGCGATGACAAACAATACACTCAACTATTACATACAATCAAACTACGAGTACGACACATTCACATATCGCGGTTTCTCGGTGAACGCCGACCCTCCCGGCTCATGGGAAAAAATAACAATCAGGCCTGTAAAAATGAAACTCAACAGGACAATAACCCCTCCCGTACTTGCACCGGGCGGAGGCAGGTTTGAAAAAGGATACCAAACATACTGGGTAATATCAGCACCTTTAAATCTCCATCTAAAAGACCTGGAAACAGGCTCTGAACTCGTAAATGAAACCATAACAGTGGAAACCGTGATCACAACAAGATACCCGCTCTTAAAAGACCTCACCGACGAGTACGGAGAAAGGGTGAACGGCACGAACGCAGTAATGACAGAAACCACGGCATTTGCCACTGCGTACACCTGGGCAGGCGGATACCTGCAATACTCAAAAGGCACGCCAAAAAATATAGTCAACAACTCACACCTTGCACTCATCCTGAATGGTGCCCTGCTCCTTGACCAGGGTTTCGTGTTCAACTCTGCTGACCCGGCAAGCATTGTGGAATACGCCAGGGAAACCGCATACACACTCACAAATAAGAAACGCAAATACGAAGAGGTTGCACTTGACAACGGTTCGCTTAAGATAGACCCGCAAAAAGACGCATTCAATTCAACCGGGAACTCAAGCGAGGCTGAGGAAACATTCAACAGGGCGAAAAGTCATGATTACAATGCCACGCCAATAACAGATTACCTGAACAACGAATCAAGACCAGGCGGCTCGATAGTCTATCAGGAGATAATGAATATTATCCCGCAGGTATATAGCACAAGGCTTGCTACAGGCGTTGCAAGACAGATAACAGAAACACCGGGTGAGCATGAAGGATACGAATCAGATGCAGGTGCAGAGGATTGGGGCGAACCCGATACCATGAGGCCGATAGGCACGATACCCCGCGATACGTATGTACCTGGAAACCTGGAAGGTGAGATATGGGAAGTGACATGGACGCGGCAGCATTTATGGAGGCATTACTACATAGTTTACTATTCCTGCGAAAAGACGCGCTCTTATGACTGCACGGATTCTGAAGGCAACCCGTCCACATGCACAGAGACCTATATCGACACGTGCAGCCGCACCGAGTTCAATGAGATGGCAACCACGGATAAAAGGGTGGATATAGTTTCAATAACATTGAAAGCCCTTGAAAATTCGAAAGTCGAAATCCCGCTTGAATTCAAGAAAAGCTACCTGTCCTCAAAAAATGATATTGAAAAACCTTATGGGCCGGCAGAGGTAACGTATTTTAGTTCACGTACAGACCCCAATCTTGAAGAAGCGTTCCTGAAATATAGAGACGGCTTTTATGTTCCGAACAAAAATGCGAATATCAAGAACATGGGATTAAACGGAGATACCGATATTCAGTATTATTCAGGGAATGCACCCGTCCCTTTTATGGTTGAAGTGCCTGACTGGGTATATCTTGAATCAAGGCTTGCTGTGAATAATATCACAAACAGTATCAGCAGGGACGTACATCTTGATCCTGAAATCAATTATACAAGATATCCTGTGCCTTCTGATTTCCTGAACGCTACGCGGGATAACCTTATTATGAAAATAGAGAGGAACGAGACAGGATACATCAATAAGCCCGAATATTTCTACGGTAAATATAAAAGCGCAAGCGCCAAGGTTATCTCTGCCACCCGCGAGTGGTACGTGGATGAGGTGAAGCACCAGATATGGGATAAGTTCTCAAATGGCAGCGGGCTGATAAATGAAAAGATCAGGGGGAATTTTTCTGTTGAAGTTACTGATGCGAACAGGAACGCTTCAAAGCTTTTGTCTGAAGGGATGGTTCTTCCTTTTGGCGTGCCGATGAGGGCTTTCCATGTGGATGAAAATGGGAAAGTTTATGCGCCGGAGGAGCTTGAGGCGTGGAACGAGAGCGTGACGCTTGCGATTAACCAGGAGCCGGATTATCTTGATCCGAATGTCCAGTACGGTGATGAGAAGTTGTATATATTAAAGCTCAGGAATACGAATCTGATGACTGAGTTTGGATTGCCGATACTTCCTACTTTTGATCCGTGGATAATGACTGTGAATGCTTGGGAGATCAATGTTGAAGGTGAGTTTGTGAAGTTTGAAGTTCAGGATGTGGATAACGAGGTGCATCCAAATCCGATTTTTGGGCACGATGCGCAGGTGTATGTGAGAAAATTTGAAATAATAAAGGATCCCGTTTCTGAATCATATATTGGGAATAATTTGCCTATAAATTTTAATTTTACAACTGGAACTTTCATAGCCGTACCACCAGGCAAAACAGGTGTAGGAGATAGAGAAGGAGGTATTTTGACTACACTTGGATATGTTGAGAAATCAAAAGGATGGAATAAAGGGTGATTTAATGAAATTCAAATTTACAATTTTCATTTTGATGATATTACTTTCTAATTTGCAGATAGTAATGGCAGCAGAGAACGATTATGGTATTGTTAAGGCATGGTTTGATAGGAAAAATGCAACAGTAGAAGACATTCAATTAAAGATAGGACAACCTGTTGAAGTTAAAGTAGAGGTTATATCTAAAATCAAAGGTGATGTATTACTAATCTTAAGAGAACCAGGAGTAACGAAGGCTTTCAATGTAGTAAATGGGCCAAGTAAAGAAGATGATCGGGTGGACAATTTAAAAGTCGAATCTGGCTGGTCAAAAACATATACATGGACAGTAGCTCCCAGTGGCGCATGGAAAAATGGTAATGCACCAATAAACATTTTCGTTCAATTTAATAAAGGAATGGACAATAGAATAATCCAGTTCACAATCGCCAATCCCTACATCCTCGATGAGCAGTACACAGGCGCCCCCTCAAATCCAACTCCCCAGCCAGCAGCTTCGGGCACGCCTGCCAAGCCCGCGCCGTTCCCATCTGTGCTTATCGCTGTCGTAATGTTGCTTGTGGCATGGCGCTGGCTGAAATATTACTAAGAAGTCTTGTTCACTAAATACGGGATTCGGGGTGACTACATTTGCGTTTATATTTCCCTCTATAATTATAGTCAAGTTCTCAAGTAATCGTAGATTGGAACCATAATGATACCCTCTTCAAATGCCGTAATCAGTTGCCGTTTTAATTCACTCTTATTTTCCCAG
>VEPN01000079.1 GCA_012026835.1 Candidatus Methanoperedens sp. | reverse complement strand
TCTGCTGATATTGGCTCCGTAAACTGACTTTTAGCATACTATATCAACATGAACTATTTATTTATAGGTGTCAACTTATTGACGGGAGTTGCCTAAGAAAACCATGTACTTAAGGTATCTATCATTGAATAGAGACCTGTCATCCAGATATCATTCAACATGGTGCATATACTGGGATTGTATTGAAAGAGCGTCAAAAATGGGATATAGCAAAATATGTTTTGGCAGAACACCTCCATATCAAAATGACAATCATTATCAGTTAAAAGAAAAGTTCGGATGCCGTTTTGAAAGAGAATACTCTCTTATCTTTCCCAGGTCACAGATATTTAAAATTGGATATAACATATATTACAACATCTATAACTTCAGAAAAAAATATACTACCAGGTAGCCTGGATAGTCAGAGCAATGGGAAGAAATCCGCAAATATCATCCCTGTCTGGTTTTTCTATATAGTTTGCCAGCGGATATTGCCGTAGAAATAACAAGTAAGATTGCAACTGCAATATTCTCACTTGATACAGCCGGCTCTCCTATGCCCATGTTCATTATTTTGTCACTAATACCATAATCTAATACGGGTATGAAACTGCTATTCACGAATAAAATTTCAGCATGAGCAAAGAATACCTTATCGTAAACAGGGTAGAACAAAAATGTGCCTCCGGTAAACAGGTCAAGAATAAGGTGTGAGATAAGATAGAAACATATTATACCGAACACTTGCCGCCTGCTTTTTACAAGGATAAATAATAGAAGAGGGACTATCAATATGAAAACATTATGAAATAATACTCTGTGAAGTGAGACGGGGCTCAATCTGAATATGAAAAAAAGGCTGTCTGCATCCGGGAGCACGGCAAAAAAGCTAAGAGAAATTAATTCTCTTGGACTCAGTTTGAACTTCTCCGAAAATAAAAGAAGAATCACAACCGGAATAAATATATGGCTAAAAAGAGAGGACATTATTTTGCCTTTGATAATATCGAATTTAGTACAAATCCTGTCATGTTTTTCATCTTATAGACTACAGCAATCGCAGCTAAAGTATTTGCTACAAGATAGGCAATGGCCGCACCTTCAATGCTTAAGCTTCTTACAAGAGGAACGGCTAAGGCAAAGGTAATAATAGCAATTGCAGCATTAATCTTTACGACGCTTGCAACTCTTTTCTGAGCATTCCTTATAGTAGTGAATATAATGTTTAGTGACATAGGCAGGCTTGTTACTGCGAGGATTATAAGTGCGGTTGATGAATTCACAGCGTAGGTGGGATTAAAAAGATTCAGTACAAATTTACCAAATAACACAAAAAACAGAATTCCTGGAAAAAGGAGAATGATATTCAGTTTTATTGACTTTACCACTTTCAGCCATAATTCTCCACCGCCTGATGATTCTGCAAGAAGTGAGTTTGAAATCGATTGCGGAATCCCATAGAGAAGACCTGCTATCATCATTGCAATGTAAAAAAAACCTGTGGATTCTGTAGAAACCAGGTTGACTATCATTATAGGCAGTATAAGGCGCGGAAGAGAAAAAAATATATCCGAAAGATAGTTTCCTGCCGAGTATCCCGCCATGCTCCTGATTACGGGATCAAACATGGGAACGGGCAAATATCCTTTCCACACCAGGGACAACAAAAAAAAGCCAATAATCACTGCAAACAGTACACCTATCCCCCAGGCCATAAATATACCTATGGCTCCGAAAACTGAAAAAACCTGAAGAGGCAAAATCTTGAAAAAGCCGAAAAGCGTTTCTTTTGTCATATGAAATGAGGATTTTCTTCCTGCTATGAATGCGCTGCTTATGTTCGCCGAAGTAGTGTAAAAGGCCGTAACTGCAGCAAAAAGTATGCCGAACTTTAAATTACTAATGATGGGTTTCAATGGCGGTGCCCAGATATCAAGCCCTAAAACAAATATGGATGAAAAAACAAGCGATGCGGTGATGCTTGAAGTCAGGCATGAATTTATAATCCTGCTGGCATTATCCCTGTCCCTTGGCAGGTGAAATACAAAAGCCGTCTGGAAACCCAGGGCACTTATCATTGAGAGCAGGAGCATGCTTGATAATAATGCAGAGATTGTCCCGATTTCATCCGGCGAGTAATACCTGGCGGCTATAATCCAGAAAACAAAACCAAGGAGAAGGTTTAAAAGATTAGCTGCCATGAGATATAAAGAATTTTTAAGGAGAGAGTCATTGTAGATTTCCCTGAGAAAGTACATAATATTCCTTTAGTGCAAGCTCTGTTTTATATCAATAGTGTCACAGAATTACCGTATCATACCTTATTTTTGAATTTTATTTTTCCAGTTTCCTTTATCTGTTTCATCCTGTAATCGTATAATCTGTAATTTTCCAATAAGCTATGTTTTTTAATCTCATCATACAGGAATAAATAATTTAATATTTTAAACTGCAACCCGGAGACAGGATTTTTTGTCATTATGATAATCCTGTTATTGCTTCTTAGCATAGGCTGCCACCTGAGCTTATATGCCTCATCCCCTCTTAAGAAGTCAAATTCTTTTAAACCTCTGTTAATCAAGTCTTTTAATATATATAATATATGAATATTACCCACCGAGAAAGAACAATCCGGGTCAAAGGCTGTCTGGTAATAGTAATATTTACTATTGTACTCAAAACCCAAAACACCAGACGCATGCCGTCCATTTATATCCAGGAAGGACAGGTTCAACCAGCCTTTCTGTGCAAACTTTTTTGCAACTTCGGTTAAAAATGCTTTTTGGGTTTTACTAAAACCCGGTACATTCTGGTAGTTCATTTTTTTTTGATGCATTTCCCAGAAGTCACTTAAGTTTTTTTCCAAAGTATCTATTGTCGTGAACTTTTTAAACTCTATATGGCCTATTTTTTTCTCTATATTTTTTTCGCCACTCCGCAGATTTTTCCTGAATTTAGTACTCAGCACTTTCAAATGATCATCCAGAGATGGTCGGATAGGTAGATAAGGAGAAAAACCTGTTCTCTTTGCTCCTATGAATAATGAATCCTGGAAAAAAGATGGATTATTCAGTATGTTAAGTAACTTTGAATCGCCGGTTATTTGGTCAAGACGAAATATAAGTTTATTATAGTTAAGGTAATATTTTACCAGGCTAAACATCCTGTTGATTTGACTATCATCAAGATCGGAATAAATTATACCTCCGTAATCAGATAAATTCAGCCCCATATTTTCGACAACATTACATCTGAAAAGAAAGTTGCGATAAGTTGAACAGAGCAATGGCATAATTCCAATCGTGTCATCCCTATCTTCTATCATCAATATGTTCAACTTTTTATTAGCGCCAAAGTGTTCCCACCATTCAAAGAGCCATTCCCATGTTAAGAATATGTCTTTGTTCCTGTCCTTTGCCAGCAGATCATTCCACGTTCCCCTGATAGATTTGAAATCATCAACATTACTTATTCCTCTTATTCTCATTCTACTCCTTTTTTAATGTTCCCCTCTGAATGGACTTCCAAACTTAACCCCGCTGGCCTATAAAAAGGAAAACACATTTCAAATATGCAATGTAGTATTACTCAATAGGATTAAAATAGATTACGGTTTTCTTTAAGCCGACGTTCAAAAACCGACAGCAGAGGTAAAAATAGAAATTAAAACCTGCTTATCGGAAGGTCAGTGCAGGTGTTCATAAGCTCCAATATCAAAAGCTGCGCCTTGAGGTCTGGGATTCCCATCAAAGTCAACAGCAGGGGCAGCAGATGTTCCCTTATCTATTGCAGGAGAGGTGGACTGGACATGGAAATTCCCTGAGGAGGGATTAACGAACTGCGGGTTTCCGGTCACGTAACTGCTGCCAGTTGTGCTGCCTGAGCCGTCTATAAGATTGTTTTGGATTGTGTTGCCTGAACCCACAACCCAGATTTGAGCTTTATTATTCTGGCTGACTATGTTATTCTTGATGACAACGTTGGTGGCTTTATCATACTTATTTACAATGCCGCCTTCCCATCCGATTGCATTATTCTGGTATACTGTGTTGCCTATTATCTGTATGCCATCTATAGTTCCGCTAATGCAAGGAGTGCCGGGGTCATTGCCGCAGCTGGCATAATAATCCACAACTATTCCATTTGCCCCGTTCTTATAAACTATATTATTGTATACTCTGGCATTTTTAAGAGTACCCCCTCCTTCAACAGCAAGAGCTATCCCGCGGGATGTGCCCGGACCATCATGAACTATATTGTCATATACATCAATATTTTGCTCATTCCCGGTATAAGCATCCAGATAAATGCCCGCACTTGCGGTCGGTTTTATATTGTTATGATGAATGCGTCCGTTGCTTGATCCAATTTTCACGTTAATGCTTTCAGTATTGGCATTATCATGGATCCTGTTATTTTTTACATCAAAACCATCGACTTGTACCAGACTAACAATTTCGTTATTAGTTCCTGCTCCCGAAGTATGTGCTCCGGTAATTTCATTATTGTCTATGGTAATGCCGGATGCCGTCTCTGCATATATTCCGGAAGAATACATGTCATTGATATAATTTTTCTCGATAATTATATTCGACGGAGATCCACCGGATACCATGATTCCAGCGTACGAAGATTTCACAATCCTGAATCCTGAGATTTTTATGTAACTTGCGCCATTTATACGAATTAGTCCATCCCATGATCCCAGTGATATGCCTGTACCATCAATGGTAGCAGTTTGTCCGGGATACGCTGCGAATGTAATGTAGTTTCCTGAGCTTCCGGATCTCGTTATTGAAACTTTCTGGTTATATGTTCCACCCATTACATAGACTGTATCTCCCGGATTTACCGTATTCGCAGCTTTTTGGAGAGTTTTCCATGCAGATGACGCAGATGTGCCAGAATTGCCATCATTGCCGTTAGTAGCTACATAATATGTTTTGCCTGTTGAAGTAGGGATGGGCGTAGCTGTAGGAGCCGGTGTTGCGGTTGGTGCCGGTGTCGGTGCTGGCGTAGATTTTAGCGTTGGCGCTGGAGCGGGGGCTGGTGAGGTCGTTGTAGTTGATGAAGGTTTCAGATTGTACGAAAGAGAAGTATATGCAGGTGGCACCATCCAGTTATATATTGCTACATTTTTGGGGATATATCCAGCTTTGGATAATACCACAAATGATGGTGATGGATAAGCAGTCGGACTTATGGAAACCGGAGTGGTTCCAAGAATTTTCCCGCCTGAAGTCACAGTAGCGCCGCTTGGATTGGAATTTATTAGAAGCGTTCCGCTGGTAGATGTTGGAGCTGGGGTAGGTGCCAGTGTATTGGACGGAACAGGTGCTGACGTTTGTGCTGGTGTTACGGTTGTTGCAGGAGCGGGGGCTGGTGCCGGTGTTATGGCCGGGGCGGAGCCTGGTTCCGGGTTATTCAGGCTCAATGATACATCATCAGCCCAGAAATCGCCGTAGCTATCCCATTGGTTTACTACGACTTTGACAAAGGCGGTGTTTGCACCTGTTGTCAGACTTATGCTTTTCTGCGACCAGTCTGCCGGCGCATTTGTTGCAGTCCATGCTACGCTGCCGGTATTCCTTAACCAGTTCTTTCCACTATCCAGTTCCACAAGAATTATGTTTCCGCTTGTAGTACCATCTGAAGCCATATTTGCGACCTTTCCCCACCCGGATAATGTATATGATTTACCTGGTGCGGATGGGATACTGGTACTTTCAACCTGTCCGGAAGCGCCATTAATAGGGGTTGTATCCGGTATTGATATCTTAACTGATTTCATACCTGTATGAGCAGTACTATCCCATATAGGCCTGTTTCCGTTATTTGTGATGAAATTCCAATCCGAAGGGCTTGTACTCCCAGTCTCAAAGCTCGAATCTGCAATGAGATTTGAGGGAGCAGCCGATGATAAAGCGGGATTAATTAAAAATATAATATAAGAGATTAACATAAGTTTTAATACAATACTTATTAAATCTTTATTTTTAAATCTTATCGCTTTTATCTTGTTGTTATAATCGTTACTTATCATAATACTCACAACTATCTTTTTCTTTATGCAAACATTTTTCCGTTTTACCTAAACTTTTTTTATTTTTCTAAAAGTAACTAACTTTTACAAAATTCTTATTTTCTGGGGCTCAAAAAATTATCAATTTTGCTATTTAGTTGCTTCCTTCCATCAAAAAATCCAGAAATCAGTATTTTATTTAAATAAACCGATGGTTTTTTTAATTTTTTGAGTTTTTAAAGATTACAATAGTTTCTATTCTTTTTTAAACCATAAATTTGTAATATAATACAATTTAGTTGGGTTTGGACAGGTTTATGACTTTTTTTTATTACATAAAAAATTGTTAGGACTTGTGAGAATAACTTCAACCGGCCATATTCAGTATAATTTTAAGCTTTAAGGTGATTATGCATCTTAGATTTTATACTTTTGATGGAGGCTTTTCACTCTATGTCCTGATTGATCCCTGAAACTCCAGCATAAGCAAAAGGCTACTACAATAGACATGCTGTTAACAAATATTTGAGGATAAATGAGTAACAAGGATGGAGCCTTATAATGTAAAACATACAGGCCCGTATCCTTTCAGGTATCTTTTGACAGCTTATTTTATTTTGGTGGTATGACCTGCGTCCTGAAGAGGTCGCTGATGCTTTCTTTTGGCGCACCCGGCGCAGGGGAGCTGATATCTGTGGAAAGACCCATCATGTTTGCAGTGAGAACCACAAGGTCATCAACGCTCATATCCAGCTTGAGTTCGTCCCTCCCGTCAAGCAGGTTGCGCCTGCAGAACGGGCATGTGCTTATCAATACCTCGGCACCGGTGGCCCTGGCATCATTCATCCGGTCTTTAGCAACAGCAAGCGCAAGGTCCGGCAGACCCGCCTTCACGCCTCCACCTGCACCGCAGCATCGTTGCTCTTTGCGATTCCTTTCCATTTCAACAAGTTTGATACCGGGCATGCTCATCAATACCTTTCTTGGCTCCTCGAATACCCCAACGTGCCTTCCCAGGTGGCACGGATCGTGGTAAGTGACTGTCTTATTGAAGCTCTTTTCCCATTTTATCTTTCCTGCATCGAGCTGTTCTGCCAGGAACTGCGACATGTGGATTGACTCAAAAGGCAGAGGTTTTCCATAGGCGCGGGGCCAGTCTATCTTTGAAGCCCTGAAACATCCTGCGCAGGCAAATATTACCCTTTTTGCGCCGCGTGCTTTTAATGCCTCGATATTATGCAAGGCAGCAAGCCTTGGGACATCGTTGAGATGCTGCTGTCCTGTTCTTATGAGCGCAGAAGAGCAGCACCACTCATCCTCTCCGAGAACCATGAATGGAACGTCAAGTTTGTTCAGTATCCTTGCGGTACTTACGCACAGCACCTGCTGGTTGTATCCTGCTGTGCAGCCAATAAAGTATGCGATATCCGATTTCTCGGCTATTCTAATGTCTGGCGTCATCCAGGCGAGGCGGTCTTTCTGCTGCTTCATATATGGGTTGTGCCCTTCCCCTATCAGCTTTGGGAAGAGGCTCTGTTTGCCGTACGGGCCGAATCCGCGCTTTACAAGGTTCGCGCGGTTAGCTTCCCATAGCTCGACAGTGTTAATTCCGGCGCAGCATACAGTACCGCACATGCCGCATACTGTACAGTTATACAGATCATCGGTGTACTTCTTCAATTCCTCATCCGGTATCTTTGCAGGCCCGAAAAGCCTTGCCTTCCAGCCATAGCTTTTGTTTACGTATCCTCTCCACCGCAGTATCTTATCCCTGGGTTCGATAGCCTGGTCTTTGTTTCTCCCGTCATATGTCGGACAATACTTGACACATTCGCCGCATCGCGTGCAGGCATCGTATTCCATCAATTGTGTGGGTGTGAAATTCTCAAGTGAGATCACGGGTTTGTTTTTTGTCATGGTTATAATGTATTATGGGATTTAGTATAAATATTGTTCGTCGGGGGGCTAACGAATTGTTTGTATTTAGTAACGGACTCCCGAATCGAATTCGGGAGCATCCAGCGCGGACGCATGATGCATTTTACCACATATTTGTTGTTATGGCTTTTATCGCCAAATAGGGGCACAGAAATAAATAAGACATTCATACAGTTTCAATTATAGTAATTAGCCTCAAATCATAGCCATATAATGGCAACTATTCTTGAATATCATCTATATAAACTATTGATGCAATAATATTAAACATTGTGGGATGTGTTTAATATGGACTATTTTGCTTCTACAAGCTTTTCAAAACTTGAGAAGATGATAGAAAAGGAAAAAGGTGCAGCGATAAGGCAGAAACTTCTTGTTGTGTGGCATAAAAAGCGGGGAGCAACTGAGAGAGATATAGAGGATATTTTATTGGTACCAAGGTCTACTGTAGGATATTTGGTCAGAAAATTCAAAAAAGAGGGTATCAAGGGCTTTCAGAGAAAGCCTGGTAGCGGCGGCCACAATAAATATCTGACAAAAGAGCAGGAAAAGGAGCTACAGGTTGATCTTAAGAAGCAGCCAATGCCGACAAAAGAAGTACTGGTGAGAATAGCGAAAAAATACAAAAAACAGTATCATCCAAACTCCATACCTCGGCTTCTGAAAAGACTTGGACAATCTCTAATAACACCAAGGAAGAGGCATTACAAGGCAAATCCAAGATCTGGATAGGCATTTAAAGGACATATAAAAAAAGTTGGAAATTTGGAAGAATAAAGGCTATAAAGTGTTTGCCGAGGATGAAGCAATAATCTCGCTAAATCCCAGCAGTAGGAAGTTATGGGCACCTAAAGGTTCAAAACCAATACAACCTGTCACAGGAAGCCATAAGAATATATGTTTCTTTGGACCTGTATCAGATGAAATAAATTACTGTCGCAGTGCAGTATGGATAAATGAAGACAGCTTTATCCGGTTTGCAAAATATCTTTTAAGGTTGCATGGAAAAGTTGTGTTGGTTGTAGACAGGGCAACTCATTATGTAAAATCAAACAAGGTAAAGATGCTTGTCAAAAAATGCAAGGGCTACCTTATCATATGGCCTCTACCAAAGAGATTACCTGAGGTTAGTCCTATGGA
The DNA here is from genome assembly GCA_012026835.1 of Candidatus Methanoperedens sp. Taxonomy (GTDB): domain Archaea; phylum Halobacteriota; class Methanosarcinia; order Methanosarcinales; family Methanoperedenaceae; genus Methanoperedens. The sequence continues at coordinate 1,406 of VEPN01000079.1, read as the reverse complement.
GCAGGGTTGGAAAAGTGCCAGAAAAAACATTACTTACAAGCTCTTTGAGAACAAGAAAAAATTGGGTTATGCGGTAAAGAAACACATAACAAAAGAATTCAAGATCAATTTGGCTAAATTTTGGAGTTAATTACTATAATCATTGTTAAATAGCTCTATTATTTTATGGTAAGAGCAATACTGCCTCTAAAATATTAGAATTTGTTCCTTAATTTATTATCAATGCTTTATCTATACTTTGTAAGTTAACCACTGTTGCAAGAAAGGATTTTGCCAACGATTTGGGAAATGAGTTTATAATACTCTCAAAGGAAACAGTGGAACCAAAAATGGGCGTGAAAGTTGGCGTTATTAAAGAAATGAACCGTATAAACTTTATAATTTCTGAAAAAATAGCCTATAGAAAAATCGATCGATATGCATCGACTTAGCTATATATAGTTCGTCTGCCTCAGTACTCATAGGGTTCATCACAATTCAGTGATTTCTTATCATCATCGGCAATTTTCGATCTCTTTTACAAATCGTTCTGCTTCAAGCTTTGGATTTCCTGAGTTATAAATACTCCGCCCCACAATCACATAATCCGCTCCTGCCCTGATGGCATCCGAGGCGCTTCCTCCCTGCACTCCAACACCGGGTGAGATTATCTCAAGCCCACCCACAATGCTGCGTATCTGCTTCACCCTTTCAGGGCGCGTGGCAGGTGCGACAACACCTGATGCCCCGGATTCAACGGCCAGCTTTGCCAGCGCCATGGCCTGCGGCTGCATAAACTCAACCGCGCCCGGATGGGACATTTCCGTGACCACGAATATCCCGCCCCCGTATTCCCTTCCAGTCTTGATACATTCCAGAAGGCTGTCGCGTCCTGTGAAACCATGCACGATAACGGCACTCGCTCCTGCTTCAAAAGCCCGGGTGCATATGAGATTAGCGGTATTCGGGGTATCAGCGACTTTAAAATCGGCTATCACGGGAGCAAATTCGCAAACTTCATCAATTATCTCCAGTCCAGAGGACAGCACAAGCGGGTAACCTATTTTGATAGCATCTGCAAAACCTGCTACATCTTCTGATAATGAAATAGCCTGGTTCCTGTCTGTAACATCAAGAGCAAATATGAGTTGTGTGTTCCTGCTGATTGGCTCCATATTTTCCTATAAAGTCTTTCAATCTCCTTTAATGTTGCCACTGGCCGATATTCGATAAGGGATATGAAAATATATATGAAAGGCGCAAAGTATAATATCTTATATCATAATGAAGAACCGCACGTTATGCAATTAGAAAATCTAAGACACGGTACAGAACTTCTGAAGCGGGGCTTTGCAAAAATGCAAAAAGGCGGGGTAATAATGGATGTTACCACGCCGCAGGAAGCACAGATTTCTGAAAGAGCGGGG
>VEPN01000078.1 GCA_012026835.1 Candidatus Methanoperedens sp. | reverse complement strand
GGAAAATAAGAGTGAATTAAAACGGCAACTGATTACGGCATTTGAAGAGGGTATCATTATGGTTCCAATCTACGATTACTTGAGAACTTGACTATAATTGATGTTGCATATAAATGGGGAGATATACAAATAATTCACGATGGATATGAATTATCCAGGTTCGAAAAAACAAAATATATCGTTAAATATTATAAAAAAATGCCTGTTTTAAGGGTTTGTTACTCACAGTTCTTTGAAAATAATTGCGGCTATTGTGAAAAATGCATGAGAACAATATTCGATCTGGCATTGTCCGGAGCCGATCCCAAAGAATGTAATTTTAACATTAATAAAAATATATTTAAATATATTAAGAATTGTTTTATTAAAAAAAGACTTCGATGGAGTGCAGGAATAAGAAGTTTTTGGGAGGATTCTCAAGAACACATTCCTAAGAATATCGAGATGCTTGATAGTTCATGCTCACCGGAATTTCAAAATGAGTTAAAAGAATTCTGTATATGGTTTAAAGATTTTGATTTGTCTGAATACGGTATGAATACCAACAAAAATTTTTGGGATAAACATTTTTCATGGAGGCTCTATTATTTTATATACCATGGAAAGATATTGAGTACATTTAAGAGGATAACAACAGATAAAATAAAATTTAAAATATTATATCATCTCGGAATTGGAGCTTATATTAAAAAAGTATTATATCCATTAAACATTAAAAAGATAATACAACAGATTAAATAACTAATTTGACCAATCCCCGAGATCAAGGAAAAACATATGCACATGGTAAGCAGGATTGCTAAAAACACTCTTATATTACTCATCGGAGAAATTGGCGGAAAACTTCTGACCTTATTATTTGTTATATATACCGCAAGATATCTACATGCAGAAGGGTATGGTATCCTCTCATTTGGACTGGCATTCACCGGAATGTTTGGCATAATTGCTGAAATTGGATTTTATGATTTAATAGTGAGAGAGGTTTCAAGAAATAAGCAACTTGCATCCAAATATATAGGGAATGTGATTATACTTAAAACAATTCTTATTGGAGTGATGCTGGGACTTCTATATGCAACTGTAAACATAATCGGTTATCCTGACCAGACAATAGAGGTAGTGTATGTTTTGGCGATATCTCTGGTTCTTGATGCCTATAGCGTAATTTTCAGTGCTACTTTCCAGGCCTACGAAAGAATGGAATATTTATCCATTGGAAAAATCTTGAAAACTTCTTTCCTGTTGGTTGGAAGCTTATTTATCGTCTATAATGGCTATGGGCTCCTTTCATTTGCATATTTATATCTTGTTGTTAGTTTTTGTATGATACTCTATAACTTTACTATTGCCATCAAAAAATTTGCAAAGCCTAAGTTGAAGTTTGATAAAAATTTTTGTAAGTGGTTATTGAAAGAAGGTTTTCCCATATGGGTTTCCGGATTATTTATTGTAATAATGCCACAATCCGACCTCGTAATTCTTTCTTTTTTGGCCGATGATAAGGCAGTCGGTTTATACAGTGCGGCTTATAAAATTGTTTTTACTCTGAATTTTATCCCGGTCATTTTTATCTCTGCGATTTTTCCGATAACATCAAGATTATCCATATCATCAAAAGATGCATTGAGGGAAGTTATTAGCAGATCATTTAAGTATTTGTTGTTAGCAGGTTTACTACTTGTCGTGTTTTTGACCTTGTTCGGAGATATCATAATAACCAGAATATTCGGAAACGAATTCCTACCATCAGTTCTCAGTCTAAAAATTTTGGTATGGGCGGAATTATTTGCATTTTTAAATATGGTTTACGTGAATCTGCTTATGTCAACTAACCGCCAGGTGTTGAATACGTATCGGACTATACTTGCAGCATTATTAAATATCAGCTTGGATATAATTCTCATACCTCATATGGGTTTTATAGGAACAAGTTATGCAGCTTTTGCGGGGAGATTTTTTTCTTTTATACTTTTATCGTCTATTGTTATGAAAAGCGAATATCGCTTACCGAATAAACTGATAATGGACTGCTTCAAAATTGTAGTCCTGACCGGTGTAATCTGGGTTTTTTCATATATATCAGGAATCGGGATATATTCATTTATTATTTATATATCGGTTTTTCCGGTAATATTATTATACTTAAATGTCTTTGATGATTTAGACAGAAAAATTGCCACAGATATTTATTCTTCAATTAAATTAAAACTTCATAATATAAAAATAAAAAATCAGGGCTAAAATATTTGAAGGTCATTTGATATGAAAAGTCAATTATATCCGGATAAAAATCCTATGGATTCACTGAAGCAAGAACTCAACCATATACTTGATATTATACCAAAGGGATCAAAAATAGCTTATCTTGAATACCCGGTTTATGGGAACGTGGGGGATATACTTATCATGAAAGGCACTGAGGTATTTTTTTCAGAGAATAACATGCATGTAATACGCCGTCACAGTTTTCATGATTTCCCCCCAAATATCCGGTTTCCATCTGATTCCATATTAGTTTTTCAGGGCGGCGGAAATCTGGGGGATCTGTACGGCAGGCATCAAGAAATGAGAGAGTATTTCATTAACCGCTATAAAAAACATCGCATCGTAATACTTCCACAAACAATATATTTCCGAAATCCAGAAAATCTCGATAGGGTTTCACAAATTTTTCGAGGACATCCGGACCTTCATATTTTTACTCGTGATAAGAAAAGCTTTAGCATAGCCAGACAACATTTTGGTGAAAATGTATATTTAACACCCGACATGGCCCATTTTTTATGGCCGATCAAGGTTTCCAATTCACAAAAATCGGGGCATTTGCATCTTTTGCGTACCGATATTGAAAGATGTAATGCTGTCCTTTTGAATTCAAATTCCGAAGAACATATTACAGATTGGCCTGGATTGATTTCTCAATGGGAGAATCTGGTAATAAGAATCATAGTAGAAATGCACCGTAGGAATAGAAATCTTCATATTTTCCCGGCTAGATCGCTGTGGTACATTTTAAGTCAGCACCTTGTTAATAAAAGCATAAATTTCTTTGCGCAGTATTCATTTATAAAAACTTCCAGATTACACGGTCATATATTGGCCTGTTTGATGAATATACCTAACTTGCTTTTAGATAATTCATATGGTAAAAATAATATGTATTATGAAACATGGACATTCAGGGTACCTTATGCGAAATTTGAAAACAGAAAAAAGTGATGATCATATAGGGAATTTTAGTTATGTAAGTGCTGTCATATGCACGTATAATAGAAGGAAGACGTTTGAAAAATGCTTTGACTCGCTACTTAACCAGACCTATCCAGAAGATAAATATGAGATTATTGTAGTCGATAGTTCAAATGATATAACAGATACTTTGATGAAAAGGTATGTTGATAAAGCGAAAAATCAGGGAATAAAGCTTGAATATACATATCAAAAGCCCTCAGGAATTGCTATAGCAAGAAATTGTGGTATAGAGAAATCTAATGGGAAGTTTATCTGTTTCATAGATGATGATTGTATAGCTAGTAACGATTGGATTGAGAAATTGGTTTGTGGATTCGATAGCGAAAATATAGGTGGAGTGGGCGGTAAAATAAATATATACAAGCCTCAGAATTTAATAGAAAAGTTCGGCATTAAAAATGACCAGGAAAGCACTATCAAGAAAAACTCACAACTAATTGGAGCAAATTGTGCGTATACCAAAAAAGTACTTCAATCAATAAAAGGATTTGACGAAAACATGAAATATCTGGAAGACTTTGATATAGGAATTAGAGTGAAATTAGGTGGGTGGATTCTAAAATATGCGCCAGATGCTATAGTGTATCATAAACACCGTGCATCATTAAAGGAATTATTGAAACAGCAATATTCACATGGTTTTTATCTGGCAATGATATGCAAGAAATATTATCTATTTTCTACAAGGTCTAATTTAATCATTTATTCACGCAGATTAATAATATCTTTTATATTTATAATATGTTATACTTTGCTGCTTAAAAAAGAATATATTTTGAAAAATTTAGTTAATTTCTTAATATTCTTTTCAATTCTTTCAGGGTTCATCAAAGGAATTATTTTTGGGAAATATGAAGGTCCGAAGATTTATAGAAAAAAGATAAACTCATCAATTTAATAAAAAGCAATTATGAAAGATAATAACTTTATTAAAAAGTCCTTTGTTACAGTTGTGATACCTACGTATAACCGGAAGGATTCCTTAATAGATTGCATAAACTCCTTGATAGACCAAACTTATCCAAAGGAGGCGTATGAGATTATTGTAGTTGATGATGGCTCCACAGATGGAACTGCAGAATTATTTAAGAGAAATTTCACAGGGGTTATATACCCCAGATTGAGATACATTTACCAAATAAATAGAGGATCATACGCAGCCAGGAACAATGGAATTAAGAATGCTTTAGGAGATATTATCTGTTTTACTGATGATGACTGTGTAGTTGATAAGAATTGGGTTAAGAATATAGTTTCCGGGTTTTCAGGAGATAAGATTGCAGGTGTGGGGGGAGAAATCCAAAGTTTCAAACCTGAAACATTAGCACAAAAATATTGCCAGCGTTATAATCCAATTGACGTTGGGGAATTAAAAAAAATTTTTTTCCCCACAGCTAATGTAGCGTATCTTAAGAGTGTACTTCAAGAGATAGACGGTTTTGATGATTATTTCAGAGAAAGTGGGGATGTCGATATTGGTTTGAGAGTTAGACTAAAAGAATATTCATTAAATTATATATCCTCAGCAATAGTTTATCATAAGCATCGTAGGTCTATTTATAATTTAGTAAAATCATCCTATATTTATGCTATTGGATATGCGGAACTTCATAAAAAATACCCTAAAAACTTTAATTTTTTTACTAGGTTCATCAATATATTATATTTATTGATTAGAAAAACTATTTTCATTCCTATTAAGATATCCAAAGATATGATTTTTTATGATGATAAAATTCTTGCTTTTACATCGCCACTTATTGATTGCGCTCGATATATTAGCAGCTTACTTGGTTTGATTATTGGAACTTTTTTCCGCCAGAATTATTCAGGCCATAAGATATATACAAAATTAGAATTCTTAAATGAACTAAAAGGAATCAAATGGGGAAATTAATATTATATTTCTATTTAATTAATAATTAATAAGTTAACCACTATAGTTACTCTACATCCACGGTTCCTCTGATTTTTGGATTTTCTTTTAGATAAAAAGTATATTTGCCTGATTTATTGAATGAGTACTCAAATCTTTTTTCGTAATCCAGCATCTTCGTAAAAAGCCCTTCCTGGTTTACTATAGTGAACTTTGTCTCAATCATATCATTATTTACCCATATTATTGAATCTCCTATTTTTATAGAAACATTTTGGGGTGAAAATCCTCTTCTTATATCTATCATTATCGGAATAACGGTTGGAATGTAGACCGCTATAGGGGTTGGTATAGGAATTATTGTTGGTTCAGGTGTTGGGACCAGATAAGGGATTGTTACTGGTGTTTCTACGGGATTATAAAGCATTTTAACATCCTTTAGCCAGTAATGGGTTTCATAAGTACTATATGGTGACTTCAATACAAGCTTTACCTTAGCAGGATAGCTTATCCCAGATATTTCAAAAGTTTCGTTTCCTTCATGAATTTCCCCTGGTTCCAATTCAAAATGTTTGCTATCTATAAGCTTATTATTTAAAAAGATCTCAAGGTCATAACTTGTTTTTTCTAATTCATATGACTTGACCCCATAAATAAAGGACGTAGTGCTGCCTTCAGGATAATTTGTATAGGAATCAGGATATATATATATAGAAGAAAATCTTCCTTCTTTTGTCTCAATGATAAGTATTAAGGTAATAACTAATCCGATTATTATCGAAATTATTATCGCTTTTTCCATCTCAGTAGAATTTTTTAAACAATTAACCAACTTTTTAAGCAAAAAATTAAATTATTCCTCCATTATGATTATATCATCTATATACCACCCTTCATGCTTATTATAGTTGTTATCTATTGTATTAAAAAAGAATTTTATCCTTATTTCTTTTCCTGCATAACCTGAAAGGTCTATCGTCTCTCTAATCCATATCTTTTGTTCATGGTTTACCTCGTTTAATTCTATCCATGAACTGTTGGCCTCGGATATCAAGACCAGCTTCTTATCATATATATCGTCGGATCTCGTTTGATACCAGCTATTGAAATATAAAAATGGTTTTCTTGTATTTGTAAGATTTATTAAGGGTGATATAAGTTCTCCCGAGTTTTCAAGGCCAGTATCATAGTTTTTGTTCTCCTCGTTACCGTACCATAAGCTATGGCCGGGGCTATAATATCTATTATTAGTAATATGCCAGAGACCGGAAGCATTCCAGCCATTGAATCCAGCTTCTACATCGTAGTAGTAAATATTTCTGGAATATGTAGATTCCACAGGGACTACTTCGAAAAATTGTTCTTTTGACTCTGGTACTATTGTTTCGACTGTATTTTTTTTTGTAATATATGAATCTGGTCCGACCTCGCCTAAAAAGGGTACATAAATTGTCTCAATAAAAAATAAGATAATAGCTATTCCTGTTATTAATATAGAAATAACTATTGCTTTCTTAGCCAGAGAAGGGGTCTTGAACCTTCTGAGAATATCTGATAAGGATTTATAAATTAGGTTATCCTCCCTTTATTGTTATATCATCTATATACCACCCTTCATAATTATTATAGTTTCCATCTACAGTATTAAAGTAGAATCGAATCCTAACCTTTTTATTTACATATGTTGACAGGTCTATTTGTTGGTTGACCCATGCCTTTGCCATGTCCTTATATGTGATCTGTTTTAAATTTATCCATGAACCATTATTTACAGATATCTGTACAAATTTTTTATCGTGGCTAAGATTATATGTTTCTGTCTGGTACCAGCTCATGAAAGATAGAATTGGTTTGCTTATATTCACGAGACTAATATAGGGAGATATCAAAACACCTGAGTTAGCACCGCCTGTTGCATAATTCTTCGTACTCTCTTTACCATACCATAAGCTGTGGTTCGAACTGTTATATCTGTTGCTTGTAATATGCCAGAGGCCGGAAGAACTCCAGCCACCAGATCCAGATTCTACATCGAAGCTGTAGACAATCCCCGAAGTAGGTAACGGTACTGGAGTGGGTGTTACTGGTGGGGTAGGAGCAGGTGTTGGAAGCGGTGTTACCGTAGGAGTCGGAGTAATTTTTGAGGATGAACCTGGTGTCACTTCAAACTCATGAATAGATAAGAGTGTTGTTACCTTTAGATCCTTTCCAATAATGGAGTAATTTTTAAAAGGTAATCCATCAAGTTTAATAGTGAAGTTACTGCTGGTAATTCCCTTTATTAAAATGTCTACCGACCCTGAACCTTTGACCTTGAAACTGAAATTATTATTACCGTAGTAATTCATGACAAAATATTGCAGTCGCTTTGAAAGCTGGACTTTGTCAGAACCATTGTAGGAGAATGTGGATCCGTTTTTCATTATAAAATATTTAAGAGATTCATCAAAGCGAGAAAATGCACCTTCCGCATCTGTTTTCATATTTTCTGCTGTAATCAGCTCTCCATCGCCTGTACTTGCAATGTCAATAATCTTACCACGGGTTATTTTTAAAGCATAATCATTTCCAGAGCCGCCTGTTACTGTAACTTGCTTGATGGCTGGCTCAGCCTCTAATGCTGTCATATCTCTGGGGTACTGGACTGTGAGATATTTTACAGTCGTTCCTGATTGCCTTGAACGGATATACGGATGCCACATGTAACCACTTGGTTTTGTATAATCTCCGAACTGCTGGGCAGCTCTTTGGTTTGTTATGCTTGTCAGGGGTGCTATATATGTGATCAACTCAACATCGTGCTGGGGCTGGGGAATTTTACCCTTTAATGCAGATAAGCTCTTTGTGGACCACCTGACACTATTTGTAGATTTTGTTACAGTTTCTTTGGTGCTCCACCACCCTACTTTCTGTCCGCCGATAGTTAGATTTCCTATGACCGGATATCGACTATCATATTGTGCAGCAGATGTGTCTGGTTCTGTGCCACCATAATGGACTGTCATATCGAAATTGTATGAAGTACCTGATGTAAGTTTATCCATTATGATATAATATTCCATCGAGGGAAATAAAACACTTCTCTCCCATTCAATTCTTGGCACATTATTGCCAGTATCAGTAGAAACATCCGTTAAATGGCTTACTCTTGTTTTTATATTCGCAGCATCAATACTGGATGATGACATAAATGATTCAAGAATGGCGGGATTTTTCACTGTCCCAAATTGTTCCAGCGTGCTGAATGCAAGATTATCATTAAATATAAATGAGGAGTAGCCGAAACCTCCGCGATTCGGTGGCCATGTGCTGAAACCTCTTTCATCGCCGCGTTCAGAGATAAGATACGCATTCTTTGACCACATAGTATATGAACCCTGATAGCTGTGTGATGTCTGGGCATTTCCCCATACTGGATCTTTATGTCCTATCAGCCGTAGATATGTCGCATCAAAATCCGGCGCATAGCCGTTTCGTAAGATTGCCATGGCATTCTCCTTGGAGAAATAAGAATCTGTCGGTCCCCATGATGGTTTCAATGGGGCTTTGTAACTATTATCATACAGAAGTGCCCTGCTCACGACATCTGCTGTTACTGCCTGAGAACAGTATGGCTCTGTCAGCACATTATCAATATACCATTGGTGGTTTATCCTGTCCTGCCCTTCAAACAGGCCTGTTAACAAGTATTCTTCACCCCACGAAGAAGAACCAGATGCCTGCCCCTTTTCCGGCGGTTCGCATCCTACAGGGATAGTGTGCCAGACAGGCATATCAAGGATGCCGCGTGCCAGCGGGTATTTTTTCACAGGGCTTATACCATAAACTGAATTATAAATAACCATTCCATCAGCCAGAAAACCGGCATTTTGAAATCTATATCCTCCCTGTATGCCATAACCACCTTCGCCATTTACAAGCCTTGCGACAGGAAGTGGGGAGCCTACGTATGATTCCTCAAAAAGGTTTCTTGCACTTATCCATGCCGTGTTGGGTGCATCCAGATAGTCTATTTTATCTCCATGGTAGTCCAATAAACCTGATGACACTGAAATGAGGACTGAATTTTCTGAAATAAGATGATTATTAGTGTCGCCAAGCATTGCCTTTCTCGGAAAAGTCTCAATAAAATCATATGCATAATTATTAAAAGTCCTCCATTTTACATCTGAAGCCATACTTGCAAGTTTTTCCTGGATCACCGGATAATCTGCATTTCTGCTGGAATAAATGTACTCTCTTAAGAAATCAAAGGATTGGGTATAGCTATTGAGACTTCTTTCACAGTCAAGATACGGATGGTCAGCGAAGCTTGTTCCATCGCATGTATTTATATTGAGCAAAGCATTTGTTGCTACATCGGCATATGATTTATCATTGGTAAGAAGATATGCAAAAGCTATGGTCCTTATCTTGCCGCCATCTATCCCGGGATTGCTCAAATAGGTCTTAGCATTTGTCAATATCTGCGTTTTCCAGGATTTATATGGCTCATTGGCTGCATATTTTGATATTGGAGTAGCGGAGAAGTCCTTGAAAAGAATATATGGCTTTGCAGGTGTAAGATAACGAATGGCTTTATTGTTATTAATCCTTGCGTCGTCTGATGAGATCACCCTGACTTCGACTTTATCAAGGCCGCCTGCATAATTATAAGAAAATGTTTTAATTTGAGAACTGCTGCTTGACACCGAGAAAAGAGGGGTTTCAGATTTTTTTACATCATTTACCCACAATTCCACTTTAACAGTGTTTCCGGTATTAAGTCCTCCAATGTTTTTGATTTCTGCACTTATCGTAATGCTTTTTGGAACTGTGGAAATTGGCGTTTCTGGCGAAAAGGATATGCTAGAAGGTTTTATATCCAGTTCTGCTGATTCTGTCAAAGGTGCAGAAACAAATTCAACATAATCTTTGGCATTAACTTCACCATCAGCCGAACTTCTCCTAAAGACAAGTCTTTGCTCGTCTCCATAGACCTGTATTAACGTGAGACCCGTGTCCGCTGGAACTTTGTTTTCGGTCCAATCGGTGTATCTGACATATTTCCCATTATGCAATATGGAAACATTATCGAGCAGTACCCATGAATTGCCCGTATCAGCTATCTTGTAGAATCTTATTTTTATCTGTGAACCCAATTTTGCATAACTGGTCAGGTCGATATCAATATGTTGTGGTATGGTTGGGGCATTAGCACCTTCTCTGAGAAAATTATTAGCGTCGATCTGTTTGACTTTTGTATCATCGACATAAACATCAAGGCGCTCAAGGTGTGGATACCATGAAGCCTTTATATCGAACCCAAGTTTCCAGCTCTCAGCTGCTAAAGCAGGGGCTGCTGATAATATGACAAAGAGTCCAACCAAAAAAGATATATAACCTATTTTTTTCTTCATAACGCCTCCAGTTTGCATGACTTTTTGTATTTTTGTCAGTAATTCTAATGGTAATAATCATAATCAATAAATATCTATCCATCAACATAATTAACATATTAATGAATATCATGCATTATTTTTATGATCTAAACACACTCCATATGCCTATATATTATAAAAACTTCGAGAGTTTTTTGGTTTTTTTGCTTTTTTAACTTTTATTATAGCTTATTTTGGTTTTATATTGTTTATTAATCAATATTAAAT
>VEPN01000077.1 GCA_012026835.1 Candidatus Methanoperedens sp. | reverse complement strand
GCCCCCTCCCCTCCCTTCGCTACCACCGCCGCGCCGATAGCAAGCCTGCGCCGCTCTTGATAAAAAGCGCCGTCCCGAAGCGAACACGGATGACACGGATCGGACGGATATTCACGGATATTCCCATCCGTGCGAATCCGCGTCATCCGTGCAATCCGTGTTCTACTGCTGCTTCGCCTGTTGCGGAGGCGCCTGGAATCCGTAAGGTGATTTATCTCAAATTCGCCCGAATAACAAATCTGCGTTTATCCGCGTTCATCTGCGGTTCGGTTTTTGCAAAAGTGCCGTCATACGATCAAGATGCACATTTTCCAATGCGCCTGCCGAATTTCGCTGTCTTTGCGGCCTTTGCGTTGAATTCATTGTCGATTTGGATCATATGAAATAGATTATCCGTGGCAGTTTTCAGAAATATTCAACAAAAATTAGCTTTGCAAAGAGTTGGATCGAAAAATTTCTTAATAATAAGTTGGAAATGTTAGGTTCATAAATATAATTTATGTATGCAACCATTACAATGGTTCCACTGCAACCAACGATTAAGTTTAAATCACCAAGCTATGAATTTGTAACTACAACGATTGTTTAAACAGGGGGTATTGCATTAGGATATGAAAGCTAAATTGATCATAAATATACACTCAGGAAGAATGGGAAGAAGTATTCCTTCAGTAATAAAATGGGGCTTCCAAAAATTAATATTAAAATTTAAGTTAATATATAAACCCAGGACAACATCGGATGAAATTATAGAAGCAGTGACAAAGAAGTGCGAAGGTACAGGTATAAAACTAAATGTGGAATTTACAAAGCATTCAAAACATGCAATAGATATAGCAAGAGATGCAAAAGATAATTATGATTTAATTATCGTGGCAGGAGGGGATGGGACAATAAATGAAGTAATAAATGGTATTGCCAATTCAAAAGCAACATTAGTTATCATTCCTTTTGGCACATGTAATGTCCTGGCATTAGAGTTAGGCATACCAATCAATCCTATAGAAGCAGTACAATTGATCACAGAAGGGAAAAAAACCAAGATAGATCTTGGTTATGTAGAAACAAAAGAGGGGTCCAGATATTTTGCGATTCTTTTAGGAGTTGGTTTTGAGGCGCTTTTATTAAAAGATGCGACTCTTCAGTTCAAGAAGAGATGGGGATTTCTTGCATACCTGATAATTGGGATTAAGCATTTTACAGTGTACAAGTGGCCTAAGATCCATGTAAAACATAAGTTAACCTCAACAGGGTATTATATGATTATAGCGAACTGTTCATTTATTTGTAATAAATATCAGGTAGCAAACTCTGCAAGCGTGACAGATGGTCTCCTGGATCTGGTTTTAATTAACAGGAAGGACTGGTGGAGTATAATACCAATGCTCTTAACACCATTAACAGGGGCAACGAGCAAACTCTTACCAAAAGAGTATTATCAAATAGAAGAAGCATACGTTTACAGCGCGCATGAAATATTGGTTCAGGCTGACGGGGAATTAGTAGGCACAGCGCCATTCAAAGTTAAAGTCGCGCCAAAAGTACTGAACGTCATTGTTAAAAATAATGTCGATAACGATAAAATCTATTAATTATGTAATAAATAAAAGGGACCGGATTTGTGGTCCCTTTTATTCGTGCCGATTTTTTCTTCCCGAAAATAGTTAAATCCAAACTAATATTCAGTAGAAGGAACCTCTTCACCAGGACGAGGTGGCACCGTTTTCTCTACTTTTACCTCTTTTGTTGTATAGACTTCTTCAGTAGTGCGGGGCGGCACTGTTTCGCGAGGCGGCACTGTTTCCTCTGCTTTTGCCTCTTTCGTTTTAGAGATGTCTTCAGCGCCCGTGCTCTTCAGGATATCTTCAGCACGCTTTGCCCATTCATCATTGTCAGAGTGAACTGACAGTAAGATTCCACCTTTATTAACCCGTCCTTCATACCTCTTTGCCTCATACTCAGGAATGCCCATGCCGACAAGAGCCCCAGCAATTCCTCCGACCGTACCGCCAACACCAGCACCAGCCAGGGCTGCCATAAGAGGACCTGCTGCTATGAACGGACCCACGCCTGGAATTGCCAGTGCGCCAATACCTGCCAGCCACCCAAGAACCCCGCCGATCACAATTCCGGAGCCAGCCCCAGTTGCTGCGCCTTCCGGAGCCTTGGTATGTTTCTCATGTGCGAATTCCTTTGTACTCACCTTTTCAGGCATGAGTACCGAGATGTCTGTACTGCGAAAGCCCGCAGCTTTTAGAGCATCAACAGCCGATTCAACCCCCATTCTTGTGGTATAGATTCCAAATACTGCTTTGTTTTTTGCCATATTGTTCCTCCCTTAATATATTTTCAATTAATTATCTGGTCGCTTTAAGCTTGCACGTGGCAAGCTATGACTCCCCGATAAATTCTCTCATGGTTGATAACCAACGCCCGATCATGACCTGTATAAATCATGACCCCATATAAGTGATTGTTGTATGGAATATTTAAGCTTTATTGTAAAGCCTGTTCATCCGCATCTGTCGAGAGTATCCCCTTCATACGATAAAAATCGACCACAATACCCTTCCTGACAGGGATCGCTCCCCCGTAACCCGATGTGGCCTTTCCGCGAGGTGTGAGCGGGATCTTATTCCGGTTCGCCCAGCCGACAAGTCGATTTTAAGGATTTTGGTCAAATAAATTGCTGCGATATCCGCATATTGTTTCACCCTTTTTAACTTTTTAACACTAACCTTATATTCTCTCCAAGCATATTGGTTTCATCGTAGCATATTTATATAAAATTATAATTGCAGGTTCATATGATCTTTGAAAAAATCCCAACAGTTCCCACTTCAGAAGAACTCCTTGACAAATCCTTCCGCCGCGCAGCGCGGGCAAAACACGGCAAGAGGATACTTGACCGCGCATCCAAGCTCAAAGCAGAGGAATCCATGCTCCTGACAGCGGCAAACATACTGAGCGATAATCTTGTGAACATAGTTAAAAAATTCCCGAACTTTGACCAGTCCGATGGAACCGCAGAACCGATGATACCAGGCCAATCAAAGATGCCACCTTTCTACCATGAATTAGCCGATATACTCGTGGGTGTCGATGAACTGAGGATGAACCTTGCCTCGGTGCAGTGGGCCGGCAACAAGATAAACGAGATGGCAAGAAAATACGTAGGAATGATGCGAAACGCTGAAGATGCAAAGGTTGTGCGCAAGCAGGCATTTGGCAGGATATCGTCCATTGTGGACAGCATCGACGGCAACCTGCGCTTCTTAAATGATGCGCGAAACAAGCTAAGGAAGCTTCCTTCAATCGATGAAGGCCCGGCCATTGTTGTTGCAGGATATCCCAATGTGGGCAAATCCAGCTTTGTAGCGCTTGTGAGCAGCGCACGGCCTGAGATAGCATCGTATCCCTTCACAACGAAAGGACTCGCAGTAGGGCATTTCACAAGGAACAAGATACGATACCAGGTCATAGATACCCCTGGCCTCCTTGACAGGCCGCTTGATGAGAGAAATGAGATAGAACTCCAGGCGATTTCGGCCCTGAAGCATGTCGGGAAGGTTATCCTGTACATTATCGACCCCTCGGAAACATGTGGCTATACCCTGGGTAAGCAGATGCATCTACTGGAAGGGATAAAAAAAGAATTCGGGCTTCCGATGCTTGTTGTAGCGAACAAGACAGATATTTCAAAACCTGCGGGCGGCGCTGATATGAATATGTCCACGCTCACAGGAGAAGGGGTAGAAGCGGTGCTTGACAGGCTTGTGGCAATGATCCCGACAAATAAACATATATATCAAGACAAATAATATCTTGTTAGTTCGTATTAGTACGAAATGATAAAGCTTAAGTATAACGAATATTCATTGTGAATTGAGGTATTGATGCCCATAGGTGTATACATCTGTCATTGCGGGTCGAACATAGCCGGGACGATAGATGTCGAAGATGTAAAAAAATATGCAGAAATGCTAAAAGACGTTGCGATCGCACGCGATATCCAGTTTTCATGCGGCGATTCCGGGCAGGAGCAGATCAAAAAAGATATAATCGAACACAAACTTGACCGGATAGTTGTGGCTGCCTGCTCGCCGCGCCTTCATGAACCCACATTCAGGCGCGTGCTTGAACAGTCGGGATTAAATCCATATCTTCTTGAAATGGTAAATATCAGGGAGCAGGGGTCATGGGTACATGCCGATAAAAACGGTCTTGCGACGCAGAAGGCAAAAGACTTAGTTGCAATGGGAGTGGCAAGGGCCGCTCTCCTTTCCCCGCTTGAGAAAAAAACAGTTCCCGCAAACAAGGATGTACTGGTAATAGGGGCGGGCGTGGCAGGTATAGAGGCAGCCCTCTGTCTTGCAAATATGGGGATTAAAGTGCATCTTATTGAAAAAGAGCCCACAATAGGCGGGAAAATGGCATTGATGAACGAGGTTTTTCCAACGAACGACTGCTCCCTGTGCGTTCTTGCCCCAAGGATGTCTGAAATCCAGAATAACCAGAACATCACGCTGTACACTTATTCGGAAATCACAAATATCGAAGGAAAGGCAGGCAATTTTAAGATCAGCGGGATAAAAAAACCGCGCTACATAGATGAGAAAAAATGCAAAGGGTGCATTGATATCTGCGCTCGGGTATGTCCCATCGATGTGCCAAACCAGTTCGATTACGGGATAGGCGCGCGGAAATCTATTTACATACCGTTTGCCCAGGCAGTGCCGCAGGTCGCTGTCATAGATGAGCACTGCGTTGGCTGCGACCTGTGCAGGCTTGCATGTCCGGCTGAGGCTATCGATTTCAACCAGAAGGCACAGGAGTTTGAGTTCACTGTTGGCGCAGTGATCCTTGCCACCGGATACCAGCCTTTTGACGCTTCGCGCAAACAAGAATACAGGTATGGACGGTACAGGAATGTGATAACCAGCCTTGAACTTGAAAGAATGCTAGGCGCCGCTGGCCCGACCCACGGCAGGGTGGTTTCACCCTCCACGGGAACGGATGTAAAAAGCGTGGCCTTCATACTCTGCACCGGGTCAAGGGACGAGCAGGTCGGCAATCCCTATTGTTCAAAGGTGTGCTGCATGGCCTCGATAAAAAACGCTATCCTGACCAGGGAAAAATATCCGGATGCAAAAATAACAATTCACTATATTGATATCCGCGCAGCCGGTGAGATGTACGAGGAATACTACAGGCGCGCCCAGGAAATGGGCATTTCCTTTGTCCGCGGACGCGTTGCCGAGGTTGAGGAATCAGACGGCAGGACTGTAATCCATTATGAGGATACGCTTTCGGGAGAGACAGTACATGAACCCTGCGACCTTGTAGTCCTGGCAATAGGCATGGAAGCAAATAAGGACGCTGAGACGCTGGGGAGGATGCTTAACCTCTCTACCCGCCCTGACCGCTTTTTCCAGAGCGCACATCCCAAGATGCGGCCTGTAGAGACCCATACGAAAGGCGTGTTTATTGCAGGATGTGCCGGAGGCCCCAAGGAAATTCAGGTTTCCATCGAACAGGGAAGCGCGGCTGCTGCAAAAGCTGAAAGCCTGCTGCACAGGGGAAAACTCGATATTGAACCCATGAGCGCTTATGTACTTCCTGAATTGTGTGACGGCTGCCGGATATGTGAAGGCATCTGCAAATTCGGAAGGATTAAAATAACAGATAAAAAAGCACTTGTTGATGAGGTTGAATGCCAGGGGTGCGGCGCTTGCAGTGCGGCATGTCCCAACGGCGCAATCCAGCTTCGTAACTTCACAGACGAACAGATTATGGCACAGATAAAAGTGGCCACGCAAAAGGCAAGTGAATATCCGCTTGTTATCGGGTTCCTGTGCCACTGGTGCAGTTACGCGGCCGCTGACCTTGCAGGTTCCCTGAGGCTCCAGTACCCGACGAACTTGAGGAACATAAGGGTGCTTTGTACTGGCAGGGTGAATCCTTCTTTTATCATCGAAGCCCTGCGGCGCGGGGCAGACGGCGTGCTTGTAGCAGGATGCAGGCTGGGAGAGTGCCACTATACCATAGGCAATTATTGCGCCCTGCAGAGGATGGATGTGCTCGGGAAATTGCTTGTTGGCCTTGGTTTTGATGAGCGGCGGCTTCGTATTGAGTGGATAGCGGCAAGTGAAGGCGAGAAATTCTCCCGCGCAGTCAGGGATTTTGTGAAGCAGTTGAAAGAGATAGGCCCGATAGGCAGTGAGCTTAAAGAATGACAGACGAAGAAACGCTTGAAATAAAGGTGGACAGCGATGTCAGGGATTCGCATTTCATCTTCACCCAGACGACCGGGAAATCAAGGAAAGTCCTTGATTATGATTACAAGCGCTGCAATGGCTGCGGCATATGCATTGCGCTCTGCCCGAAAAAAGCTATAGAGGCCGGGCCGTTAATCGAAATAGCCACGGGACTTGACGCGCCGCCCGTTATCGTTGACCATACCAGGTGTTCTTTCTGCGGCATGTGTGCATCTTTCTGCCCGGTAAAGGCCTTTCGCATGATCCTTAACGATAAGAACATACTTGAATTAACAGAATTCCCGCACCTTGAGAGCAGCGTGGTTTTCAATGACAAATGCCTGCCCTGCCTGATATGCAAAAAATCATGCCCTGAAGAAGCTATCAGCATGGAATTCACGTTCCGGAAAAAGGAAACGGTAGCACCGTTCAAAGCCGGCAAGAGCGGGGAGATAACCGTTGATATGGAGAAGTGCACCTTATGCGGCGCATGCGCGGAACTGTGCCCTGCATTTGTGCTTGTGGAGAAAAAGGCTGCTGCTGATGATCTTATGCCTTTTGATAACCTGCTCGTTGACAGGGCAAAATGCGATTACTGCGGCATTTGTGTCCCTTTCTGCCCTGAGGATGCTATAAAAGTGATAGGCGATTTTGACCTGGAGGAGGTCAAAAGGCTCGCACCGAAGATTTCAGGGACTATAAAGGTGGATAGTGATAAATGTACAAGGTGCGGCTGGTGCGAAGCAGTATGTCCCTATGACGCTGCAGAGGTGACCAAACCTTTTGAAGGTGAGATCGAACTGATAGATGCAAAACTCAAAGGATGCGATCCCGTGGGATGCCACGGCTGTTTCAATGTATGTCCCTCGAAAGCATGGATAATACCGAAAGATAAGAAAATAGATATTGTGCGGGATTTCTGCACATACTGCGGCGCGTGCGAAAGAGCATGCCACGTCAGCGCCATTGGTGTAAGGAGGAGGGCAGTAAAACACACATCAGTTGCCGATACACCCTGGGCAGGGGACTGGAAAAAAGCTATAGCCAGCCTGACCACAGATGACAGGGACAGGCCGGATATCTCGCGCACGCTACATGCAGAAAAAGCAGAAAGGAAGCCCGAACCTCCAGTCATGAGACCGGATATTAACCATAAGCTTAAATTGGTGGATGAACGGTTGATAAAAATATTTTCACTGCTGGACAATAAGCAGGTGAGACACGCCTGGGAGAATAAGGATTCGGCACTGGCAGTGGCAGCAATAAAGAAGAGGCTCTTAAAATATGAACAATAGAACCAAATATGCGATTTTCTGGCTTGTAGTCATAACCCTGATAATTACTGTCATAAATTTACAATTAAACCGGCCATCGCAGGAGGATACGATAATACCGCCTCCAGCGATCCTTACGATTGGCGGGAAGGAACAAATTTCAGGGATAGGCACTTATTGCTGGAATGAAGCTTTTTTCAGATATGCCTGCGCCGATTATTCAGGCATCCCGACGCCAGAGGAGCCATTGAATGCAAGCCGGCAGGTCGCAGCACATCTCAGCCTGCCCATAAAAACGCCTCCGCAGCAGTTAGGGCTACAGGTCATCCGGGTCACTGAAAGTGATTCACTTGAATTGCGCTCTGAAGGCCAGCTTGTATGGCAACCGGGAGTCGGAAAGGAGTTAACGCTTCCTCTTGAGAGCGAACAGGATGTAAACCTGGCACTTGAGCCTGGGCTTTATGTCATCAGGGTATTACCCGCCTGGAAAGAGGAGGGCAATGTAAGTTACGGATTCTTGGTGAAGGTGGAATAAAATTAAAATCCCGCAGGAAACAATAAAGCAATACACTAAAGAGGTGGGATTTGATATTGAGTTCTTTGATGTAAAAAATGGTCTTGTTACGTTGATTGCAAAAAAACCAGCATATAAAAATGAAGGAGAGAAATGAACACCTTTGATACTATATCTGATAAATATAAAGAGAAATCACTGGTACAGCAAAAAGCAGCGTTAAAATTAATTGAGCTCTTAAAAATAAGCGGTAACGATGATGTTATTGATATTGCCTGCGGCCCGGGGCATATTACAAACCTGCTCAGGAAAATTACCCGGGGAAGAGTGACAGGCGTCGATACTTCAGAGGGGATGGTCAAACAGGCTAAAGCAATGTACCCGGAGATAGATTTCAGGCATGTTGCAGTTGAGAATCTGGATTACAGCGATGAATTCGATATTGCTTTCTGCAACTCTGCGTTGCAGTGGTTCAGTGAGCCGGATATTGCGATAAAAAATATCTTCGATTCACTTAAGAAATCCGGAAAACTGGGTCTTGCATGCCCTGCAACCTCTAACTGGACCCCATTTTTAGACAGGATTATTTCCAGGGTCGCAGCATATAAAGAAATAGAACCTGTATTTTCCCACTGGAAAAATCCCTGGTTCCATCTTCCTGCTAAGAATGATTACAGGCTCTTTTTTGAAAAACATGGGTTTATAACTATTTTCCTGGAAATTGAGTACGAACAAACCGACTATTCTATTGAAGAAGCATTCAATATATATCTTTCAGGAGCGGCAAACGGGTATACCGGAAAGAAATATTATGACATTGCGGTTGGCGATGATTATATCTCAGCTTTTAATAACTTCGTGAAGGAAGAAATCAGGAAACAATCGAAAAGCGGGAGAATAAAAGTAGATTTCAACCGGTTGTACTATATAGGCAAGAAACAAGTCTGATTTTTCCTGGATTTCCCGCTGCAAGCTCTTATAATTTAACTTCCCTCTTGATCAAGAAATAGTACACCAGCGCCCCTATAAGCCCAAGGAAAATTATCACAAGAACCCATATCAGCTTGGCATTAGTTCCGCCGTATGCGAATTTATCATCCGGCCTTTTCAGGCAATCTATCAGCATCCAAAGCCAGAGAATAAGCGCCCCAAGCCCTATCAACAAAAAAGGAAGAACAAACAAAATCAAGAATAACTCGGAAAAACCTAGCAACTTATCATCTCCTGGTATTATCTGGAATTAATTTATCTTATGGGAAGGGATGGTATATAATTTCTTCTTCCCCGGCGGTTTCTGGAAATCACAGCCTCCGCACTGGAAGGGGGTTTTCCGGTAATTCAAAACCTTTAAAAAAATAAGGCTTCTCATGTCTTTGTTTCAGCAAATTATGTTACACTCCCCTTCATTCCCCTGAATCCGACAGAGAATTAAACATATCCATTCCCAGTCCATTTAAAAGACAGCCTTGCCCTTTTTTCCATGCCCTTCTACTATATCAAGTACAAGGATGACATTTTACTTCCCAGTAGTACTGGAAGAGCTTTTTACACCACTCCCTGAATCGGTCGTCATAGCCGAAGATGGCAGTATTTTGATCAATCTTTCCATCCTGTCCGGGTAATTCAAGTATAGAAAACTTATCGCTAACGATTACTGATATTTTGATATTATCCATTACTTTGATCTCTATCTTTTTCCTGCTTTTTTCGTTAAGTGGCGAAGTAGAGCACATGTCTTTTGGAAGTATTACTCTTATCTCCAGTCCTTCTTCCAATTTCCGTTCAATATTGGGCAAATGGTGCCTGGGAAAATCATCAGACATGTACCACATGTAGCTCTTTATACCATCGCCCAATTTTTCATGGGTATTTAAAATATTATAGACACCTGTTATTATCTCTCCTGTAGAAAGGGCGTCTATTTGTCTCAGGAGATCGGGCGGGATCTGTGCAGTGTCATGATTCAGGAAGTATCCTGATTTCTCAGATATGAAGTTCAGATCTGATATGCTGGAAATAACCAGTTTTCCGAATAGTGTATTATAATATTTTCCGTCCCCTTTTTTCTCGATTAACTGGCTTTCTGTTAATCTTGATAGTTGTCTTGATGCCTCTGCCGAGTTCATGTCAGTTTCTTTTATCAGACTGGTAAACGTCACCGGATTTTTATCTAGGAGTTGGAGTATAGCAAGCCTGTTTTCTGAAGACAGTTCCGCAAATAGCTCGTAGACTTTCATTTTCCGGTTACATTTGTGTAACCTTTGTTATATGTTTTTTGCTAACTCTATATTCCCGGGCAGGGGAACCTGTGAAAGAAATGGTGGTAATATGAACAGGAAAGACTACGTCACGACAGGCATACAATGTCGCTGCTGACGGGTCATATGGTGTTCGCCCCGAAATACAGGGGCAGGATACAGGTTGGGATGTGGCGATGATATGCGAGGGTATAATTTGTAAGACCTGTGTGGAGAATCATCTCTGGGCGCCTGGCTGTTTCCATGGGGCAGGGATGGGATGTTGTGGAAAAAGTATATTCGTGAGCAGGATAAGTATGAATATAATAGAGATAAATAAAGAAAACGATAGCTACAGGCCTCGGAACATTTGTCCGGGGTATACCCTAGTGACTGCATCCACACTCTTTTCATGCTCCTAAAAGGCGATAGGTACTGATGTTCACACAATCGATCTAAAAGTAACAGGTTTTTATTTTTAGAAATCCATCTCTATTACTGCGAATAATCGGAGATGGATTTCCTTGGACCT
>VEPN01000076.1 GCA_012026835.1 Candidatus Methanoperedens sp. | reverse complement strand
ATCTGCTGATATTGGCTCCGTAAACTGACTTTTAGCATACTATATCAACATGAACTATTTATTTATAGGTGTCAACTTATTGACGGGAGTTGCCTTAGCACGAAGGCGGCATCTTCAAAAGCTTTCTTTGCATCTTCCGGTGTAAAGTCCCTCTCTCCATAGAATGAAGGCGCTCTTGCCTCGGAAAGCCATCTGGAAATCCTTTCAATCTCTTTGAGGGAATCTTTTTCAATCTTGAGATCTCTTTCAAATATCCATTGTGCCTCTTTTAACAGTTTCTCGCCCTGTTCCTTGTTTGTGGTCATAACTCAATGACTTCCCCTGGCGTGATGTCGGGCTTCAGGCTCCAGTACCATGTTTTATCTTCAAGTACGACTTTTTTTGACCCAAGCTGCAAAAGTCTTTTCTTAAGTTGTTTTAGCCTGTTTTTGAAAAAGCCGGCTTTATCATATAAAATTACTGAGGCATCAATCATATCCAGAAAAATATTGCGATTTTCCATTGCTTCTTCAACGGATAATATAATGCAACTAATTATAGGCGCCGCGCCGGTAGTCTCAAAGGCACTCTCCCGCAGTTTTAGTCAATCTCTATTACAGGTTCCAGACGTTTATAATAAACACCAGTGGCATCTTTAAGAATGATGAGCAGGTCGATATCGCTTTCCTTTCCTGCCGTGCTTCTAGCAACAGAACCGTAGAGGATGAGAGAGATGAGGTTGTCTCCAAATCTTTCCGAAAGTAGTTGCTTGAAGTTTGTGAGAAGTTCTTTGTAATCTTTATATCCATACATATTTTTACTCATCATACACATCAAATATTATGTATGGCCTTATGTGTGAAACCCTTACTTATATATTCATTCTTCAATTTTTCTCACCACCACCGACCCGTCCCTCATCCTTACAAGCCTCTCTTTTATTATCCCGTATTTGTGATAGCTCATTGCCTCGACGTGCCCCGGGCTCAGGTATCTCATGATCAATCTGGCATCATCCTGCGCCATCGCAAGCTCCTCCACGGGCGGCGCAGTCTTTATCTTTTTCTTCGCAAAGATGACACCGTCTTTCATGCCTGCTCCAACAAATCCCTTTGCCTCCTTTAAAAAAAGCACTCCTTTTTTCATATACGCGCCTGCAAACTCACCTGCCTCACCCTCCACGATCACAACTCCGCCGTCAAGGTGCGCGCCGGTGTTCATACCTGCGTTTCCGATTACGTGGATAGTGCCTTTCTTCATTAAAAGACCTGTGCCATTGTAAACGTCGCCTTCTATCGTAACGAGGGCATCGCAATCGCAGCGCGCCGCAACTGTTCCCCTAAGCACTCCGTCGTCAAGGACCAGATGCTTTTTCTTCTCATCATAATTGTTCTTAATAAGCATATCTTTCCCATGCCCTTTGCACAGGATGTCTGTTATTGACCGGAATTTCCGATATCCCTGTTCATCCGAGACCACCTCGACAACGTTCCCGATAGGTTCTTCTATACTGCCTTTAACATATATCGTACCCGAAACCATCCCCATTCCCATCTCAGATGAAACGCTGCCATCAATAAAGAGCCTCCCTGCATTTTCGGATGTGCCCTTTCCGCTGAAATGAGCAAGGTCTACACCCATACTGTAGCCCAGCCTTTTACCTGCATTGCCTTCGATGTGAACCTCCTTGCCAGCTCTCAGTTCATTCACAAGGTCTTCGTAAGTATAAACTGTGCCTTCCTGTGATGGTATTACGCCGCCCGGTCTCTGCTTGTTGTTCTGCCATGCGAAATTAAACGTATAATCGCACAGGTTATCTATGGGTTCTTTTAGTGTCAGGAACATAATATCCAATATTTCATCTTGGAATGCTTGATAGTTATGGGCGGCAACTTCAAAAAAATCATTAATGGAAATGTATGAACCATTATATTAAGTCATCTTAAGATATTATCTTTCCAGAAGAATGACTTGTCAGGCGATCTTTCATATCTCTCGAAGACTGAAGGATATAATTCTGGATATTTAGCTTCCCATAGTGGAATGCAAAACATTCTACCAGGCGAGGTAGGTTGTCCACCCAATCCAATCACTACGAACATAGGTATTTTATTCTCTCTTGAATAATGGTTATACTCTTCAAGTTTATCTGGAACAGTCCATGCAAGTTTGTCCCCATACAAGTTTGACCTGAATTTACATTCAATTGCAATTTTATCATTAGTGATCTTGTGCCTAACAATCAAATCCGGGCCATGATCCGACTCTACTTCTACTCCACTATGCTTATCCGACAGGTCTCTTGTCCAATCAACTATTGAAAAATAAGTGGATTTGTTTATGAGATCAACAACATATTTTTCAAATTCCACACCTTTAGTATAATTCGCATTTTCTTCGGTTAATAGAATATCAAGTGCTTTTCCAATTTTATTGAACAATCCCATATAGACCTCACTTAAGGTTTTTCGGGTCCGATACACCCGTGAGCACCGCCGTCACCCTTACACGGCCTGCAAGGGACCCATCCACCTTTGCGCCCCATACGATACGGCCTGTGTTTGGCGCTTTCTCAAGCATTATCTCGCCTGCCTGCGTGACCTCACCAAGGGTCATGTCCTCACCACCTGCGATATGGATCAGGACGCCGTAGGCCGCACTTATGTCAGTAACATCAAGGAGAGGCGTGGAAAGCGCCTGTTCAACTGCATTCTCAATGCGGTTCCCTCCCTCGCTTTCACCTATCCCTATTGCAGATATGCCGCCCCTGTGAACAACTGTCCTGAAATCAGAAAAGTCAAGGTTCACAAGGCTTGCCTCTGTTATCGTCTCGGTTAAATTCTTAATAAAAACACCCACAAGCTCGTTCACGACACCAAAGCCTTCCTTAAGCGGGAGATCGCCCGCAGTGACCCTCAGTTTTGAATTGTCAATAACTACCACAGAATCACAATTGGCAGCAAGGGCCTTTATCCCTGAGATTGCTTTTTTGCGTCTCACAGCTTCGGAATGGAAAGGCAGTGTCACGCACGCTATTGTCAGTGCGCCTGTCTCGTGTACCGCCTCGGCAACGACCGGGGCCGAGCCTGTTCCTGAACCGCCTCCCAGACCTGCTATTATAAAAACAAGGTTTGAACCTGAAAGTTCCTGTATTATTTCACTGAGACTTTCCCTTGCAGCTTCAGATCCACGTTCGGCGAAGCCCCCGCATCCCTGGCCTTTATATGCCCGCTCACCCAGCAGTATCTTCACATCGGCTTTTGTACCTAACAGGTGAGTCGCATCGGTATCTGCCGCAATTATTTTACTTCCGCCTATCTCCTTTTGCGCTATCCACGTAACAATATTACAGCCAGCCCCACCGAGGCCTATTACGGCTATTGTGGGCTTTGCAGCCTTTGCAAGTTCAGAAATCTTTGAATCAAGTGTCATATAATCCCTCTTTTTCCTTCGGTTAATTACGCTATCTATTATATCTTACACAATATTATATTTATCTCTTTTATCACTTTTCATACATGCCAGATTCGACAATTATCTTGCCTCCGGGCATTGCAGGATGGAGGGTGCAATTATAATAAAAAGTTCCTATCCTGTTAAAGGTGAAATTCCACGTATCCCTTTTTGAGAGATTTGGAGAGCTTATATTATCCACTTTAAGAACATACACCGCACTATCGCTATTCTTCCATTCCACAGTTGTACCGCTGACCACATTCAACTCAGGGGGAATAAACTTCGAACCCAATATATCAACATAGACTGTTGAGGGTTTGAGAACCGGAAAAGCAGCAGGGGTAATCGTTACAATAGCAGTAGTCTGGTTTATCGTGGCATTCGGCGAGGTTTTGGATTCTTCTGTACAGCCCGATACGGCTACAATTAACAGAATCAAACATAGCAGCAGGAATTTAATCATTGTCATCGTCTCATCTCAAAATACCTTATTCGAAAAACCTGAGTTTAACATCCCCTGCAATCCCGCATTCTTTTGCGTATTTAAAGTACAGTTCAAGGCTTTCAAGGCTCTGTTCATCAAAATCATAATTCAATGTATGGAGATACTCCCGCATGAAACCGCAGTCTATTTTTTTCCTCCTGCCGATATAGTTGGCCACTTCATTAACGTTTTTGTAAGCATAATCCTTTGAACGAAGAAGCGTATCCAGCACGTATCTAACTTTATCGGGATGCTGCTGTGCAAAATCCTCCCTGACTGCCCATAATGCATAGACCATTTTTTTGCCTGTAAGTTTTTTCCATTCATTGCCAAGGTCTGCAATGATGCGGTATTTCCCGATAGCTGAAATAGCGCTGTCCCCGATCAGGAGAGCAGCATCACCTTTAGTTAGCATTTGCCCGATATCTGTTCCCGCACAATTTTTTATGTTAACATTAATCCCGTAGAGCCGGAATATGATCCTGATAAGGGTAGCCGAACTTGCAGTGGTCTCAGGTATGCATAGCGTCTTTCCCTCAAAATCTGAGAGACTAAAAGTGCCGTTAGAGCATATCAATACACTTTTTGTAAAGTCATTCGACGTTATGGAAAGTCCCGGCAATATGAGAAGGTCATCCCGTTTTGCATACATGATAGAAGAAATGGGGCTTATATCAAGTTCGCCGTTAAAAAGAAGGTGTGCAAGCCCGACCGGGTGGGCTTCGGTGATACTTATGTCATGAGCTTCGATTTTCCTATTCTCTAAAGCATAGTAAGGGAAATCACAGTTTGAGAAAGCGATCTTGCCAAGGCGGATCATAGTTTATATGATATTGTATAGTTGTATTTGCATATTAGTCTGTTGGATAATCTGGAGAAAGAATTAAAGAACAACATTTCATATACATAGCCTATGGTATCTGAGAGTATATTGGACAACTGCTGAAGATAACAATACCACTGAAATAAGCAGCAACACGATTTTTGAAAATTTTACATATCTTGGATTCCAGCCTTTTACAAGATTCGGGATGTACAATAACAAAGTTAATATTAAAAAGACTATTCCGGGTATTAAATAAGGCAAGGTTCTTGCTACAGGGTCATCCCCGAAACACATGATACTCTTAATTTATCTACATGCTTATATACATTTATACTGCTCTGCGAATTCGTATGGTAACAAACAATATGATTAAATATTACCAACCCCTTTTATTCAGTTATGAAAGATGCGGTCAGGCAGGCCAAAGATGGGGTTATCCTGGACCTTGAGATATCACCCGGCGCAAAAGAGACCGCTGTGCATGGGTATAATCCCTGGCGAAAGCGTATCGAGATAAGGCTGTCCGCAAGGGCTGAAAAGGGAAAAGCCAATGCAGAGCTTATTTTGTTTTTAGCCAGTATACTCAAGGTCAATTCCAGACACATCCAGATAATAACAGGTTCAACAAATAGCAAGAAGTCTGTTAAGATCGCAGGAATGAATGCTCCTGATATCCTGAATGCTTTAACCCGGAAATGAACACCCGAACACTCGAAGACATAGAACGCCTGGAAAGGATCGAAGAGATACTTTTAGAACTCCGGGCGCTGGCTGAAGATGAGGCAATCATTGTAGTTGAGGGGAAAAAAGATATGGACTCCCTCAGGCATCTTGGAATAAGCGGTGAGATAAAACTTGCTTCACAGCAACCCCTGCTTGAATTTACAGAAGTTTTATCTAAAAGCGGAAAAAAAATAGTCCTGTTAACTGACTGGGATAAAAAAGGCGGTATCATGGCGCACAAAATTATACAGCATCTTCTTTTTTATGGGATTATGCCCAACACGGATATACGGTCAAGGATAGGATCACTTGTGAAAAAAAGGATCAAAGATATTGAAAGTCTTAATAATTACGTAAAAAAGTTAAGATATGAAATTCACGGTACTATTGGATTTTAAGATTATTATTCCAAAAAATAAAAAGACAGGATGATCATTTCATCCGTCTTCTGGCCATGTATCCTGCAATCAATACTCCTATTGTAAGCGCAGCTTCAAATCCCGGGATTTTTGCTCCGCCTGTCTCCCCGGGTGTGGATTCGGCTTTGATTGTTTCAGCAGGCGCCTGTGTGGCCTGTGTGGGCCGTGCGGCCTGCGGGCTCGATCCCTGGGATATCTCCGGATGGCATATCGAGCACTGTAATCCGCTTTGTGAATTCAATCTCCCTATCTTGTTAAATGCGTGAAGTGCATCGATATCATGGCACCGTGTGCATTGCGGCACGACAACCTTTCCATTCTCTTCATGGCATCCCTTACACTCTACTTTTGTAGCGTGGATGATGTGTGGTACTTCGCTACCCTGGGCTTTGGATGTTCCCTTGTGACAATTATAGCACCCTTTCTTATCAGTGGCTTCACCGTGTATCGTTGCCACGCTGGTTGCAGGATGGCAGTTCTGGCAAACAAGCGTCATTTCAGGTGATTTCAATGGTTTAACGATATTTGGCGGGGTTTTGTGGCATTTTGTACATGAATTATCCTGCCCGTGCACCTCGATCAAATCCTTGTGGCAGTGGGAACATACTGCATCACTGGTCAGGGCATTATGGATCCCCTGAATGTCTTTATGGCAATATGAGCATGTCTGGGTGGCCACTTTCCCTGCGTGTACCTGATGGATCGGCCCATCGTGGCATTTTGTACATTGCGGTATTGCCACAGTGAGTTTATCCCCGTGGCATTGGACACAATCTACAGGCTTGTTGGCGTGTATCACATGCGGGGTATCCGTATGGCATTTTTTACAATCTACATCTTTCGCTGTCAGGGAGGACGCTGAAAAATTTGCTTCCGCTGCATATGCTGCCGTCGTAAATACTGCGGCCAGAACAGTGAGTATAATTGCCAGTCTTATGATTCTCATACCTTAACACCATCTATCTTAATACGTATCGTGCAATGTATATTATACTTTCGTTTTTATTCTGAACATTGTGTGTCGCTAAATCACAAATTATATTAAATCATCCTTTCATTTTGATAATCCATGAATACCGAGAAATCAAAAAAATTATTCGATGAAGCAAAGAGAGTTCTTCCTGGCGGCGTAAGCAGTCCTGTCCGGGCCATAAAGCCCTATCCTTTCTACACGAAACGCGCGAACGGTTCAAGGATAACTGATATTGATGGCAATGAGTATATCGATTATGTCATGGGTTACGGCCCGCTTCTTTTAGGCCATAACCATCCAGCGATAAAAGATGCTGTTGTCAGGCAGCTTGCGGATGGCTGGCTTTATGGGACACCATCTGAACTTGAAGTGTCTCTTGCCAGGGAGATCATAAAGCTTTACCCAAGCATTGACATGGTGCGGTTTGTCTCAACAGGAACAGAAGCCACAATGGGGGCGCTTCGGGCTGCAAGGGGCTTCACAGGGAAGAACAAGTTCATCAAGATAGAGGGAGGGTTCCACGGCGCACATGACGCCGCGCTTGTGAAAGCAGGCTCCGGGGCAACAACTCTTGGAACTCCCAATTCGGCAGGCGTACCTGCGGATTTCACAAAGAACACATTGCAGGTACCATATAACGATATAGAGGCGATGACAGAAGTGATCAAGACCCACAGGGAAGATGTCGCAGCAGTCATCATTGAACCTGTCCTTGGAAATATCGGTCCCATACTTCCAAAAAAAGGCTACTTAAAAGATGTCCGTGCAGTGACAGAAGAAAATGACATCGTTCTTATATTTGACGAGGTCATCACAGGTTTCCGCCTTGCCATGGGAGGCGCGCAGGAGTATTATGGTGTTACACCCGATATGACCACGCTTGGGAAAATCCTTGGAGGAGGCTTCCACATAGGCGTCATAGGAGGAAAACGTGAAATAATGGGGAACATCTCACCCGCAGGGCCGGTGTACCAGGCAGGAACGTTTAACGGCAGCCCTGTATCGATGGCTGCCGGGCTTGCAGTAATCAATACCCTAAGGAAAGAAAAAGTTCATGAAAAAGTGAACAAAGCGGGTGAATCCATCCGGAGGGCGCTCTCTGATGTAGTAAGCGACATTGGGCTGGATTACAACGTCAGCGGCGTCTCAAGTATGTTCAAGGTGTTCTTCGGGGATATGCCATACAATTATCAGGATGCGTTAAAATGCGATAAAGAAAAGTTTAACGTATTCTTCAGGAAAATGCTTTCTGACGGCATCTTCCTTCCTCCCTCACAGTATGAGACCAATTTTTTATCACTTGCTCACTCACAGGACGATATAGATAAGACGGTTCAAGCATATCAAAGGAACCTGAAATGAAAAACGCGTCATTAAGCCCGTTCATCATAGGGACAAGGGGCAGTAAACTTGCCCTTGCCCAGGCGAACCTCGTATCAAGCCTGCTTGCAGAAAAAGGTGTCAGGACAGAACTCAATATCATAAAGACAAGCGGCGATACATTCACGGACAGGCCCCTCTACCAGATTACCGGGGTCGGGGCTTTTGTGCGCGAGATTGATGACAGGATGCTTGCGGGGGAAATCGATATTGGCGTTCACAGCATGAAGGACGTTCCCACCGAGCGCCCTGTAGAACTTACCATCGCTGCCGTGATGAAGCGCGACTCTCCATATGATTTCCTGCTCACGCGTGACGGGACAAAGTTAAAAGACCTGCCTGAAGGAGCAGTTATCGGGACAACAAGCCTCCGCAGATGCGCCCAGCTTTTGCGGTTCAGGCCTGACCTCACGATCAAAGACCTGCGCGGGAATATCGATACGCGTCTTCGGAAACTCAGGGAAGGGCAGTACGACGGGATACTCCTTGCAGAAGCAGGCCTTGAACGTATGAAATGGGACATTCCAGGAGAGCGCCTGGACCCTGACGATTTTGTGCCATCTGCAAACCAGGGAACAGTGGTGATAGTAACAAGAAAAGATTCTGATGCTGAAAGAGCGGTTTGGCAGCTTGATGATGAAAAGACGCGTATCGAAACAAGGATAGAGCGTATCATTATCGGGATACTGGGCGGGGGCTGTCTCGTACCCATCGGAGCTTTTGCACGAACCGAGGGCGATAAGATCCATGTGCGCACAGAAGTCCTGTCAACTGACGGTAAACGCCATGTGAAAATAGATGAATTTATAAATCCTGCCGGATATGAATACGAAGCGGAACGCATCGGGAACGAGTTGAAACAAAGAGGCGGAGGAGCGCTCGTTGACGAGGCGGTAAAAATGTTCGCAGCAAAAAGAGGAAAACATGGCTAAACCGAAAATCCAATCCGGTATAAAAGGTAAAGTATATCTTGTAGGTTCAGGTCCCGGAGATCCTGAGCTTTTAACAGTAAAAGCCAAGAGGCTTATCGAAAGCGCAGAGGTCATACTGTTTGACCAGCTTCCAGGTGAGGCAATTCTTGGAATGCTGCCTGAATCCGCAGAAAAAATAGATGTTGGGAAATACGCCGGGAACCACAAGCTTTCACAATGGCAGATAAATGAATTGCTTGTCAAGAGGGCAAAAGAAGGAAAGATCGTAGTGCGCTTAAAAGGCGGAGACCCTTACCTTTTCGGACGCGGAGGAGAGGAAGCCCAGGCGCTTGCAGAAGAGGGCATCGAGGTAGAGGTGGTTCCGGGAATTACTTCAGCAATAGCAGTCCCTGCATATGCCGGGATCCCCGTTACTCACAGGGACTTTGCTTCAATGGTTACTTTTATTACAGGCCATGAGGACCCGACAAAAGAAGAAACCGCCCTTGACTGGGAACTCCTTGCAAGGTTTGAGGGGACGCTTGTCATCCTGATGGGTGTCAGCATGCTTGAGCGCAATGTAA
The DNA here is from genome assembly GCA_012026835.1 of Candidatus Methanoperedens sp. Lineage (GTDB taxonomy): Archaea > Halobacteriota > Methanosarcinia > Methanosarcinales > Methanoperedenaceae > Methanoperedens. Next base: position 1,091 of record VEPN01000076.1, on the reverse strand, counting down.
AAGAACTGCTAAAACATGGGAAATCCATAGATACGCCGGTGGCTATCATAGAAAGAGGCACGCGCCCCGACCAGCGCGTTACGACCGGGACTTTAGCAGATATAGTAGGACTGTGCAGGCAGAGAAAAGTCAAAGCGCCTGCAATAACTGTCATAGGGGATGTCGTCAAACTCCACAAGGTGCTCTCTAAAGGATAATGATGAAATCCATTGCCATAATGAGACCGGCAGGATACCTTGAAGAGTCCATCAAGCTTGCCAGGTCAGAGGGATTCAAGGTTATTGCCGTACCCATGATCGATGTACTGGATAAGACAGATGCCAATTTCGCCGGATTCGTGGAACGGATCATGGGCGGGGAAGTGGATTATGTGATATTCACAAGCGCCAATGGCATTGAGTTCACGCTTTTAAAACTGGATGATACTTCGGAGTTCATTGAACAGCTTAATAAAACGGACGTTGTTGCGATTGGCCCAAAGACTGAAAAAGCTCTTCTAAAAAACGGGATCAAGATAAATATTGTACCTAAATCATACAGTTCACAGGGGCTGGTTGACTACCTTACAGGGATCGAAGGAAAAGTTATCGAAATAGCAAGGAGCAGCCACGGGGCGCCCGAACTTGTGAAGGGGCTTCTGGACAAAGGGGCAGTGGTTCATGAGACGCAGGTTTACCAGATAATAGCACCAAGGGACGAGAGACATAGAAGGCTTATGGAACAGGCGCTTGCAGGTGAAATTGACATATTTGCATTTACAAGCTCCATGATGGTCAGGAATTTCATGGCTGTTGCTGACGAAATGGGGATAAAGGAAAAAATTATCAGGATGATGAACGAAAAGACCGTTGCAGCTATCGGCAAGCCCACTTCCGATACATTATCAGAGTTCGGGGTAAAGGTCAGGGTAATGCCCGAACATTATACTTTTGAGGAACTGCTCAGGGAATGCAGGGAGCATGATTGTTAAATCAAGAAAAAGGAGATGGACGGTTAATCTATAAGATTCAAACTTCAAGCCAGTAAGTGTGTATATTGAAAATTATACGAAGTTTCTAATATTATGAAGATTTCCCTCCCTACCCCACCAC
>VEPN01000075.1 GCA_012026835.1 Candidatus Methanoperedens sp. | reverse complement strand
ACCAGATGCGGTCGCACCGCACCTGAAACCTAGCGAGCATCGTTTACAGCTGGGACTACCCGGGTATCTAATCCGGTTCGTGCCCCCAGCTTTCGTCCCTCACCGTCGGACCCGTTCTGGTGGGATGCCTTCGCCATCGGTGGTCCCCCAAGGATTACGAGATTTCACCCCTACCCCTGGAGTACCTCCCACCTCTCCCGGTCCCAAGCCTACCAGTATCTCTTGGACGCCTGACGATTAAGCCGCCAGATTTCCCAAGAGACTTAATAAGCCGGCTACGGACCCTTTAAACCCAATAATAACGGCTACCACTCGGGCCGCCGGTGTTACCGCGGCGGCTGGCACCGGTCTTGCCCGGCCCTTGCTAACCACTGTTTTTTAAACAGCGGGACAGCCAGCACTAGGTGCTGGCACTCGGGGTCCCCTTATCGCGGTTTCCCGCAGTGTAAAGTTTTCGCGCCTGCTGCACCCCGTAGGGCCTGGATTCATGTCTCAGAATCCATCTCAGGGATCTTGCTCTCACAACCCTTACCCGTCGTAGGCTAGTAGGTACGTTACACCCACTACTACCTGATAGGCCGCAGACCCATCCTTGGGCACCGGAGTTTTGGACCAGAGAACATTCCAGTATCTTTGGTCTATCCGGTATTAGTCCCAGTTTCCCGGGGTTATCCCGGACCCAAGGGCAGGTTATCCGCGTGTTACTGAGCAATATGCCGAGGGCTTACCCCTCTCAACTCGCATGGCTTAGTCGGACCCCGATAGCAGTAACCTCTGGCAGGATCAACCAGAATTGTTTGATATCTCGTTGAATATCTGCACACGTTTGAAGTTTTAAATTAGTCCACGTATTTGTTATACGAAGCTTTGACTATCGGAATTTTAGGAGGAACTATTATATAAGGTACAATAGTTCCTTGTTAATTCCCATCTATCGATTGGAATTAACCGAACTGTCACGTCAACGTCAGACGAGAACCTCCGTTCTTGTCTCCATTTTATGTATCATGGTTGGAAAGCAGCCCTTCACATTTAGGTATTCCTATAATCTGGGCCGACGCCAAATTTTACCATGAATAAGGCGGTGATAAGAAACGTTGCATTTCTTAGCAACACAACATCCCTTTGTGTTTTACCACTCAGGAAACGACACATATGTAATTTGTACTATATATCTCTTTCCCTCGTGTATGATTTTACCACACAGATTCGTTGAATTTTACCATGAAAACCAAACCATTTTTTTTCTGGTTTCCATGTACCCTCACTTTAGTTGGATTACACGATTTATCGTATAAACAACCTCTGGTCATTGAGTTCCCTCGTGTATGGTCTCTGTTACACAAGTTCATCACATACGTCCCGGCAACTTAGTTGTCGGGCTTCCCTCACTACCACCCACTCGTATATAAGAGTTGCGGGTGAAGATTTCACAGGGATTTTTGGCCTCAAAAAATTCCCATGTCATGCTTGATTTTTTCAATATCTTTACTATCAAGTTTTCTTGGGAAATTAAATATATTCGAATAAGTTTCATTTGCCATCGGACGATTGCATCCTGCGCATCCCGACGTCTGGAAGGCCCTACCCTCATTGATTATCGCAAGAACTATTTCTTTTCCGATTCCAAAATTGCACAGGACGCCATTTGAAAAACTCATGCCCGGGTATGCAGCCATACCTTCTACAATAAGGTACCTGGCAAGTTGTACTGTCCTGTAATGCCTGACCGAATCCTGATTTTCTTTTTGGGCTAACTGGGTTCCGGGGACATATGTGTAATAAAAAAGCGCCGGGTTCACAGCAGTCTCCCACAACCCGGCAATAATCCTTACAGCTTCCTCATCGTTCTCCCCGAGTCCCAGCATGAGATGCGTCCCGACTTTTTTAAATATCCGGGAAGCCCTCATCAGCCCATCCATGTGCCCTTCCCATGAGTATGGCCCGCCGGCATTTTTTCCTTTTATCTTATCAAATATTTCCCGTGTACAGGCATCAAGCGGGATAACAAGCTCCTCAATCCCCATTCCTATTAATTCCTTATAACGCCAATCATCAAGCGGGAATACCGAAAGCGAAATTGGTATCAGGCTCTCATTTCTGATTGTTTTTATCAGATATACCGTATCCTCCCACCACCCATTATACAGCGCGGTCTGGATACAGGCACGTGACAGATACCCACGTTCAAATGCTATTTTGAGCCGCAAAACCACTTTTTCAAGATCAGCAGGTATGTACACCCCGCGGGCTATAAATGTGATGTCTGCCTGCGATTCCCTGGCTTGCGCGCAGAACAGGCAATTTGCACTGCAGCGCTTTTCTGTAAAAATCTGGAGATATGCAGTAGTTGGTGGTGTATCCATTTGCACGAGTTCCAGCCCGAGAACACCGAGGGTTCCGATAGAAGCCCTGACTTTCTTCATCAAGAACAACTATTTGGGAAACAATAGTATATCTATTGATATGCTGATTGGCCTGATAGCAGATGTCCATTCCAATGTGGTTGCCCTCAAGGCAGTGCTAACAGCCCTCGATGGTATTGGCGTGGAAAAAATTTTGCATGTCGGCGATATTATCGGATATAATCCTTACCCAAATGAAGCTGTGGAATTATTTATAAAGTATGGGATAATATCGATTCTTGGGAACCATGACAGAGCCCTGATTGAAAATGAATATTCAGGATTTAATCCCTATGCTGCGGCTGCACTTGAATGGACAAAAAATGTGATATCGCAGGAGAATATCCAATATATTTCAAGACTGAACGATATTGCGTCGTTTGAGATCATTGGAAGAAAAATCGTCATAGTTCACGGGAGCCCTCGTGATTTTGATGAATATGTTTATCCCGAAGATGTTGTTCCAGGATTTATTTCTGATGCCGATATACTGGTTCTGGGTCATACCCACGTCCAGTTCATGAAAGAATATCCTGAGGGCATAATAGTAAATCCCGGCTCGGTCGGCCAGCCAAGGGATGGAAATCCTGATGCGGCTTTTGCCATTCTTGACACCGATTCTGGAAAAGTAAAACTCATGAGGACTGGTTATAATATTGAAAAAGTAATTGATGATATTCTTGCTGCCAGGCTCCCGGAAAAACTTGCTTTTAGGCTCATGGTCGGTTTCTAACAGGAATGGTGCTTGATGGCTTTTGTTGGGCATGCATCCACGCAAGCGCAGCACTCGATACAATCATCGACCCTGATGGCTTTTGATTTACCTTCCTGAAGCTCAAAAACATTCGTTGGGCATACATTCACACATTCCCCATCTCCATTACATTTGTCTTCGTCTATTTCAATTGTCACTATGCCTTCATATTTTTTAATTGCCATTTTTATTTCTCCCTGTTATTTGCATAGTATTCTTATTCTTGCTTAAATGTTTTCGTTCACTTTCCCATCTTTTCAAGCCTCATCCTGAACTCTTTCCTGTGCCGTTTCTCCTCGTCCAGGATGTGTCTCAGCACGCCCACCGCTTCTTTATCTGCATCGCCTATCAATTCGATGTGTTTCTTATACCTCTCCACGGCCTCGGTTTCAAGAGATACCTGCATCTCCATCTGGCCCTTCAGTTCATCTCCCCCGAAATCAAGCACTCTATGCTCCATGCTGGGTTTTCCGCCTCTTTTTACTATCAGGTCAGCAAGCCAGTTCATGTGCCTCATCTCATCAACTCCTATCGCCTCTGTAACCCTGCTCGCGTCACACATGGGCATGAGAAAAGAATTTCTTACGTATACCATCGTGGCTTCTATTTCCCTGACAAAGTCTTCATTCAATAAGGCAATTATTTCTTTGGGGTTCAGACATTACTCCTCCGAATGATGATATAGGATAATTCACTATTTAGCTTTAACTTGAGCCTTTCTAAGATTTAATGTTCCGGTATTCGTGAATGCCATGGCATCGAGGATTGAGGATACGGGTTTCTGTGATATAGAGATGGCGGATTTCGATAACAAAGAAAGGCAGCTCATTACAGGCTTTTTGGCAGATGGGAATCCATAAATGCTGGTTTTTTTGGCAAGAATCCTGTTGAGTTCCTGTTTAATGATAAAGAAGAGACGCCCCAACTCATTGGCCAGGTTAATCAAATATTCATTATATTTTTATACAGAGAGTGTAATTAAGGTGCTATGTTCGAATCATTCCAGGACTTCTTGCTGAACTATGGTTATATCGGCTTATTCCTGGCAAGCTTTCTTGCATCCACGGTACTTCCCTTTGGCAGCGAAGGGATCGTCATGCTTCTTGTTTATGAGAAATTCAATGTCCTTGCTGTTGTCATGGTGGCTTCTGTGGGCAATTTTCTTGGAGCCTGCACCAGTTATTACATTGGCCTGAAAGGAAGGGGATATATTGAGAAATATCTCAGGATTGGCTCCACGGATATTGAAAAAGCTGAGAAATACTTCTCACGCTATGGCTCGTGGGTATTATTATTTACCTGGGTTCCCCTGATAGGCGATGCGCTCACTGTCACCGGCGGCATCCTGCGCCTTAAATTCCAGATATTTGCGGTTTTCGTTTTTGCAGGAAAGTTCCTGCGTTACCTTTTTATCGCATATTTCCCTATTGCTCTGCCAGTTACCATGAAATATATCTCTATTATAATAAAATACATTTCGGGGATTTTAGTATGATGAGCAAATACCTGGATTCAGGAAAGCATCTATGAAAGAATATGATTCGATCGTTGTAGGCGGTGGCATAAGCGGGTTATTGTCCGCCCTCGTGTTATCAAAGGCAGGAGAAAAGGTTCTCGTTCTTGAAAAAAACAACATCGTAGGTAATAATTGCATCAGCTATATGGTTGGAGGTTACCAGGTTGACACAGGTCCCCATGCCATAACCCAGTTGCGAAAGGGCGGGCCTCTAATTTACCTGATGGAAAAATATTTTGATTACATGCCTGTCTTTATGGATTACGGGGATTATTTCATACGTACCGAGAAAGGCCTGAGGAATGTGCCAACTACTCTTGGGGGTTACCTGACAATGGATATACTGCCGCGAAAAGACAGGATTATGATAGCGCAGGCGCTTGCTAAAATGATGGTCTTGTGGCAGTTCGGAACTGATCTCACAAAAACCTCGGTCCATCAATGCCTTCCCTGGGATAACCTATCGGCAGAGACCGCTGATTTCATAGATACATTCTGTTATTTCCTGTCAGGAAGGTCGATGAAGGAAACCTCAGTCCACAGGATGTTCGTGGGCGGGGGTTTTGTTGAAGAGAGCATCCAGAAAGAAATCGCAGATAAAAAAATTCAATATTTAAATCAATACGAGGATGTTAAGAAAGTATCATATGTCAGCAGGCTTTTAAACAATAAAAAGGTGAGCTATAACCAGTTTTATCCGCGCGATGGCCTGAAAGCCATTGTAAATGCGATATTATATTCACTGCCCGTTACAGCAGAGATTAAAACAAATACCGTTGTGGAAGAAATTATCACTGAAAACGATACTGCTAAAGGCGTTCTTACAAAAGGTAATACCTATTATTCAGAAAAGATTATTTATTCAGCTTTTGCCAGGGATTTACCAAAATACATTAAAGAGTTACCGGAACACTATGCCTCAGGACTTGAAAAAATCAAGCAATCAAAGACCTTGACGATATGGCTCGGGCTTAATGGAGAATTCAACGACTTCAACTATGTCGGCGGAGAAGTATGGTACAGGAAGAAAGCTTTCTGGGCAATGCCCACAAGCAATTACAACAGGGACTTTGCGCCCGCAGGCAAAAAACTGGTGGGATTCATGTTTTCCATAGATGAAAAGAATAATGTGGAGTCTGAGAAACGTGATGCGTTTGAAACTATTTTACGGGTGTACCCTGGAATAGATAAGCATATAGATATGACCCATTACCAGGTCACAACACCGGAAAAGGCTGCGGTATCAATAGATGGATTCATCGGGGATACAAAGACCCCGATAAAAAATCTATATCTTGTTGGAACTGATGCGGATGATAGGAGCATGGGAGTAACCAGGGCTGCATATTCGGTGGTTAAATTGATAAAAATCTTGAAATTAATATCAAAAGGATAAAAGCCGCTTGTTAAAAAATATCCTCAGCGATTGCAACAGCCAGTTCACGCTTGGCAGGGTATGCCTTTATTTTTATCTCTACAGCTATCGTATCTGTAGTTATTGCAAGTTGCACTATGCCTTTATAAGCAGCCTGCTTATCGAGCCTGATATGAAAGTAACAGTCATCATCAATTCTCTGGCTGCATTCATTTTTCAATCTGCCAAGTTCTTCTCCTGACAGCTTTGATTTCAAAAGCTCAATGAACTTCAGGGAATTTTTCCCTTTGATCTGTGTCTGGAGGATAATTATCGGGTTCCCGAAATGCCCTTCCGTTGTGATGGTCTCTATCTCCCCGCCAAAAAGAAAAAGCGACATGGCGGCCTTTACTTTCTCTTGACTTTCGGTCGCTGCAACTATAGCTCTTAATGAAATGTGGTGGATATGCTTGGAAATTGGCCTGCCCGTCATGATCCTGATTAACCCCGTATAAAGCAATTAAAAAATGTAATCTAAGATATTAGATACTCCACGTGGATCATACATGGAATATCGTTTACCTGAAATCCTCATTTGCCTTTGTTCTGGTGGGATCTGAGGCTCGGTCTTGTCTTTTCAGTTCCCATACCCTTTCGCCTCTGGCCCCTGCCCTTTCTTCCTGAGCTTGTCTTTCCTCTGAAAACACGGCCTTTCTGGGTATTATTGCAGATCCATTTGAGGTTCTTATCACTTCTAATTACAGGATGGCTTGTATCCACCAGGATAGTTTCGTACCATTTGTGTATCCCGTCCTGGCCCACCCAGTAGCTATTCAATACCTGCATATTCGGGTACTTGCGTGCAACGCGCTCTTCTGCGATGGTCTGGATGCTCTTTCCCGGGGTTATCTTGTTCACGCCCATGTGATGGGTTCTTCTTCCGCGCTGCCAGCGTGATTTGCGCCTTGCTCCGCGCCTAACTTTTATCCGTGCGACTATTATCCCCTGTTTAGCTTTATAGCCCAGCGCCCGCGCCCTGTCAAGCCTTGTGGGGCGCTCGACTTTTGTCACTGAGGGCTCCCGCCTCCATTCCTGCATCCTCTCCCACTGGAGTTCATCCACGTATGATTCGTCAGGTTTTTTCCATGCATCCCTGATGTATGCGTACATTGATTTCATTGTAGTCACCTATTGTTTTACGGTTCAGCCCTTTAGGGCCACATCCCTGCGGGATATCCTCCCGCCGCTTGAAGCCTAACATACTCTCATTGTAGTTAAAGATTTCTTGAAGGGGGTTCTTTTAAGTCTTTGAGTGGTCAGAATTACTGTTAAGTGTCGAGTGGTCGTTGGGCTTTGCTGGATAAGTGCATTCAGTTTAAAAAGAATACGATTCTGATTTAAAGAAATAGCACAATATATACAAAGTTATAGTTAATAATCCACAGCAATTTTATCTCCACTTGTTTCATCAATATATAGACATTTGCCTTCAAGAGGAAGATTTAACCCTAAAACCTTAGGTTCTTCAGCACTGATGATTACGTCACCTCTATACTCTCTTGTTCCATCACCTAATTCATGCTTAATTTCAAATAACCAGGCATATCGGCTAATATACGCTTTTGAAAAACACTCTCTAACTTTCTCATCAATCGAATAATTTATAAAATGCCCTCTTTGCTCGCCTTCTGCAAGCCACCTTTTAATTCTATTTGCATCTACAAGTTGGGGACGGTATTGCTGAATTTTATTAGCATTAATTATTTTTAATGCTAACTCCTTTGCATATGGATAATTAATTACAATTTCACGATAAACAGGAACAATTGCCTCCACAATAATCTCTTCAAGGCTCTTACCATTTTCAAAAGGCTCTTGCAAGACTTGATATGGGTATGTGCTCACATCATGCACAATGAAACCAGTAACCTCTCCTTTATTAGATAGAGTATGACCAATTCCAACTAATGCATGCCCCCCCTCAATACTATCATCCCACCAAGGCAAATCACCAGCTCGTTCAATGCCTAAAAGTACAGGAATTCCAGATTCAATATAAGCGTAAATATTCTCTTTAGTTGGTCTTAAGAAGGAAAGAGGCGTCTCACTCCCGCAGGCCGTGCAAATAACATTTGGCAACACCTCTCTGCATTTAGGACACTTAGGATTACTGTATCTAAAAGCAGTGAATCCTTCCCTTCTTATAGCTTCGCTCATAACATCAGTCATCTCTTCAGCAGTCCAACCCACTATTTGAGAGCGATTAAATCCGCCATGCAACGCTCTTCGATTTGCCCAGAATGTCAGTTCAGGAACTGTTGGCACTCTTTGTAATAAATTCATCAATGCTAATCTTACAGAGTGCTGGGCACAGACCCCTATTTCACCATCGGTAACATGTGAATAAGGAACACACTCAATAGTTTCTTTTGATTCTGGTCGTAGTGTTTTTTCAGGGACGAAATGTTTGTTACATGTCACCCAATAATATGGTGATTTCATCCACGAAGGTGGCTTAAGATGAACGTCACCTATTTCACCCATCGGTGTAATATCAATATATCCACTATAATTATCCTTTGAGTATATTAAAATCCGTACTATCGATTGTGGTATTTTTACTTCAGAATAAACTTTAATTGCTTCGATTACTTTTTCCCTATGTTTTTTAGGAATCGACTTTACTATTTTCTCCAGTTCAGGTGGATTAAATTCTTCGAGGCTAAAAAGTTTTTCAAAAACCTCCGCTGCAATCATTACACCCTCACCCCAACGGTCAAAATACTCTTTGCGCTCGGAATCCCATTCCGCGTTATAAACAGATGTCCTAACAACACATTGACAATCAGATAGATTGCCATCGAAATAATTTGACCCCACGAGGAGGTTTTTTACGCCAGGATATTTGCAGTTTTCAATACTATCGCAATTATTTTGCAAGATTCCTCGGGGGCTGGTCTGCGCCTTCTTGCTATCTGCTTACATCCTTTCGAGCAGACGTGCCTCTTTGAACAGGCGCTCCCCCAATTCGTCTACCTTCCTTACTAATATATTGTAGTCTATCTCCCCGTTTACAACCACTTCATTTCTATCGATTAGATTCTGCCTTCCAGGGTCTGAGAAGCTCGCCATCGGCATTTTTTCTATTTTCTTCATTTATATCCCTCGGACAAACGTCGATATTATCCTATAGTCTTTTGTATTTTTAGAAAACCACGTCCTCAGAGGTTTTAAATCACCATAGACCTCAGTGACGTAATATATCATGAATATTCTTAACGTATGTAATATGCACTATATATATCTATTTGCTACTTTTGTTCTAACGACGCTCTTTTTTTAGTAGTTCTCTCTTTTATCCACATCTCCACGGCTTCTTCTATCGCCGCATGAATATTTCCACGTTTCATACCTTTGTCTTCAAATATCGTCGCTCGAAAGCGTTTTTCCAAATCATCGTTTATTACTACAGTCATTTTAGACATTCAAATCACTATCATATTATTAATGCTATACGGCTATATAGTTATCGGTATATACAGTTATATGGAATGATTTATAAGGTTATACAGATATATGGTTATATGGCAAAGAGGAGGATAACCAAATGTTCCCTAAAGATAATGATATGCAAACCATAGGTACAAGAGAAGATAGAGGCAAAGCAATAGTAGAAAAACAAGGCCAGATTATACGGCTTAACGATAAATTGTATAAGGTAAAATCCCAATCAAGCGAGAAACTTTATGACGTAAAATCCACTGAAATAGCTGGAAATGTAATTGCCCCGACCATAGAACAAGGGGAGTTAAGTGTAAGCATATATGGGCTTGTGAAATCAGCTTCGGATTAAGAAAAGAAGTCGAAAAGGTTAGGATAGAACCTGTTGTTAGCGCTTCATCCTGTGTTTACTGCCATTCGACTAATGTAATCAAATACGGTTTAAGGCATAACAAGTGTGGGGACGTACAACTATTCCACTGTAATAATTGCTCAAAACATTATACCTTGAATCTTGGGTTTGAAAAGATGAAAGCCAGCCCAAAGACGATAACAGTGGCTATGCAGTTGTATTTTAGTGGTGAATCTCTGCGAAATGTCGCTGATTCTCTGAAATTGTTGGGTGTAAAAGTATCGCATGTTGCTATGTATAATTGGATTCAGAAATATACCGATCTTATGAAACAATACGTAGATAAGCTAAAACCAAATGTGGGAAGCACATGGCGAGCCGATGAAGTTTTCGTTAAATTCAGTGGTAATATGAAATACCTTTTCGCTCTCATGGACGATGAAACAAGATATTGGATAGCTCAGGAAGTCGCTGATACGAAGTTTAAACATGATGCTCAGGGTTTATTACATCAGGCTAAGGAAATTGCAGGGAAGCGACCAAATACCTTCATAACGGATGGATTACCAGCATATCATAGTGCCTTCAATCAAGAGTTTTACAGCAACAAGAAGCCCCAATCAAGACACATCAACGCTATAAAACTTGATGGAAATATGAATAATAACAAACAGGAGAGGATAAACGGAGAAATAAGGGATAGGGAAAAGGTCATGCGTGGACTGAAAGAAAAAGATACCCCTATCCTGCCAGGGTATCAGATTTTCCATAATTTCATGAGACCCCATGAAGCTTTGAAAGGCAAGACCCCTGCCGAAGCATGTGGAATAGAGGTGGTTGGAGAGAATAAGTGGGTTACCCTCATACAGAACGCTTGTGTAAACTCAGAGCACCAGAAAAACAATAATGCTCAATAATCTCCCATTAAATGACCGTACAAATCATTTCGTTTTGATTTGTCTATATAACAACCCTCGTCAACCTTTTTCCATCCTCGGTCGAGTAATTTTTGTTCAGCTGCCTTTTTTGTCTCACGTTCTGTTTTTTTGTTCACGTCTTTTGATTTTAATATATCTTTTCTCATATCTCAAAACTCTCCACTTAAAATTAAAGACAGTAATGCAGAGTAATCTCGTATCGTGTCGCCAACTTTTGTATCTTGAAATCCAGATTGTTCCAGTTCTTTTGATGTGTCGATATTAAATACGCCAATAACGTTCTGGTTTTCCATGTGTGCTGAATCAAATAGCGGATTACTAATTATAGTTTTCATATCTTTCCATACAAATTTTATTTGTTCGGCATCCAGTCCATAGTATTCGTGCCCATGTGTCCGTATATCTCCAATTATAGGTCTCTTTTCGTTGTATGCTTTTCCTGCGCACCCCGTAGCGGGCTTAATCTTGATTAGTCTATCGTTATGAAACACCATATTATACTGGTGCTTAATGGTTAAAAAATTATTGTCCACATCTGGAAGCATTATAGCTGCTCGGTATTTTCCAGATTCATTAGCCCCTATATTTTTAACCGCTAATTCCAAAATAGTTTCAATCAGATGGTCACGGTTCTTGACCTGTCTCTTTTCTTTAAGATTTGCCACTATGTTAATAGTCCCTGTGACTCCGATTAAAACTAACACCCAAAAATACCCAATAACATTCGTAGATACAGATATTATTACAGTAATAACTTGAATGACTGAAGAAATAATAGAATAATTTAAAGGGCGTTTAAATACTTTTCTCAAATCCACCATATATCATAATTTATGATGTAGGACTATATAATTATTTATCTTTTATCCGACCACTCGACGCTTAACAGCAATTCTGACCACTCAAAGACTTATAGTCAAGTTCTCAAGTAATCGTAGATTGGAACCATAATGATACCCTCTTCAAATGCCGTAATCAGTTGCCGTTTTAATTCACTCTTATTTTCCCA
>VEPN01000074.1 GCA_012026835.1 Candidatus Methanoperedens sp. | reverse complement strand
GGGAAAATAAGAGTGAATTAAAACGGCAACTGATTACGGCATTTGAAGAGGGTATCATTATGGTTCCAATCTACGATTACTTGAGAACTTGACTATAGTCCAGAGCGGTGAAGCTCGTGTACCTTCTGATATAGTCGGCTACTTATATCTTGTCTATGATCCACTAAATCTTAGTGAGTTGGGCTATAAAATTCGGAATTGGGCGATCCGGTTAGTCAAAAACACGGGGATGTCTGGAAATGAGTGAAACAAAACGTATATGCTTCGTCATTATGCCTTTTCTCCCTGAATTGCATTACTTCTACTTATATCTCCAAAAATATCTTGAACAACATAACATTCAATGTGAGCGAGCGGATGCTCAAGTTTTAACAATACCACTTGTTGATAAAATTAATGAATATATTCAAAACTCTGAAGTAATAATTGCTGATTGTTCTGGGAGAAATCCAAATGTATTTTACGAACTCGGTTTAGCTCATGCCTATGGGAAAAGAGTAATCCTGATTACAAGTGATCCAGTGCATGAAGCCCCATCTGATATAAGGCATTATGAGTTTATAAAATATGAATTGGATAAGCACACTGAATTCTTAAAGAAATTGGATAATGCCTTGAATAATGTTTTCTTCGAGAGATATAAAGATCTTTTTGAAAAAGCTAAAGGTATTTTCCATGAGTTCAAAAAGGAAACACATGCTCAAGTTTCCATGGCCTCTGAAGAGGTTTTTTCAAGTCTCGTGATGAAGGCTGAACGCACACAACAAGGCCTACCCTCGATAGAAGATAATAAGGCTGTAATGGAATTCGTTTTGCCCAAAATAATTGATGATAGCACTGATGTCGCTGTTATGAAAGAAATTATGAAATGGCTTGAAAAGAAATGACTTAAGATTTTTTATGGATTGCACTATCTAAAATAGTTAAAGCCTCCGGTCTTAATACTAATAGAGACATCACGTCGAAATGCTACGCCTAAATGTAAACACAGAATACACAACGACTAAATTACAAACTCCACAAGCGCTGGCGCCGATACCAAGTTTTTCAAAACTGGATGATTGCAAGCGCACATGGCAAAGGGCAACGGCGAATTCGATATCTATGGATTTAACCGCTTTCATAATTAGGAATTGACAATAGCATAATCCGTATAGATTCCCTACCAAAATAGTATAGCCCGGGCAGGATTCGAACCTACGTCGCAAGGTCCAGAGCCTCGCATGATTGACCGCTACACTACCGGGCTTCGAGGATGCCTACATAATAACTTTTCACGTATTAACTTTTCCATCAAAGCTGCCAGTACCGGGACTGGACTTTTTTTATCTCCTCAAGCCGATCCCTGGTACGCGGGCCGGGTTTTATGGTTTTATCCCTCACAGGTTCTTTCCCCATGAAAGCCTCCAGTATAGCAGCAACGGAACGTGCAAGCAGTCCGAGGTCATAACCACCTTCAAGCGTGGCAACAACTTTCCCGTCACAGGTTTCCCTGGCGATTGATTTTACAATAGAAGCAAGCACCGCAAAGCCATCCGGACTCATTCTCATCCTCGCAAGGCCGTCGTCAGCACATGCATCCTGACCCGCAGAAACCAGGATCATTTCGGGCTTAAACTCACACGCCGCAGGAACAAGTATCTCTTCAAACGCAGCAACGAATCCCGAATCGTCGGTCCCGGCAGGCAGGGGCACATTGATATTGAAACCTTCCCCTTCTTTACTGCCCACCTCATCAATCCACCCTGTTCCCGGATAATGCGGGTATTCATGCGTTGAAAAATACAGCACCGAGGGGTCATTATAAAAAGCATTCTGCGTTCCGTTGCCGTGGTGCACGTCCCAATCCACTATCAATACGCGCTTTTTCCCTTTTTTCTGGGCATGGCGCGCCGCTATGGCAACATTGTTGAAAATACAGAACCCCATACCCCTATCTGGCAATGCGTGGTGTCCAGGCGGCCTGACAAGCGCGAATGAGCAATCAAGCCCATCGAGCACTGAATCAACAGCAGTTATCGCGCCGCCCGCTGCAAGGAGTGCAACATTATATGATTCCCTGCCCAGGATGGTATCGGGGTCAAGCTGGAGTTCCAGTTCCGAATACCTTCTGGCCCGTTCGATATAGCCGGGGGTATGGATATATCCGATCTCTTCAGGCAAAGCAGGCCTCGGCCCGGCCAAAACAATCTTTTCTATCATCCCGGTCTCTTTAAGATGAGCCATTATCGAAAGCAGTCGCTCTTTTCTCTCAGGATGCGAACCTGTTTCATGTTTCAAGTAATCGGGATGGTAAACGATCCCGCATCTATTGCCGGACAATTAAGTAAAAAAAGAGAAATATCCCGCTATAGAAGCTTCTCCCCTGCGCGCGGCCCGTAAGTGGCATCGTATATTTCCTTCACATGGAAAATAAAAGCCGCTTTCCCCGGCAGTTTCTTGGTATCAGCCATCTCTTTGGCGCTTGTGAACCTGTTTCCCTTTGTTTCAATATCCACGGTTCCTTTTATCTGGTAGGATTTCTTTGCTTCACCGTCATACGCCACTATAGCCATGTTGGGATTTGCTTCGATGTTCTTTTTTGTCTTATTGAAGAAATTATCCACGAACAGTATGGTCTCATCATCGATGATCTTCCACATGGTAACAAATACCACATTTGGCTTCCCGCTCTTATCTGCGGTCGCTATGGGCAGAGGTTTTTGCTTTGCTACAATATCTTTTATCTCAGGAGGCATTTTCACCATAATATATCACAATCCATCGTTTCGCAAGCTTTGTGTATAAAGGTTTTGATTAGTTGGTTCTCTTAAACAGCTTATCAAGCTCCTGCCTGTTGAACGATATCATCGTGGGCCTGCCGTGCGGGCATGTATAGGGATTCCCTGTCATGAAAAGCTGCCTGACAAGACTTTCCATCTGGTCACTGGAACAATCGGCTCCTGCTTTTATGGCGCCCCTGCACGCGATACTTTTTGTCACAAGCTCAAAGAGACCTGTATCGTCTTTTATCCTGCCTCCGGAAAGGATATCAGATATTATATCATGTACAAGAAGCGGATCTTCAAGCCTGCCCAGCACGTTCGGGACTGAGGTCACGGCAAAAGTGGATGGCCCGAACTCGGATATCCTGAAACCGAATTCCTCAAGATAGGGAATGGATTCCTTCATTATGCTTAGCTCTCTGGGATCAAGATTAAGATTTACAGGTACGATAAGCTCCTGGGAATCTGTACTTCTTGAATCCCTGACCTGTTCAAAAAGGATTCTCTCATGTGCTGCATGCTGGTCTATTATCATTAGCCCGTCAGGGGTCTCTGCAATGATATAAACGCTATCCACCTGCCCGATAACTTTTACCTGCGGCAATTCGCTTTTTATGTTTTTTTCTTCATCCGGAAAATAACGCTCTGTACGCCTTAATCTCTTTTCTGTATCCCTGGCAGGGAACTTGAATACTCCCCCTGTCTCTTTTAATAAATCCGGTTTTTCAGGAACTTGTTCGTATTGCAGGGATAGCTGTGCCGGGGGTTTCACGTCAGGAATAAGAATCGCATTTGAGAGTGCGCGCCTCACAGCTTCAGCCACAGTATCGGAAATCTCCTTTTCGTGGCTTAGTCTGACCTGGTTCTTGGTTGGGTGTACATTGACATCAACCTGTCTTGTATCTACATAAATTTTCAAAACTGCAACAGGAAAACGTCCCTTCTGTAACAGGGTGCCGTAGCCATCCCTTATTGCATAGCCAAATATCCTTCCATTTATGTTCCTGTCATTAATATAGAAAAACTGGATATCAGCGCTGCTCCTTGTAACATGGGGTTTTGTCACGAACCCGGTGATTCTTGCGAATCCTGATTCATAGTTCACTGGAAGCATCGCCCCGGCAATCTCCTGGCCGTAAATGTGGATAACTATATCCATGAGATCATCAGATGCAGGTGTCCGCAGGAGTTCCGTTCCGTTATGCAGCAAAGTAAAAGAAATATTGCTGTTGCCAAGCGCAGCTCTTGTTACAACATCAACTATATGCGCAAGCTCGGTGCTGTCGGATTTTAAATATTTTTTTCTTGCCGGGGTATTGTAAAATAGCTCCTCTGACGTGACCGTCGTACCGTCAGGGGCGCCGGTATCTGATATGCTCACCAGCCTGCCGCCGTGGATGATGAGCTTTGTACCTGACAGTTCATCCCTGGTTTTTGTAATGATCTCCACCTTAGAAACGGCAGTGATCGAAGACAGGGCCTCGCCCCTGAACCCCATCGTTATAACGGATTCAAGGTCATCGATCCCGGTTATTTTACTTGTAGAATGCTTGATAAATGATAACTTTGCATCCTCCCTGCTCATTCCGCAGCCGTTGTCTGAAACCCGGATAAGCTTTTTTCCGCTTTTTATGACATCGATCCTGATACTGGATGCTCCGGCATCGATAGAGTTCTCGATCAGCTCCTTGACAACAGATGCCGGGCGCTCAATAACTTCCCCTGCTGCTATCTTATTTATTGTTGCTTCATCAAGTATGTGGATTTTTCCCATGTTGCACAATTAAACGCTCTTATGATTATTCATCCTTTCTACTGTACCTGGAAAGGAACCAGTGTAACACAGAGCAGCCCCAGAATAAATGTAACTATTCCCAGAGCCATCCTTGCTTTTCCGATCGGGACATCGTCATCAAGAGGCCTTGGATGGCCCATGCCAGCAAAGAAAAACAGGAGCATTCCCCAGAATATCCACAGCGAGCCATCTATATTCCTTACGTAAGTAAGATAAACTCCCAGTAAGAGTAGCACAAACGGCAAAGCGCCCGACACATACGAGGCTTTTTTACCCAGCATTGCACGGAGAACATGACCTCCGTCCAGTTGTCCTGCCGGGATGAGATTCAGGGCAGTTACGAGCATCCCCACCCAGCCCGCAAAAGCAACAGGGTGCAACATCGAATTTTCCGGAGGTGAGATAAGACGCGTTAGAAGTTCAAACAGCGGGGGAGGGGAGAGAATTATCTGGATACCATTCATGCCAGAGACCATAGGAATGGGTGGAAGGAGCAATCCAATTATTGTAACGATGATCGATACGAAAAGACCCACGAGAGGTCCTGAAATTCCCACGTCGAACAATGCTTTTCGATCCGGTATCGGCCCGCGATGCTTGATAACTGCCCCCATCGTCCCGATCATACTCGGGAAAGGGATGAAATATGGCAGGGAAGTATTCATGCCGTGTCTTTTCGCAACTATGTAATGCGCACTTTCATGGGCACCCAGCACTGTCATGATTGCGATTGTAAAAGGGATACCCTTCAGGACATCGGATGGATTGTTGATGGGATCAGCACCAAAAAGATAAGCCCCCATGACCATTGTAGATAAAATAGTTGCAAATAACAGAGCAACGTTAATCCACCGGCGTTCACGGACAGGCTTGAACGGGGTCGCTATCAGGACATTCTCTCCAAGATCATGCCTGAGAGAGAACTGGTAGCCTTTTTCAGCAAAGATCGCCCACAACTTCTGATACAACATCTTTGGTTCTATGTTATGCCCGGCGGCAGCACCATCCTCAGCCATCGTTTCTTTTGGCGTTACGAAGAAAAAAATATTACCATCGCGTTGCTGTATATCATATATGGTGAAGAACCTGCTGATTTTTTCTGCCAGTTCTCTGGCAACAAAAGAGTTAGGAGAGATATCGTTCATTTTCACATATAATCTATATCTAATGCCTTAAAACTGTTATTATGTAACAGCCACTCTCAAAGAATGGCAATTCGAGGTCAGAATAACGCCTGTCTCTTCTTTTAGCATAACCGAAATATCAAACACGCAAGACTTGAGTGAGGGCCAATGAAAAGACTTTTATTAGACAGGGGAACATAAGGGAATGAACAATCTAATGTGAAGAAATACATGAAATTAGTTTAACATATCTAAGGGTAAGGCTTATTAAGTTTAATTCAGATTGCAGGGAGCATTATGATTTCCAGAAAAGACCTTGAACACATAGGCTGGCTTGCGCGCATTGAATTAAGCGAGGATGACAAGGATAAATACACGCCCAAGCTCAATTCTGTTCTTGATTATTTCGGGGAGCTTGATAAAGTGGATACAGAAGGTGTCCAGCCAACATATCATGTACTGCCGATGAGCAATGTGTTCAGGGAAGATTCACCCGCAAAATCACTGTCCCAGGAAGAGGCGCTTTCAAACGCCCCCAAGAAACAGGATGGGTTCTTCAAGGCACCAAGGATGATGTGAATGGCAACGGTCAATGAGCTGAGGGAGAAAATCCATGCCGG
Source organism: Candidatus Methanoperedens sp. (assembly GCA_012026835.1). GTDB lineage: Archaea > Halobacteriota > Methanosarcinia > Methanosarcinales > Methanoperedenaceae > Methanoperedens. The sequence goes on along the minus strand of VEPN01000074.1, from coordinate 6,200 downwards.
ATCCTCTGAGGAAATAGTTGCCGGGTATATTGAGAAAATCGAATCAGACAGATTGAACGCCTTCATCACAATAGCGAAGGAAAGCGCACTCTCAAGGGCAAAGGAAATCGATTCACAAGGGCATGAAGGGCTTTTATCCGGAATTCCGGTTGCAATAAAGGACAATATCTCCACAAAAGGCATATCGACCACTTGCGCTTCAAAGATCCTGGCAGGTTATGTCCCACCATATGATGCACACGTTGTCGAGCGGTTGAAAGATGCCGGAGCAGTGATAATTGGAAAGACGAATATGGACGAGTTCGCAATGGGTACATCTACAGAGACGAGTTTCTATGGCCCGACAAGAAACCCCTGGAATACTGAAAGAGTGCCCGGCGGTTCATCAGGAGGGAGCGCGGCAGCTGTAGCAGGTGGAGAAGCGCCGCTTGCACTGGGTTCAGATACGGGCGGTTCTGTCCGCTGTCCTGCTTCGTTCTGCGGCGTGGTGGGATTAAAGCCTACATATGGTGCAGTATCACGTTACGGGCTTATTTCATATGCCAACTCTCTTGAGCAGATAGGACCATTTGCCACGAGTGTTCGGGATGTTGCGGCAATTTTTGATGTAATCGCAGGATATGACCCGCGGGATTCCACATCAGTCAGGACAGAAACAAATTATTCATCTGCCCTTGAAAATAATGTAAGGGGATTAAATATCGGGGTTCCGGAAGAATATTTCGGGGAAGGGACTGATGAGAAAGTGGAAAAGTCCGTATGGGAAGCGATCCATACACTGGAAGCCCTCGGAGCAAGCTGGAAAGAGGTAAAGATGCCCAATACGAAGTATGCCCTGGCGGCATATTACATAATCGCAATGAGCGAGGCCTCCTCTAACCTTGCGCGGTTTGATGGCATGAGATACGGTCTTCGTACTGAAGACAGTGACTGGCATACCACATTCTCGCAGGTGAGGGCAGCAGGCTTTGGCGAAGAAGTAAAACGAAGGATATTATTGGGTACATACGCCCTCTCGGCAGGATATCATGATAAATATTACTTAAAAGCCCTGAAGATAAGAACGCTAATAAAACAGGATTTTGAACGCGTGTTCAAGGATATGGATGTCCTCATCGCGCCTACGATGCCCTACCCTGCGTTCAGGCTTGGTGAAAAGATCGATGACCCGCTGTCGCTCTATCTTGCGGATGTCGATACTGTTCCGATAAATCTCGCAGGTGTTCCGTCAATTTCCATACCATGCGGGTTCTCAGGAGGGCTGCCGATAGGGATGCAGATAATAGGGAAACATTTTGATGAAGCCACCATTTTGCGCACGGCTTACACGTTTGAAGAGAATACAGATTTTCATACTAAAGAGCCAGGGGGTCTGTAGATGTACGAGAATCCGGATGGTGTAATGATCGGACTCGAGGTTCATGTGCAGTTGAATAAACTCAAGACCAAGGTATTCTGCGGATGCAGCACCGGTTATCACAACGATCCTCCGAATTCCCATGTCTGTCCTGTATGTCTCGGATTGCCGGGAGCTCTCCCTGTAATAAACAAAAAAGCAGTGGAAGCAGCCATAAAAGTCGGCCTCGCCCTGAACTGCAGGATAGAAGAACATACGCAGTTTTACCGCAAGAACTACTATTATCCCGACCTTCCGAAAGGTTTCCAGATAACACAGTACGATTTTCCGATATCAAGCGGTGGCTACGTCACAATCGAGGGAGAGGATGGGGAGCATAAGGTCAGGATAACACGGGCTCACATGGAAGAGGACCCCGGAAGGCTTGTTCACGAAGGAACCATTGACAAATCAAAGTACACCCTCATTGATTACAATCGCTCTGGCATGGCGCTGCTTGAGGTCGTGAGCGAACCTGATCTTCGGAGCCCTAAGGAGGCACGGCGGTATCTTGACAAGCTGCGCAACATACTTGAGTACCTCGATGTGTTTGACGGCAATCTTGAGGGCGCACTCAGGGTGGATGCAAATATCTCCATAATGGGAGGCCAGCGTGCTGAGATAAAAAATATTTCATCACACAAGGGCGCCGAGCGCGCTCTGCTTTACGAGATCGTGAGGCAAAAGAACGTTGTGCGCCGCGGCGGCGTTGTCGTACAGGAGACACGCCATTTTGATGAGGCGCGTGAGATCACACTTTCTATGAGGACGAAGGAAGAGGCGCACGATTACCGCTATTTCCCAGAGCCAGACCTTGTGCCACTTAAGATAGTAGAATGGGCGCCTGCGATAAAGGGGACGCTGCCTGAGCTGCCGGATGCTAGAAGGATGCGGTTTGTAGAACAGTATGGGATCACGGATGACCATGCAAAAGCTCTAACATCGGAGTTGAAGCTTGCGATATTTTATGAAGAGGTTGCTAAAAGGGCAGACCCTAAGATGGCGGCTGTCTGGATATGTGATGTGCTAAAAGGCGAGTTGAATTACCGCGATCTGATCATCGATGCTTTCAGGAAAGAGGATATGCTATCAGTGCTTGAACTTCTGTCGAGCAAGAAGATTACAGAGGACGGCGCAGTGGATATAATAAGGACGATACTTGATAAAGGCGGCTTGCCCGATGAGATTGTCAAAGAAAAAGGCCTTCTCAAAGTCGAAGGCAATATCGTGGAAACAGCGGCGCTTGAGGCGATAAAGGAAAATCCTCAGGCTGTGGCTGATTTCAAGGCAGGGAAGGAAAAGGCGCTCAACTCGCTTGTGGGTGCTGTGATGAAAAAGACGAAGGGACGGGCGGATGCGAGGGCGGCGAGGGAGATATTGGTGAGGAAGCTACGGTAGTGTTTCCTAATGAATTTTTAGAAGGGTATTATCGAAACGAATAAATATTGTATATAATAATATTATATTTCTATATTCCATTGTTTGGTGTTGCATGATAAATTTACCGTTTAGAACTACGTTATTTATTGGTTCTTTCTTTTTAATAATGGGATTTTATACTATAATTAATCCTCAGCTCGCTAAAGTTTCCGTCTTAATTATAGGTCTGATCGGGGTAATTGTTTATCTTGTTGCTGTTTCGTTGGGAATATTTGATATTATTGAAAAAGGATCGTATTCAAAATATTTGGATTTGGAAATAATACCCGACAACAACTCAAATACCATTCAAAAATTTATTAATTTTCTTTACTCTTTTATCTATATACTTATTTTCAATTTTTTAATTTCGATTAGTTCAATGTTTTTATTATACAAAACAGATCCGTTTACTAATAATAGTGCATTATTAATCGGCGTCAGTATGACTATAATTATATCAATTAGATTTTTGACATATTTTAAAAACGATATTGCAAAGGAAATTGGTAAAGGATTCAGATACGCTATGTTTCCTTTAGGATTAGCTATATTTATATGGGACTTTTTAATCTCGTTACATAAGCCTATTTTAGATTTTATTATCGATAATAATGCAATAATTATAGCTTTAGTACTTATATTAATTGTAATTACAAGCTTGGAGCCTCTATTTGATTTATTAACTAAACTAATAAATAAATATAACAAAGTTATACAGAATTATAACGCGAAAATGGGACAGTTAGGTGAAAAATGGGGCGACATTGTAGCTACAAAGTTATTCCAGAAACATCCTCGGTAAATTTAACAATCTAACTTACCTGCTGCCATCCGAAATCGACCTCCCTTTGGTTAATCACTTCACGCCGCCCTCTTCAGCAAACCCACGCTGACACAACCGCCCACTCGCTGACGGCGCCGCCAGCCTTCGAATTGTCAAATATCTCCCTTCTTAGAGAATAAAACCATAAGCTGATATATGTCCTTTCTATGCCCGAATGCCACAAGAACGAGTTCCTTATCGTTCTCATTCAGCTTATAAATCAACCGATACTTCCCCTTGATACGAATAGACCGGAAGTTTGCCAGAGGATATTCCAACGGCTTCCCAATAAAAGGATCGGAAAGCAGCTTTTCAATTTTCTTCTTTAAATCCGCAACAAGCTCTTTATCTTTCTTAAACTTCTTTATCTTCTTCGCAAAAAGATTTGTATAAATTACGCGGTACATACAAATCAAAGAAAGAGCGCATCAATATCTTTTTTCGATTTTATTTCCTTCACTTTGCCTTCTTTAATATCAGTTTCACTTTCCTTGATTTGTTCTAATAATTCATTGTCGGAAAGGATTTCTACGGTTTCGATGAGGCTGTCCACGTCAGCGATAATTTTTTCAAAATCCTCTTTAGGGATTATCACTTTATTGTCAACCTCTTCAACTTTTATTAAATCCAGCATGTTTATCTTGTGCTATTTAGCGTTCATGTTTTATAAATTATATCACTGACATCTGTACGCTCTTTGGCGGCGCCGCCAGGCTGCGCATTGCCACCAAGATTAAGGGATAAATTACGGTCCAACACCCAAATATCAATAAACCAAAGTATTTATAAAATCAAAACAAATTTATACTCATGGAAACAGCCTTCAATTTTCCCGCTATAATCGAAAAAGAAATAGAAGTGCTCATCAGGGCAGGGTACTATTCATCAAGATCCGAAGCCGTAAAGGATGCATTCAGAACGCTGTTAGACACAAAACCAGCCCTTAAACTTGCATCAGCGATAGAACTCTACAAAGCCCATGAAGTCTCACTCGCAAGAGCGGCCGAGATCGCAGGTATGAACATTGAAGATTTCAAGCATGTCCTTTTAGATAGAGGAGTTAAAAGGATAATAAAACCAGATACCGACATTAATAAAAAAGTAGATGAAATCATGGAGTGGAGAGGTTGAGTGTCGTATGCGATACTGATGTCTCGGCACTTGCTAAAATTAATGGACTCATACTCTTATCGGAATATTCCCAAAACACAAAATCGTGACATCCAACGGCGTATTTGAAGAATTGATATATATAAAACAAGCAGGATACGATTTCGTAGACCGCATCATAGACTTTGTCGAAATAATATCAATGAACGCTAAAGAACAGGAAAAGTACCATTCTTTTTTAACTTCAACAAGTTTTGGCAAAGGAGAACTTCAATGTATTTCGATCTGCATATCCCGAAAATATCCATTCATAACCAATGATAAAAAGGCAAAACGCTTTGCTGAAAAGAATAATGTAATCGCGTGGGATATTCCAGACATTATGAAGGCTCTGTGGAAAACAGGAATCAGAAACAAAGAAGAAGTCAAAGGTATAATGGATGATCTAGAAACAAGTTTGAGAAAAAATATATAGAGTTCACTATAAACAAAATGCTCAAGGTAGAGCTTGGCATGGTAAGACGCGAGCTCAAGGAGGTAAAGAACTCACTTGCTGATTTTGAAAAACGCCACAAAATGAGTTCCGACGAATAGCAGACAGTACTATCTTTATACTGCTATATGCCCTTACAGTAATAGTTGATGGAGGTCCATGGTATCGGGATACACTAAACAAGCTGGGAATAAGAAGAAAAATTGTGTCTGGAAGTATTAGAAATTATATAGAAAGATGGTTTGAAATATTAAAAGATATATCAAGGAACTTTGATATCTATTTTCCTCATAAGAAACCAGGTATTATAGACATTTATAGAGGAAGAGGGGAGAGTTTCAAGCATGTTATTAACTGGCTTTATGCCTTTGTTTATTATTATAACCGAATTAAGTAAGCCGCCAAAAATTCTGACCTATTAGGATTTTAATCCAGTTATTCTAAGTGCATCCGCCGAAGTTAGTGAAGATAGCGTTTCTATGCATCCTCGCTTTAGTGGTTCTAAATCCATATAAGTCCTGTTTGCTGCAACCTCTCCTTTAAGCCATCTCCACAAGTGTTCAACAGGGTTCAATTGTGGGCTCTTTGGAGGTAGATAGATCAAATGAATTTTAGGATTTTTTGCAATCCATTCCTTTACCATTTTGCTTCTATGGTATGTTGCATTATCCACAACAAGATAGATATCCAGTACTGGAAATTTTTTGAGAAGCAGTTCTAAGAAACCAATGAAGTTTACCCCATTTTTAAGATCGAATATCTGAAAAACAGTTTCGCCGTCAATTGGATTTAAAGCACCAAAAACAGAAAAATACCTGTTCCAGTTCTGAGGAATCAGAATCTTTGCCTGCTGGCCTACTTTCATCCACATCTTCCTTAATACAGGTAGGAGGTGGAAGCTTGTTTCATCTTGATAGAAGAGCTTCGCTTTCTTTTTTTAACCTCTTCTATAGCCT
>VEPN01000073.1 GCA_012026835.1 Candidatus Methanoperedens sp. | reverse complement strand
GGAAAATAAGAGTGAATTAAAACGGCAACTGATTACGGCATTTGAAGAGGGTATCATTATGGTTCCAATCTACGATTACTTGAGAACTTGACTATAATTCTTTCTCCAATGATCGCCGCCACTGCCCCAAGTATCATCCCTCCAATCCATGAGTAATAAGATTTTATTCCAAAATACGTTTCTAAAATTGGTGGAATTACATTAAAAACGCTAAGTGCCTATCCGAAAAATATAAGAATCGCATTGTAGAGAACTAAGGGGGTAATGACAACACGAAAAATCGGACACGACTACGAGATATCTGATGAATTATGGAAGAGAATAGAACCACTGCTGCCGCCACCAAAGCCAAAAAAGAAGTCAGGAAGACCAAGAAAAGAAGATAGGAAGATGATGAGTGCTATTTTTTATATCCTTCGCACTGGCTGCCAATGGAAAGCATTGCCAAGATCCTATGGAGCACCAAGCACTGTACATGACAGGTTTCAGGAATGGCAAAGAGCAGGATTATTTGAGAAGATGTGGGAAGCTGGTCTTTTGGAGTATGATATAAAAAAAGGATTAGAGTGGGAGTGGCAGGCAATTGATGGAGCTATGACAAAAGCACCTCTGGGTGGAACAGGAACAGGAGCAAATCCCACAGACCGTGGCAAAAAAGGTACAAAAAGAAGCTTACTGACAGAAGGAAACGGCATACCTCTTTCAGTTACTGTGGATGGTGCTAACCGCCATGATAAAAAGCTTGTAAAAGGGACTCTTGACGCCATAATTATCGAAAGACCTTCTTCCGATGACGTAGATCAGAATATGTGTATGGATAAGGGATATGATTTTCCCGATATCAGAGAATTGGTTGGAGAATATGGATATACTGCCCATATCCGGAGCCGTGGAGAAGAAAATAATGAAAAAAAAAGATACCAGATTATAGAGCAAGGAGATGGGTAGTGGAAAGGACACACTCATGGTTGAATCGTTTCAGGAGACTGCTTATCAGATGGGAAAAAAAGCTTGAAAACTATCGTGCATTGTTACATTTTGCATGTGCATGGATAACGTTCAGAGCTGCTGGACTTTTCGGATAGGCACTAAGTGCAAGTATGGCGACCCCAACCCATTTGAGGATATTACCAATTTTTGTTGCCTTTTTGTATAATTCACGTTTCTTTATAAGACGGACATAAGCATCTGAAAGTTCTTGATTTACCAATTTTATCCCTTCATTATAAAAACTATTAATTACCCTTTTATCAATTTACCACCATCATAATGATGACCGACAATATTAGTTACCGAATACTATTTATTCATTTCTATGAAAAGTTAGTGTAATTAAAATACAATAAAAATACAATGAATTGGCTTTTGTAATAAGCATGCTTTTAATGTTTACGATACTACTTTAGCGATATAGTTATCCGTAACCATATCGATTTAGAGTATACTTATATATGTGCTATTTTGGTCAATATTAAAACCGTTATCAGTAGCTTGTAAACGAAAGCTATCTACCATATTCTAATTTAAATCTTATCTTTAAACAGCAGGTATTTTTGGCTCTTACGTCTTCCTATAGACAAAAGCAAGCACCAGACCCGTTATAAATCCTCCTATATGCGCCCAGTACGCCACACCTCCTGTCTGTGCAGTAGCTACGCCCAGCGAGGCCACCCCGATGAAGAGCTGGGTGATGAACCAGAAGATTATGAACAATATGGCTGAGACCCTGGTGATAGTAAAAAAGATGCCAAAGAGTAATAACATGCGCACGATACCTTTTGGATAGAGAACAATGTAGCCTGCCAGTACGCCGGCAATCGCACCGCTTGCTCCCACACCCGGGATCTGGGAAGAAGGATCTATGGCAATCTGGGTAAAGGCTGCGGCCAGGCCGGATAGTAGATAAAAAACAAGATAGCTCAGGCGCCCCAGCCTATCCTCTACATTATCGCCGAATGCCATGAGATAGAGCATATTAAAACCTAAATGGCTAAACCCTGCATGCACGAACATAGAGGTGAACAGAGTAAAATAGAACGGGATAGGGAGATTTATGCCACCAGTTATTGCGGCAGGCACTACGCCGTATGATTTGAAAAATACATCCAGGGCACTTTCACCATTCGTCAGTAGAATGGAGAGCTCGATAAGAAAGACTACAATGTTAAGTATAACTATGGCTGCTGTTACTATCGGGAACCGCTTGCGTGGCGGGTACTCCTCAGTTCCTACTGGTGCGATAATCTGCCCTAACATATCCCATAGATAATATGTCCTATCTCCTACAAATACTATGAGTAATGTGTTTACAATCTAATCGATACCTTTATCTAAGTTTATGCACTATGCAACCCTCTGTTGCGGGCCGGTAGCTCAGGGGTAGATCGCTCCCTTGGCATGGGAGAGGCCTCGGGTTCAAATCCCGACCGGTCCATACATTGATACGTTTTTCATTTTAGATTTATTTTACACCTTTAGTCTTATATTATCAAACAGCATAATTTGAGGATATTATTCACCTGAGACTGAGGTGATAGATCCTGTGGACAAAGTATCTCTTAAACGAAGGAAAAAGTATAGCTAAAAGCGCTGAAAGAGCCGAAGACGATGGAGATAATGCACTGGCAAGAGATCTCTACCTTAAGGCCGTGTCAAAATTCAAACAGGCATCCGAGCTATGCGATGATTTCAATGAACTCGGTGTTATGAGAACCCTTGCAAGCTATTATTATAATCGTGCACTTACTCTTGAGAAGAATATTCTCATCAATTCAAAGCAGGAAACCGGTGAATCTTTGAAGCCGATCAAAAAAGAGACACCTGCTTTTGACGAGACGTTCCTCCTCAGCGGGACGGGGATAGAGAAGGCAATTTTTGAAGCTGTACTGGGCATGGCGGTTGAAATAAGCCAAGAAGGAAGAGAAGGCCATTCCATAGGTACTGCTTTCATATTAGGGGATTCTGCAAACATCATGGCCAAATCCAGGCAGCTTATACTGAATCCTTTTGCAGGGCACAGCAGGGAAACAAGAATGGTCAGCGACCCTGAGATCAGGGATAATGTCAAGGAATTCGCACAACTGGACGGCGTTTTTGTAATTTCAGCAGAAGGTGTTGTCGAAGCTGCAGGGCGTTATATTACTGTCGATACAGGAATGGTATCGATCCCAAGAGGCCTGGGGACACGGCATTCATCAGTGGCAGCTATCACCTCCCTGACAAAAGCATTGGGCGTCGTGGTATCACAGAGCGGCGGGGTGATAAGGATATTCAAGGCAGGAAGGATTGCAGTAACCATAAGGCCAAGGTAATCCTGGTGATTTTTTTTAACATCAGAAAGATTCATGCCTTATATTGACCTTTGTGTAGAAAAAATTACTAACTAAACACATTTCAGGAAACTTATAGATGGTTGATATCAAACCCTTCAAAGCCACGATACTGAACCCGGGACTTGCGATAGATAAGCTTGTCTGTCCGGTTTACGATACAATAGATGCGGCTAATTATCAAAAATTTGCGGATGAGAAAAACAACATAATCCATGTTACCGCAAGAAGAAAAGACATGGGCAGGGATGAATTCATTGATTACGCCAGAAAAAACTTTGACCGTCTTAGAGATTCAAAGATCCTTGTTGAACGGAAAAAGCCTGCGTTTTATATTTATGGTATCATGTACACGCTGCAACCTGAAATCCTTGCCCAGATCCCTGAAAAGGACAGGAGAGAACGTTATTTTGTCTTCGGGCTTGTCTGTCTTGTTAAAGTGGAAGAAATCGGGAAAGGGAATATAACCGGGCATGAGAACATCTTTGAGATCAATACAATAGAGCGTTACAGGTTGATGAAAGCCGCAATGATGAACTTCTCGCCCATTGCAGCAGAGTACAGCATGCCAGGCCACAGATTGAATAACATTATTGAAGAATACCTCGGATTTAAGAGACCTGATTTCGTCCCAAACTCAAAAAAGCCGGCGCTTGTTGATGTCATCCTGAATGGAAGCAGGCACCTGCTGTGGGAGATTACAGACGATAATCTCATAAGAAAAATCACGAATATGATGTCTGAGCAGAAGTTCCTGATCCTTGACGGCCACCACAGGTACACAGCTTCAAATCTGATGCGTGAAAAAGACGGTGTCGAATATACTATGATGATGCTGATGGAAAGGGACGACAGAGGTCTCATCCTGCTCCCGTGGCACAGGGCTGTACGGAATTTCGATCCAGAGAATCTTGCACTCAAGATAAAAGAAAAATTCTCAATAGACATGCAAACCGACACCAACGGAGAAGATTTTTATTCCCGACTGAGGGAGCGTAAAAACGATTATGATATAAAGCTGGGCATGTATAACGGAAAGATTTTCAGCATCCTCAGGGCCGATGAAAAAGCTGTCAGGGAACTCTCAGATAAGCGCGGTGAGATCGTAGGCCTTGATCTCCTTGTCCTCCATGACTGGATAATTAACCCGGTAATCAGGGGGAGGCCTGAAGAGGATGTATCCTTCAATTCAAGTCCAGCCGAGGCTAAATCACGGGTAGACAGGGGAGAATTTGATGTCGCTTTTCTTTTAAACCCTTTTTCAATTAAGGACGTTGAAAGAAAAGCATTCATAGAGCATAAGAACTTTCCCCAGAAATCCACCCTTTTCCTTCCCAAGGTTGCCGAGGGGATTGTGATGAGAAGGATAGAATAATAACTTTTAGAATGTAATGTATTATCGTTATATTTATGTAGTGCTTCATCTAATTAAAACCGCCGCATATAGGTAAAAGTATCTGGTTATCTGAAACGGTAGTGAGAGTAGAATGAAAAAATTTATAGCAATGCGGATTAATGAACCACTAATAAACCCAGGGTGAAAACAATATGACGCTATTTATCGAAATTAAAGACTTGCGTGTTGGCTTTGATGGATTTGATGTTCTCAAGGATATAAACCTTGAAATCAAGGAAGGAGAAATACTCGGAATATTGGGTAAAAGCAGCGCCGGAAAGTCGATTCTTATGCATGTGCTCAGGGGTGTGGAAACATTTGATGATATCTCAGGTAGCGTAATATACCATCTTGCCAGATGTACAGGCTGCGGTTTTATTGACCTGCCCAGTAAAGTCGGCAATGCCTGTCCCAGATGTAAGGAGAAATTTGAGAAGATCGAAGCTGATTTTGTAAAATTACCCCTTCATGACCCGCTCAGGAGGGACATTACAAGAAGGATCGCCATAATGCTCCAGAGGACGTTTGCATTATACGGCGATGAAAGGGTTATCGTGAATGTCATGAACGCCCTCCAGGAGATAGGTGAACTTGGGCCCAATGCGATAAACAAAGCCGCTGACCTGCTGGACCAGGTGAACCTTTCCAACAGGATGATGCATATCGCAAGAGAACTCTCAGGCGGCGAGAAACAGCGCGTAGTCCTTGCAAGGCAGCTTGTGAAAGACCCGATAGTCCTGCTTGCGGATGAACCAACAGGGACGCTTGATCCCAAGACTGCGCAGATAGTCCATGAGACTATTTTAAGAGCAACCAGAACTTTCAAGATGTCGCTTATTATTACCTCCCACTGGCCAAAGGTTATCGAGGAGCTTTCGGACCGCGCTTTGTGGCTTGATGAAGGCAGAATAGTAAAGATTGGCGACCCTGCTGAAATCGCCGCGGCTTTCATGAAGGAAGTTGGCAAAGTGGAGGAGCAGGAAAAGGTCGAAGTCGGGAAAACAATCATCCGTGCCCGTGACCTTAAAATGACGTATTTCTCACTCGACAGGGGTATCGTCAGGGCGGTCAATGACATCAGCTTTGATATAAACGAAGGCGAAATATTCGGCCTGATAGGAGTGAGCGGTGCGGGCAAGACAACAACTTCCAAGATCATTTCGGGATTATTGAAGCCGACATCGGGTTCTATCGAAGTCAGGATAGGGGATGAGTGGATAGATCTTACACAGTTGGGCCCTGATAAGAAAGGACGGGCCACCAGGTATATCGGGATACTGCACCAGGAATACAGTCTTTATCCTCACAGGAATGTCATTGACAACCTGACAGAATCCATCGGTCTTGACCTGCCTGTTGAACTGGGCGAAAGAAAGGCGATCCAGACCCTGATGACGGCAGGATTCACAGAGAAAAAGGCAGAGGACATCCTGGTCAAAATGCCTGATGAACTGAGCGAGGGAGAAAGGCACAGGGTCGCGATGGCCCAGGTGCTGATTAAAGAGCCAAGAATACTTGTTTTTGACGAGCCGACGGGAACAATGGACCCTGTAACTAAGATCGAAGTTGCAAAATCCATCCTCCATGCCAGGAAGGAATTGGGGGAGACTTTTGTCATAGTATCGCATGATATGGATTTTGTTGCGCATGTGTGTGACAGGGCTGCATTGATGCGTCTTGGCAAGATCGTGGATATCGGTGACACAGATGCTGTTTTATCAAAACTTTCTGAGAAAGAGAGAGAGGAAGCCCTGGAAGGAATCGTTAAAGAACTGAAATGAAAAACGAAATTAAGGTGTTACGTGGTCTCAATAGAGGTTAATGGGCAAGAACTTGAAGTAAAAGACGGTTCAAGCCTGAAAGATGCTATAGAAATCAGCAAGGCGTTCTACATTCCGGGTACAACAATAGGTATCTTAAAAGCCGGAACGAAAAAGGAGGAAACTACCTCAGAGTATAAGATACTCACGACAAAAGGTGAATTCAAAATAGAACTGACAGGCAGTTCAATATTATGGGACAGGTTCAACCAGACTCTGTCAAGCCTGAGGGCGCACTGGGAAACCGGTAACTCTATTGCTTTTGGGCCTGTTGAAACAGATATCGTTCCTGAAAGAATGGAAAAAAAATATAATCGTTTTGATGTCTTTTTCGGGACAGGAGGATATGATGCTAAAAACACGTACCTTATGTTTGCAAAAGATAAACATATTTCGGATTACGGAAGTCCCAGGGACGAAGTGGTGGGAAAGGTCATAAGCGGCAAGAATATTGTCATGCAGCTTAAACAGGGAGACATGATGCTGAAAATAGAACCTGTCATCAAATGGGAAACCCTTCTTGACAAGGCCTCCACTGTGGATCTGGCTGCAAGACTTGAAGACGGGATGAAAATTTTCACTTATTTTAAGATAGATATGGTCAACGAAGCGCCTGAAGGCTCAGAGCATCTCCTGGCACTTATCAGGAAAAAAACGTTCAGTGTTGATACGTTCTCAAATTCGTTCGTTTCCGATGATACACTAAAAGGTGAAGGATGCCAGTATGAGCACTGGGATGCCCGTTCCGAGGGTTCGGTGGTGGTCAGGACAGACGGCCTTGGCAATGGGCGGATATACATCTATAAGGAAGACAGGACTTCAAGTCCTGTCCACAGTGTTGTAGGACATATTTCCCAGGGAATCGAATTAGTAAAGGTAGTGTCAAAGGGAAGCAAACTGGCCGTCATATCCAACCCCGAGCGGGTCATGATACTGGGAATGAGTTTCTCTGACGCTGAAAAAATGCTTGGTGAGAAGGGATTGAAGCTTGAAAAAAGAGGATATACAGGTGAAGATGCTGTCATAGTCGAACAGGAACCCGATACAACTATCGGTATCATCAGTGAAGGCGGGGTCACGGGTCTTGGCGTGAAATCAGATAAAATAATCGATGTCAGATTCTATTATGACCTTGCTCCTATAACGCTTGATTTCTTCAGGCATTCCCTGCGCCTGAAGGACAGGCCTCTGGGACCGCTGCCTGTATATTACACTTACGAGAACACATTCCTTTTCAGGTCTGCCAAGGAAGCTGAGGCTTATAAGGAAATAAACCCTGAAAATGTCCCTAAGACTAAAGTAGCTGCGGGAGAAATCGGGGTGACCAACCAGGCTGCAAAACGCTATGGAATGATAGGCGTCCGTCTTACAGATGACGCAAAGTACGGCCCGACGGGTGAAAAATTCGAGTGTACGAATATCATCGGAAAGGTAATCGAGCCGCATAGGCTCAAAGGTATAAAACCCGGGGATGTTGTTTACATAAGGGAGGTCTCATAATGGATACCATAACAAAAATGGTAGTTATTAATTCCCAGAAAGTACTGCCAAGCGATGTTGTTATCAAGCTTTATGAATCAAATGCGGATGTGATGATAAAAGAGACCTGTTTTGGGATAATCGTCTCTGGTGAGCGCACGATCGTTGATTCGCTCCTTAGCAGCATAAGAAAGATGGATCCCTATGGTATATTCATAAAAGAAAGAGGCCTTGCACCCGGTGAACCCTATCGCTGCAGAGCTACAAGGCGGGGCGGGGCAAGACCGGGATTCCATACTCTTGAGACTGAGGACAAAATCCTCCCTTATATTGCTTCAGCTCTAAAGGCTCTTGATAAAGGTGAAATCCCGAAACAAAAACAGAAAAAGAAGAAATTGGATGTAGAGAAGCTTAAAGAAATAATAAAAGAAGCAGAGGTAACACAATGAAGGTTTTTATTTATCCAACGAACAGTCTTATCCTGTCAGATCTTGTTGAGCGATTTGGTCACGAGCCACTTGCCATAATGTCTGAGATCGGAAAACGGGTCAGGACGCAGGGGCTTGATTCACCCCCTCTTAACATCACGCCTGAGGAACCAAAACTCGGCCTGAAATACGCCGCCGTGGAAGTGCCTTCAGGCGTCAGGGGACGCATGGCACTGTTTGATCCCCTTATCTCAAAAGCAGATGCCGCAATAATCGTGCGAGACCCTGTAACATCATTTGGCTGCATGGGCTGCGCGCGTACTAATGAACTTATCAATTTCCTGATACGGGCAAAAAAAATCCCGCTGCTTGAACTGGATTATCCTTCGACCGAAGAGGATGCGAAAGAATTCGTTTTCAAGATTTCAGAGTTCCTGAAATCCCTCAAACCCGCAGAGGAGGCGAAATGAACCAGGCAGAGAACCTTGTGCGGATAGCCCAGCTCTCATGCGGCGCAGAGTACAGCGGGATACAGAAGGAGATCGATTCTGCTGTCAAGCAGGTAAATGCCGTAATGGTCTTTCCCGAAGTGGATATTTCAGACATTGAAGCCATCGAAGAAGAATTCGGGCTGAAAGTGGCAAGCCCTGACCTCAAGCTCATGATGGCACGCGCAAAATCCATTGTCACAGGCAAAGTACATGTTGATGCAGTGTTCGTGGCAACGTGCTTCAGGTGCGCTGAGGCAGCAATAGTAAGGAGCGAAGTGCGAAGGTATATCCATGAAAAAACAGGCATCCCTGTCATAAGCTATTCTTTCACCGAAAGAACCACTGCGGGAACCCTTCTTACAAGGATGGAGGCCCTCACAACGACCGCGCGCAGGAAGAGCCTTCTTGCAAGGGAAAAACAGAGCGGCCTGACGGCAGGTATTGACTCGGGCTCGACCACAACAAAAGCAGTGGTCATGAGGGACAATAAGATTATCGGCAAAGGATGGGTTCCCACTATAAAAGTGCTTGAGAGCGCCGAGGAGGCATATACCAATGCCTTAAAAGAAGCAGGCGTGAAGCGTGAGGAAATCCAGGCGCTTGGAACCACAGGATACGGCCGTTTCCTGATAGGTGAGCATTTCAAGGCAGACCTTGTCCAGGAAGAGATCACGGTCAATTCAAAAGGCGCGGTCTACCTTGCTGGCAAACAAAAGGGGACTGCCACTGTTCTTGATATCGGGGGCATGGATAACAAAGCGATATCAGTTATCGATGGCATCCCCGGCATGTTCACGATGGGCGGGATATGTGCGGGCGCATCTGGCAGGTTCCTTGAGATGACTGCAAAAAGGCTGGGTGTGGGCATCACCGAGCTTGGAGCGCTTGCAATAAAAGGCAGGCAGGAGAATGTCAAGATGAACAGCTATTGCATCGTTTTCGGAATACAATCGCTTGTCAATTCGCTTGCTGCAGGGAGCAAACCCGAGGATGTTGCGGCAGCCGCGTGCCATAGCGTTGCAGAGCAGTTATTCGAGCAGCAACTCCAGGAAATCGATGTAAAGGAGCCTGTGATAATGGTGGGCGGCACGTCCCTTATAGAAGGACTGCCAAAGGCTGTTGAAGAATTGCTTAAAGTTAAAGTAATCGTCCCGGAAAATGCGCAATACATAGGCGCGGTCGGTGCAGCCCTGCTTGTATCAGGGTTCATTGCCAAGTAGAGGTATAATGGAACAGCTTGAGACATTCATCGTAGAATCTCCCGATACTGTGGGAGCAAGAACGACAAAAGTGCTGATACAGGACACTCTGGCAGACCTTTCCCTGAACAGGGTTATTGGGAGATTGAAGGTCTTTGTTGACCCGGTCGAGCCTGTTTTTATATTTACTGCACTGTTGCGCCTCGGAACGCCTGCCATCAGACTCAAGGATTTCGCCAAAGTTGAGATGGGCTCCCTTGGCAAGGACGAAGTGAGGATAGAATTGCAGAGGGAAGCGCATACCGTAAAATTGCTGAATAAGCTCTGGGAAAAATATGGCAAGGAGAGCATCGAACAGCCTGATAAGAAAGTTATCGTAGTGAAAACCGACCCCATAAAAGAGGTGGATGTACTTCGGGAACTTGTGATAGAAGAGCCTCAGGCTGAAGTGCTTGACCGCCTTATAGATGCCGTGGCGCTTCGGATAATCCCCGAAGGTTTCAGGGTGCGAAAACATGAGCTTTCAACCTCGCATATACTTTTTGTGGCATCTGAGGATACGCTCAAACCGGAATGGATAGCAAAAGCAAAGGAGATGCTTGAATCCATGAGGAGGGAAGAAGAAAATGCTTGAACCTGTAATGTACACCGGGGGAGTTTATAAACACAACCATATGGTTGAACTTGTGGAAGACCTGGGCGGCTACATCCTCCAGAAGAACGTGATGCAGACCGAAGTGGTACTGCTGATGCTTGTCCCGATAAACGACATGACAATCGTGGAGGAGAAAGCAAAAGAGCTTCTTGGAAAGGTCACAAGGGCCCCGCTTACGGGAACTGAGATCGCAACGGTTGCTCCCACGCTTGCATACCATCATCTTCCGCACCTTGACTGTGATGTTGCCGAGTTCTTAAGGAAGCAGGGTTCCAAGACCAACATGGTAGGTCTTGCAAGGGGCGTGGGAAAAAGGATATGCCAGCTTACGGCTTATGAGCGCGATCTTATAAACGAGCACGACCTTGCGGTTTTCATCCTTGGGAATTACGAGCACTGCATCATCGAAAAATCAAAGCGGCTGTATGAAGGTATTGAAATACCCATAGTTGTTACAGGTGCGCCGCAACTGCGGACAGAGGATGTCCCCAACGCCACGGCTTATGTTGGGAACTTTGGGAGGATACTGCACCATATGCGCCATTCAGAGGAGCTTCGGACGCTGGATAAGCTTGCTGAAGTGATAGGCGCGGTATTTGATAATGTGAGGAAGGAAATAGCGAAGGACCCGCCTGCTGTTGCGCCGCCGCGCATCAAGAAAGAGATAGAGGAGCAGGTGCAGGAGATAATAGACAGCCTCCATCCCCTGCCTGTCACGCTCCAGATGAACGGGGTTAGGGTGAAGCTGCCGTATGAGGAATACCATGAGCAGATAGAGAACATCAGGTTCGTGGAAGGTGTGACGATGAAGGAAGTAGCGCGGGTGCTGCCTTCCAAGATGAGGAACTTTATTCTGATAAGGGCGCTGCCGAAGAGTGAGACGGGGTTTGTGATATAGAACTCAGAGATTCTAATTAATTAAGGAAAATTAATAAGGTATCAAGTTGCATCCGATATTAGTGATTTGGTATGATAACTGGAAATGAAGCTGCTTTGAAAGTCAGGCAGCACTTTGAATCTGTGCATGGCCCATCTGCCGTTATTAATTTTATTGTTGGGAATATAAAAAAGAACATGAAGGAAAAATGCTGGGAAGTAACCTGTTCATTTTTCCCAAGTTATGGGGCAATAAAGCCTCTTAAGTATATAGTCAAAATTGACATAGAGGATGGTTCAATCATCGATCAGGAACAAGTTAATGCAAAGGGCTGAATGTTTGACAGATTCCGAACTGCTAATAATATCGTTGTTGATACCGGGCCTCTTCTTATTCATGCAGTAGGCGCGTTTCGCAGAGATAAGGTTAAAGATGTTTGCCTTTGCGATGATCCTGAAGAAGAATTTGAATTTCTAAACAAACTCTTTACTTCTCGCAAACAATTTTATATTACACCTTATATTTTAAGTGAACTTTTATACAAACTGAGAAGAGAACTTAAATTAAAAGAAAAAGATGTCGAAGAATTTTTCTGTAGATATAGAGATTTTCTGAATACAATTGGAGAATTTTATATTGAAAAAGGAAAATTAATAAACCACAAGAGAATAAAATTTGGTTTAGCTGATATATCTTTAATGCTGGCCTATAAAGAAAAAGGTTATTTAATCATTTCTGGTGATGAGGTTTTTTGCAGACTTTGTGAAAAAGAGAATATTGAATTTATCGAATACAAAACTTTCTTTTTTAATAGAATTTTCATGTAACAATGAGGATTCTGCTTTTCTGATTATGACCTGCAGTGGAATGACAGAACCTTGCCCTCGGAATTTACTCCTATAACAACATAGCTGCTTTAGTTAATTTAATAACCTAACAGGAAATTTAGAGGTATCGAAAAAAGGATGACTACACATGACCCAATACAAGATCCCAGTTATTCCCGGTGATGGAATCGGCCCCGAAATAGTAAGAGAAGGGCGCAAGGTGCTCGAAGCCGCTGGAGAAAGATTCGGTTTTGATATCGAGTGGATAGAGTATCCCCACGGTGCGGATCATTACCTCAAGACAGGTGAACTGATATCCGAAGATTCACTCAAGGAGCTTTCTGAGTACAAAGCAATATATTTCGGCGCCATAGGCGATGAAAGGATCAAACCCGGAATTCTTGAAAAAGGCATTCTCCTGACAATCCGTTTTTATTTTGATGAGTATGTGAACCTGCGGCCTGTGAAATTGCTTGACGGGGCATGGACCCCGCTTAAGGACAAAACACCCAGTGACATCGATTTTGTTGTCGTGCGGGAAAATACCGAGGATTTCTATATCGGGGTAGGCGGCCGCGCGAAGAAAGGAAAGAGCAAAAAGACACTTGAGGTGGCGCGGAACCTTTACAACGTGAAATTCGGCCTGGATATCAATTCTGATAGCGACGAGATAGGCTACCAGCTTGGCCTTATAAGCAAGGAAGGAACACGAAGGGTCATCAAGTATGCCTTCGAGCTTGCAAATGCCAGGAAAAAACATCTCTCATCTGTGGACAAGGCGAATGTACTCTCTGATATTTACGGTTTCTGGCGCGAGGAATTCACATCCATTGCTTCCGAGTATCCTGACGTAAAAACGGATTTCAATTTCGTGGATGCCATAACGATGTGGTTCGTGAAGAACCCGGAGTGGTTTGATGTTCTCGTGGCGCCCAATATGTTCGGTGACATCATAACAGACCTTGGCGCGATGATACAGGGCGGCCTGGGCCTTGCTCCGGGCGGGAACATAAACCCTGAAGGTACGAGCATGTTCGAACCCATACATGGAAGCGCGCCCAAATACAAAGGCCAGAACAAGGTAAACCCCATTGCGACCATCTGGGCAGGGGCGCTGCTGCTTGACCAGCTCGGCGAGAAAGAGGCTGGCTCCACGATTGTCAGGGCTATCGAGAGAAATATCGTAAACGCAAAAGTGAGGACATACGATATGGGAGGAGAAAGCACCACTTCGGATGTCGGGAATGATATAACACGCCTGGTCAAAGATATTTGAACGATGAGCAGCCCCGAATTATCGGAAACCGGACTGGATAATGTTTTTTCTTTTATCGCACAGGATGGTTCAAAAAGATTAGCTACGGGGAACCTTGTTCCGGGAGGAGAACTCCGCATCTGGGACCCGTATCACAGCAAGCTTGCAGCATTAATACTGAAAGGTTCTAATATACCTATAAAGAAGGATTCTCTTGTCCTGTATCTCGGGGCTGCCAACGGAACCACTGTAAGCCATGTTTCGGATATCGTATCACAGGGAACTGTTTTTGCTGTGGAATTCTCGCCAAGGGCTATGCATGACCTTATCCGGGTAAGCGCGCCAAGGATGAACCTTATCCCGATCCTGGCTGACGCCATGTATCCCGATTCGTATAAAAACATGGTTCCTGAGGTTGATATTATCTATCAGGACGTGGCCCAGCGTGACCAGGCCGGGATAGCTATAAGGAATTCTCAGATGTTCCTTAAAGAAAACGGTTTCTTGATATTGATAATAAAAGCCATGAGTATCGATTCTGCAAGAAAAAGTAATGACGTTTTTAATAGTGAGATAAAAAAATTAGAGGGTGTTTTCGAGGTTGAAAAGATAATAAATCTGGAACCTTTCCATTCGGATCATGCGGCTGTGGTTGCAAGAAAAAGTAAAATGTAGCTATTTTCCTGTCGGTCCAATCACTCTTTTTATTTCTCTTAGGGGGCATTCATAAATAACTTGACTATCTATAGAAGAGCACTTTGTGGTTTTATTGTGTAATTCCACTCGCCGTGAAATTCATTTCGCATAATATTGA
>VEPN01000072.1 GCA_012026835.1 Candidatus Methanoperedens sp. | reverse complement strand
TCATCGATCGGTTATAAATCGCCAGTTGATTTTGAGAAGACGTTATGTTTAAATATACCACCTTAACTAACTGTCCACTCGAAGGGGCGCACTCCAAATGAACTTTGGGATAAAGATTGTTTCGCACTATGCGATTGCCATGATTGCATGGTACGAAACAATCAACCCCGGAAAAGGCAATTAAGGCAGGGGTACTATAGTATGTGAGTCTATATTTTCAAGAAATGCCCTCTGCTTCCTCCATCCGCGCTGGAGACTATATCTTTTGCATATGAGGCCGGATAAGCGCTTGTGCAACCTCCTTAATCGTGTACCAGCGCTTTGATACCCAGTCCCCACAAGAGCATACCTCATTTAAGCCGTTTAAATCTACTGTCAGGCTGTCAATATTAAAGTCAGGATGCGGGGGAAGGGATTTGAACCCTTGAACTCCTGCGAGAATAGATCTTGAGTCTATCACCTTTGGCCGCTTGGTTACCCCCGCATGGGGGCTGTGCTGAATTATCTTCATTAAACTTAAGTGTGTCGTTTACCCCCATGCTTCCCACGAAATCGTTGACTTTATACCCATACAATAATATTAATTTATAGCATAGTAATATATAATCTCTATTACCCATAGTAATACCATGTTCCTTCCCACACCAGAAGATATAAAGAAAACGAGGCTTGAACTTGGCCTCACCCAGCACGAAGTTGCTATCCGTGCAGGTGTAAGCCAGCCGCTCATTGCCAGGATAGAATCCGATGATGTCGATCCGAGGCTTTCCACGTTACGCAAAATATTCGATGCTTTCGATGCTGCAAGAAAAGAGAGGATCTTAGTACGAAATATCATGCATTCTCCCGTGATACATACAAGCTCAGGGGATTCGATAGAAGAGGCCGCCAGGATCATGGAAGAACATGGCTTCTCCCAGATGCCGGTTATTGACAACGGTGTCCCGGTAGGCAGCATCTCGACAGACCAGATAGTGCATTCCATGACAGACCAGGATTTAAAAAAAGTATCCCATCTGCTTGTCAGGAATATCATGGGCGACTCATTCCCGACTGTCTCCCCTACAAGCGATGCGAACACTGTCTCAAGGATACTTGAGCAATATACTGCTGTGCTTGTACTTGATAAGGGAATAGTAATAGGTATGGTGACAAAGCACGACATTATGAAGATGTTAAGAGGATAGTTTCAGGGCAAATTTTGCCTGAACTTATCAAAATTTGTCAATATCTTAATGGTTAATACTACTAAGATCAATTATGCAATCATGGTAAAGCAAAAAGACAGGCATGTAATGGAAGCTCTCGGAAAGACACGAGTTGTGGTCGAGGGCGGAAAAGTAGTTGAAGTGGGAGAACCGGAAACAGAATACTGTCCGATATTTGATAAGGTTCGCGGGATAAAAAAATTCACATCAAAGACCGCCAAAGAGAATATCGAGTTCAGGATAAAGGATTTCGGCCTGTTCACAGAGGACAGGGCGATAGAGATGGAAGTATTCGTGGGTTTTGGGGCAAGTGAGACATTTATGACAGGACTTCGCCGCGGTCTCCTGGATACATGCGTGACTGCCTGCGATGGCGCGGGCACTGTTATCACAAGCAATCCAAAACTTGCGCAGGGAATGGGTTCGCGCATCTCAGGTCTTGCAGAGACCACACCCATACCAAAGCTAATCGAGCGGATACATGAAGTGGGCGGTATAGTGCTTGATCCCGGTACTGCTGCTCTTGACCAGGTCGCAGGAGTGAAAAAGGCAATAGAGCTTGGCTATAAGAAAATAGGGGTCTCGGTCACGAACCCAAAGGACATGCGGGCAATCCGCGGGCTTGAGGAAAAACATAAGGTACAGGTGATCGGGTTTGGCGTTCATACTACAGGCATGCCTGAAAATGAGGCAAAAGAATTCCTGTCACTTGTGGATATGACCACTGGCTGCACCTCAAAGTGGATCCGCGGGTGCATCGCCGGAAAGACGATAGCACAGTTTGGAACTGCTATCCCAATATTTGCAATCACGCAGTGCGGGAAAGAACTGTTGCTTGAGCGCGCAAAAGAGGTCACCGATCCCATCCTGATAAATACGATGCAGCTTCCGGTTCAGCCGGATGAGAAGCAGCCAAGGCCACTGATTTAAGAATGAAACAATTTTTTGCAATTGAATAACGCGTTTGAATCAATTCAGGTACATCTTCCCAGTTTCAAATATTTCGTAGAGGTAATAGATAAATGGTTGAAGTCTCAACTATAGAGAAAGATTTCTCTTTTCTATCTGGGCGAAAAGATGTGCTTGCAACATTGATTTACGGATCTGTTGTAAAAAGCGAAGAAACATCTCGAAGTGATATCGATGAGGAACTTGACAGATGCTGGGATAAAATCATATATCAATCACAGTATTTATCTGTTGCAGCGCCTTTGCATATATCCCTTTTTTATTCAGGTACGTCGCAAGCTTAAGCGGCCTGTGCCCGCCTGGATGGTAGGTAATGACTGCACCGGGGGCGCATTTGTGCACCATGTTGATGAGGCCGTTCACATCCATATGGTCGCTGATATTGATAGTGGGGAACTTGTAGTCGCGCCTGCCTGTCAGTATGAATTTTTTTGAGACCTTAAGCGATGGTATCTGCGCAGGTGTGGTTATGCGGATACCGCAATTGCTCTCAAGGTCAACGAGGGGGCCGGTATTTTCCATTAACCCTTGCGTGAGCGCAAGCGAGATAGGGTCCATCCCTATTTTCCCTGAATAACCTGAGTCACGGAGTAAACTCACAGCGCGCTGGGCCTTCCCGAAAGCATACGCCCCGAAGGCCAGATCATCAGGTTCTTCCTCAACGATCTCTTTGAACGAGCCGATATCATCCTCGAAATGGCAGCCTGGATCCTCATAGTCACCATAGTTTGCCTCTGTTACAAGGCAATCACATGCAGGCAGGTCTTTTGCATCCTTCACATCCCCGGTGACAAGAATTCTTGTTCCCACTTCATTTTGCCAGTAAAAAGCACATGAACCGATGGTATGATGTGTGGAGTACGTTTTTACTTCGACCCCGTCTATATCTATCGTTTCCCCGATCCTGAATGTCCGCCCGGCATATTTCTTCCCGTAAAGAATTTCAAGAGCGCGTGCAGTCTCAACCGAGCATACCGCTCTCGCGGAGAGCATGGCGGACCTGCCATTATGGTCCGAATGGGCATGAGTTATTAAATATGCGTCCGGCTGCGGCGAATGTGAGTTCGTTGTATCGATAGCAAAAGTCAGCCTTTTCCCTGCATTAAAAATCAACGATACATGAGGTTTGAAGCCTCTACCTGTCCTGTGCCTGACAGGCAGGACACCAAGATCAAATAAAGGTTTCAATAAAAACCTCTCTACTTTAAAGCTGCGTTAATATCCGCTTCCAGTACGTTTGCGCGGGTCACCCCAACATAACGCTTGAACAGTGCGCCATCTTTTTCAAGAATAAGCGTTGGTACTGCATGAACCGTGTATTTTGCGGCAAGTTCATAGTTCGTATCGACATCGACCTTCTTTAACTCTATCTTATCCCCGAATTTCTTCTTGATCTCCTCATTGATAGGATCCTGCATTTTGCAGGGCCCACACCATTCTGCATAAAAATCCATTAGAACAACTTTACTCATTTGCTTTCCTCCTCGGGTAGCAGATGCCGCACGATTTGCATTTTTCTTTCATTTGCTTCTTTTTATCCCTTTTCTCTTCTGGCACATACTCACCTGCTACTATAATATCTATGTATTATGTTATAGTTTAAAATAGTTGCCTTATCTCCAGGATATGGGATAATCTGTCGCCCTTTTCTTTTATCTCTTTGAGTTTCTCAACAACAGTTGATTTTTTAAGATATATCTCGCTTCTTTTCCCGGTTTCGTCTTCTGCTTTAAGGGATAGCTCCTCTCCTGAAGGGCTGTGTTTTTTTATCTCTGCTACACAGGGGGCGAATATTTCTGCAACCTTCTGCATGAGTTCAAAGGCAAGATTTTCTTCAAGCACATCCTTTCCATCCAGATAAATGCATTCCAGGTGCCGCCTTGCAGGGTAGAGATTGTTTACCTGTTCAACTATTTTTTCACCAAGCTCGCGAAGTCTCAGGATGCTCAGTGAATTTTTCAATTCTTCAATTTCCTGGATGTTCTTTTCAACACTGTTTTCATCAGCATGATAAATCATGATTTCAAATTCATCCGCGAAAACCATTTTCAACCTGAACCTTTCAGACGCGTTCTCAGGTTTCTTTTTGAAGACAACTTCAAGTTCTTTTCCAGAAAGGGTAAGGTCGTTTAAGAAATATTCATCGATGCTGATAATATCTGGTAAAAGTTCTTTCTTAAGAAATGGTTTTTTCATTCTTGCCGGGATCTCAATACCTCTTACAAAATCATGGGCTTTAACATGACCCTTCCAGAATGGTACTGCTGAAGATGCGATCTCAAAGATGCAGGAAATATTGCCCTCGCAATCAACCTGTACTTTGGCTGAATATCCTTTTTCTCGTGCCTTGATGATATATTTTTTATTTATGATAGGAACAGGGTCCCCTATGAAGAAGGATTCCAGCGTTTTCCTGTTCTCTTCATTTGTCGCTTTTATTTTATCTTCAAGTTGTATAATTTCCGCCGATCTCTCATCTGAGAACTTTGATTTGCTATCTTCAATGAATTTTTTTAAGAAATCCTTGCTCTTCTGGGAATACGGAAGGAGTGTTTCCTGCTCTTTACTGCTTGCGACAGCCCCGGAAATGGCATTCTCGACACTCAGGAGAAAATTGTCCATCTCATCCAGGACAGAGTTTTTGAATTTGCGCTTTGCAATTATGGTTTCCTTAAGGTCAAGAACATTGTTCTCAAGGGTCACAGCTTTGACCCCGGTCTCTATGAAATCGTCAAGCAGCCCGAGGAAGTCCCTTTGCATGGGAAAATCGGTTGAATCACCAAACAGGTATTTCATATTTTCTTTTTCTCCAGATACCATTTTATATATCCCACTTCTGCAATTGTATTTCTATTACATAAGAATTTTGTTTAAATTAAAAATTTAGAAAATAACAGCCCACATAAAAGTGGGCATATTCTTTACAAAGTTCAAATTCTCAGCACAAATAAAATGACAAAGTACACAAGCATTATTACTACGCCGAGTGGTAAGCCAAGTTTCGCCCATTCTTTGCTTGTTATACCAAGTTTGTTCGCCGAGATAATGTTGGGAATGTTTCCGGGAATCAGCATGCCTCCTGCGATGAGCAATCCCATAAGTGCGGCATTAATCTGTAATGTTGCCATGCCTTTGGTGATCTCGGCTGAGGCGAGTGTAGCATTATCGAGTATAGCTGAGACCGTATTTACCCAGTAAAGTACCTCAGGGCTGAGCGCTTTTATGTACCACACAATAATGGGGGTAAATCCTATTCCCAGGAAAACAAGCGCCATGACAAAAATGTATACTTTGAATGCGCGGACTCCAACATCCTTCAAAGTTTCTTTTTCTTCTGCAGCGGCTAAGGAATCTGTCGTTTTTTCTTTTTTCCCTACAAAGAACATACTAAGGATTCCAAGGGCAATTACACCCGGGATAATATATTTTCCAATCTGATTAAATAAATACCAGAAATTTTCCTCTAATTTTGTTTTTATGACTATTGTGGATAATGGTTCACCTACAGGCGTCAGCGCTGCGCCAAGGCCAATGGCAAAACAGGCAATAATTACGAGGTTGATCTCAGTTTTACGGTTAAGCTTCAAAGCACTGACTATTTCCACAAGGAGCAATGCCGCGATGATGGCGGTTATTATGCTCGATAACAATCCGAGTACGACAACTATCAGGAAGACAAATACCTTTAGCGGGACTTTATTCAATACAGAATCTGTAAAACCTTTGAGCTTGTCACGACCATAGTGAAAAAGCAGCCCTGCCACTAAAACTGCAAACGTGATTTCAAGAGGGTCAACGAGGGCTTTTTCAACCAGGCCCATATTCCAAACAGGCAAGATTTCCTCTGCCACGTCTGATTGCACGCTTAATAACATTGTATCGAGCGTAACCGCCAGGATTCCCATTATAAATAGGAAAACTTCAAGGTTATGTTCGATTTTTTTTATTAAAAACGGTCCTAACAGTACAACTAAGAATATGACAAACAAACCTGCAGAAAGTGTCATATCAGGGTTTTCAGGTAATATCACAAAATTGCCTCCTATAACAATTTTTTTTGTTTTATCATCAACTAAAGTTCTTAACTTTTGTGGTTTTGTTCGAAAAAAAACTACAGCAACCGTAAACTACTTAGCTCTTAGCCAATAAAAGTAACAATTGGGAGGAATTATCCTGGAAGATATGATATGTGAAAATTGCGGACATCCCTTTGAAGAGTGCACATGTGCATGTCCGTATTGCGGTGAAACAGCTCTCTGCGAATGCTGCATAGGGACAAATTGCGCCACAGGCGGATAAAACCCATCTCAAGAGCGGGAAAGCATCCTGATTTCCCAGGTCAGATGAACCATAGTTGCTGCTCCTTTTTTATGTCCTCATCTATCTCGGCTGCGTAGCGTTTTTTCAAAATAGCCAGAAACTCATCAGGGATTTTTTTATTCTTAACTTGCGGGCAATGTTCATCCATGGCATCCACATCAATAACAGGGTACAGTTCACATAAAACCGGGCGGCATCTGTATATGCGACAGCGTTTTTCCTTATTCAGGAAAATACACTGGCCTTTTATCATTTTCAATGCAAAATATACCCCGTACTTTCCCTTTGCCTGCCTGAAATATTTCTTCGGGTCAAGTTCAAAGCCATACTCTTTCCTGACATCTTCTACCAGTTTTAAAACCTCATCTCCGGTCAGTACAGCGCAATTCCGGCAGCACCGGGAGTTGCAGAGCTTAATATT
Source organism: Candidatus Methanoperedens sp. (assembly GCA_012026835.1). Classification (GTDB taxonomy): domain Archaea; phylum Halobacteriota; class Methanosarcinia; order Methanosarcinales; family Methanoperedenaceae; genus Methanoperedens. The sequence goes on along the minus strand of VEPN01000072.1, from coordinate 8,145 downwards.
GCAATCCAGGGCGCCGCCTTCATAAAACTTACGCATGGAAAAAAGCTACCAGTTCTCGGCCAGTAGCTCATAATGGGATTGGGCATGCTGGCAGGCCGGGCATATTTTTGGCGCTTCCGGACCTTCATGTATATACCCGCAGTTCCGGCAGTGCCATTTTACAATTTTTTTCTTTTTGAATACAGACCCTTCTTTCACATTACTCAATAATGCCCTGTACCGTTTTTCGTGGAACTGTTCCACCTCGCCGATCTCGGTAAATGATTCGGCGACTTTAGGGAATCCTTCTTCTTCAGCTATCCTTGCAAATCCCGGATATAAGGTTCCCCATTCAAGTTTTTCCCCTTCAGCCGCCGCCAGTAAATTTTCAGAGGTCTTTCCGATGACGCCTGCAGGGTACATCGCGGTTATTTCCCCATCTCCGCCCTGGAGATGTTTGAAGAATACTTTTGCATGCTCTTTTTCATTATCCGCGGTCTCAAGGAAAATCGCGGAAATCTGCTCAAGTCCTTCATTCTTAGCCACGCCTGCAAAGTATGTATATCGGTTCCTTGCCTGCGATTCCCCTGCAAAAGCCGCAAGAAGGTTTTTTTCGGTCCTGCTTCCTTTAAAATTCATTTGTTTATCCCTCTTATCCTGTTTATATCTGGTTTTAGTGAATAACGTCACTCTATCGCATTCCATATTAAACCATCCGTTTCTCAAGAAAATCCGTTCATACCAAACAATTAAATATAGAAGTGTATTATTAGGTTCCACAGCTCCGATAGTGTAGCAGGCCAATCATTCTGGCCTTTCAAATTTTTAGCGCTTTCCCGCGCTGAAATAAAGATAGCCAGTGACTCGGGTTCAAATCCCGATCGGAGCATAAATTTACCAGCAAAACCCTCATGAGTCGTTTGCCACATGCATGAATCATGAAAAACCTCATTATTGTTATTGTTTCTATTTCAAACGGATTTATAATGAAAGGCACACCTTCTCCAAAAAGTACTAAATGTAGAGCCCTCCATTTATATCAATGACCTGGCCCGTTATATAATCCCCGTATTCTGAAACCAGATATGCCACCGCACCTGCCACCTCTGACGGTTTCCCAAGTCTTCCCAGCGGTATCTGGGCAAGAATTTTTTCCATTGTTTCTTTTGGAACCGATTTTAGCATATCAGTTTCAATAAATCCTGGCGCAACAGCGTTTACGGTTATACCCTTACCTGCAAATTCTTTTGCCAGCGTTTGCGTGAGAGCTATCAATCCTGCCTTTGAGGCTGCATAGTTTGCCTGTCCGCGGTTTCCCATTCTTCCGATAACCGAGGATATATTCACAATTCTGCCGTACTTCCTCTCAAGCATGCCCTCTATGACCACTTTGGTACAATAGAAAGCACCATCCAGGTTTACAGATAATACTTCTGTCCACATCTGGGGGGTCATTTTTACAAAAGATTTATCCCTTACTATTCCTGCATTATTAACCAGAATATCTATTTTACCGAACTGCTTTACCACCTCATCCCGCATCCTGTTCACCTGCGGAAAGTCATTGACGTTTGCCTGGCATATGATAGAGTGCTTGCCCAGAGAATCTATTAACTCAGATACTTCCTTGGCATTCTCTTTTGTTTCCATCTGGTCTATCAATAGGGATAATCTATCAAATTCATCCATCATGCCCATCCGGTCTATTAGCTTTGATAACTTCTCAGCATGCTCTTTTGTATATTGATAATTAATGGCAACATCTGCGCCCTCTTCTGCCAGCCGCAAGGCGATTGCCTGACCTATCCCCCGTGATCCTCCCGTGACCAGGGCGACTTTACCTTCTAATCCCGCTTTCTTTCCCATATTATCTACCTTTTCACCTTTTTAACCAGTCCCCTGAATTCATTCAGGGTCCCAGGGTCTTTATATCACCAATCCACCATCCACACTAAGCACCGCTCCGTTCACAAAGCTTGCCTCATCCGAAGCAAGATATAAATACGCATATGCAACATCCTTTGTTTCACCCAGCCTGCGCAGCGGGGTTTTTTCTTTCATCACTTCAAGGATTTTTTCGGGTAGATTTGAGGTCATCGGAGTCACTATAAATCCAGGCGCTACTGCATTGACCCTTATCCCCTTTTTTCCAAGCTCCTTTGCCATAGTCTTAGTCATGCCGATTAATCCGGCCTTGGCTGCAGCATAATTGACCTGGCCAATATTGCCGTAGAGTCCTACAATAGAAGAAGTATTGATAATTACACCGCTTCCCTGATTAACCATAACATCAACCACTGCCTGAATGCAATTAAAGGCCCCTTTAAGATTGATGTTAATAACCCTATCCCACTGCTCCTCTGTCATTTTTGATATGAGAGCATCCTGAATAATACCTCCATTATTTATTAGCACGTCGATTCTACCATAATTTCCCAGAGTATCCATAACCATCTGTTTTGATTGTTCCCTGCTGGATATATCTATTTTGATAAAAAATCCTTCGTCTCCTGCTTTCTTAATCTCTGTTACAGTTTCCCTGCCGCTCTTTTCATTTATATCGGCGACAACAACCTTAGCTCCCTCTTCTGCAAACATGAGCGCAGTCTCCCTACCAATACCGCTTCCTGCTCCTGTAATAATTGCAACCTTATTTTCAAATCTCATTTTATCCTAACCTTTGATCCGCGATTCTTCCTTTTTTGTTTAAACTTCTCTTCTTTGCTCCCATCAAGGGATCTCGGCTTTAACCACGCAGCAATCCTGGGACAGACCTCTTTCTGGGATTTTCCGCCCACAAAGATGCCTATATGCCCTGTCGGGAAAACCAGCATCTCTTTATCAGAACTTGATACGGCATCAGTCAGCGGTTTACTTGCGTCGTTGGGAACCAAATGATCAAATTCTGCCATAACATTAAGCAGCGGCATAGAGATTTTTTCCAAATTAATCCTTTTTCCATTAAGCTCCATCTTGTTTTTGATAAGGAGGTTCTTCTGGTAGCAGTCTTTCATGAACTGCCTGAAGGTCTCACCTGCCTGGTCAGGACTGTCGAATATCCATTTTTCCATACGAAGGAAATTTTTGACGGTTTCTTCGTTTCTCTGCTGGCAGACCGCATCATCGGGTTCATATTCCATTCGCTCAAATAGACCTACATACTTATCAATCATAAGCCTGAATGGGTCTGTGAGCAGGAATCCAGCATTCAATAAGTCCCCCGGCACTATCCCGTAGTTATCCACAATATTATCTACGTCCAGGCTCTTTGCCCAGGCATGAAGCTGTCCTTTATCCGTATCAAAGTTCACGGGAGTCACCAGGGTAATCAGGTTCTTCACCTTTTCTGGATGCAGTGCCGCGTACATCACAGAAAGAGTACCTCCCTGACACACGCCGAGCAGGCTGATTTTATCCAGTCCGGATAACTCTCTGATTTTATCCACAGCATTATTTATATAACCGTTCACGTAATCGTCGAGTGCGAGGTATCTGTCTACACCTGATGGATATCCCCAATCAATAACATATACATTAAAACCCTCATCCAAAAGTTTTTTCATCACACTTTTATCAGGCTGGAGGTCCAGAATGTAGTACCTGTTCACAAGCGCATATACTACGAGTACTGGAACTGGATGTTGTTTTTCCGTGATCGGGATATAATGGAGAAGTTTCATCTTGTCTTCGGTATAGATGATTTCGGAAGGTGTTGTTCCAACCGAAAAATCAGGGGGGCTCAAGAAAAGCTCCATCCCCAGTTTGAATTTCTTATAATCTCCTATTAAAATAAGATCGTTCATGGTATCCCCTTCCTAAAAAAGAAAGTATTACTTTTTCTCTGATAGCTCTTTGACCTGGCCGGTTAATTCCCTTACTGTTTTCTTAAGAGAATACAGCTCTTTGTATATGTCGTCAAGCTCTGCCTTTGTAGGAAGATTCATCGGCTTCAGATAATTCTCTTCAAGCACTTCACGATTACGTTTTTGGAACTCCATGAAGTATGACATGAATCTTCCGTTATCTGAAGCAAAGTGACCTGAGTTCAGGAATTCCTTGAAGGTCTCGCTATAGGTCTCTATCCATGCCTTGTAAAAATCCTTATATTTTTCAGGACTGATATCCCCTTCCATCTCGCTTTTCGTCTTTTCATGCATCCTGCGCATGGCTTCCATGGATACACTCTGGAAATTGATGGAGGAATCCATCCATGCGGCATAAAGATTTACAAAGCTTGAGAAACCCTTCATAATTTTTTCGGATTTCTCGCGCGATGGACCTACGGCAGGCATTTCCACCAGCCTGCCACAGGTAGTCTCATAGGTCTTTAGCCACTGGTCAAAAAATTCCTGGGTGGATTCAAAACCGGGTTTTTCCATACTCATGTTCTATATTTTCCTGGATATGCCGGCGCTGACCCAAAATCCGATTTCACCCAATTTTTGGATATGCCGGTAAATGTGTCCGCATATATCTTTGCTGCATTTTTTACAGGCTCCAGAATCTCTTTAAAAGGGCTGATTGTGGGAGTGTTCTCAAAGAAGTTGTCAAATGCCTTTTCGTACATTTTTGCCCAGAGATTATAAAGTTCTTTATGTGCTTCTGGATCAGCAGTTTGTTTTGATAGTTCCTTAGTCTTCTGTGACATTTTTTCAAGGGTTGCTATCCAGGACTTGTAGATATCCAGATTAATGTTTGCGCTGCGCACGAAATAATCCAATACTTCCTTTGAAGGCCGCAGGGATTGGGCATCAAACAGCCTGCCATAAGTCTCCTGATACGTATCCAGCCATAAGGTATAAAATTCCTTATAGGCTTCAGGGCTCGCATTTCCCCGGGAGATTTCTGCTGATTTCGCGGAAAGCTTCAACATAGAGTCAATATACGGCACGTATAGCTTCGTATATGAATCATTCCATAGTTTTGATATCTGCTCAAATGTCTCTGAATAGAAATCCGGCGCGCCCGTGACGTTCTCAAAGATCTCTTTCATATTTTGCCGCAATGGCAGTGTAAGAAGCCCATCAAGCATTTTCCCATATGACTTGATCCACATATCATAGACTTCTTTATATTTTGCGGGATCCGGTTCGCCTTGGAGTGCTTCGCGGGTCATTCTGGAATTCTCCTCTAATTCGGTGATCCATGACCTGTAGATTTTATTCGACTCCTCTGCGCTAACTAAGAGTTTCCCAAATGTTTCCTTGTTGGATTCAAGGGTCGGGATTTGATAAAATTTGCCGAGGCTGTTCTGGGATGTTTTCATCCACTCGCCATAAAATTCCTTATATATTTCTGGTGCAGCATCTTTTGAGAGTTCAAACGCCTTCCCGAACAGCGCTTCTGTGGATTCGAACCAGGGCTTGTATAGCTTTAAGTAGGAATCCTCCCACATTTTTGAAACGGCTGTGTAGCTGTCTGCCCATGTCCTGGGAATATCCTTATTTTCTTCATTTATGCCTTTTTTTTCTTCGATTTTCTTAACCATATTATTTTCTCCTTTTAATTTGTTTCTTCTGACATTTCATCTGTATTTAGCAGGTATCTCGCTCTTTCCATGTCCATCTCCTCAACCTTCTTCCATGAAGACCAGTTGTGGATGAGTACTTTTTTGGGAAGAAGTTTCATGAAACCAGGAACCGATCCCAGCATCTTCTCTATATCCCTAAGAGTATTTTCATATAACACATCGAGGTTGGCATTGGAATTGGGATAATCTCCATTTCCCACATCAACTGCGATGCCAGTAAATGTCCCTTCATGACCAATTTGCTGGATGATACCCTCTGGTATATTTATCTCTTTAAATTCCATTTAATTCTCCTTTCGATTAGTCCCCTGAATTGATTCAGATTTTATTCCTGAACCCAGTAGAAAAGTTTCTGTTGATTTTGGGCTCTAAATACTTACAACCCCATAACTTAACATCTCAGGCTATGTACTAATGAACACTATCATATATATAGTAATCACTTTCATTTATATTTTTTTTATAATATTAATACTATTCACGATTAATCATTATATTTGAAGTAGCTATCTGCTCTTCCTGCCAGACTATGTCGTTTACTGTAAAAACAACCAGTTACCTTTACATACGGTTGAGACCTATATGCCTATATGACAAGAATCATGAGGTATAATGAATAGACAGATAAACAGTAATCAACAGCCGGAAGAATTTACCAGGGTTCGCCTTCCGCAAAAAAGTGCAAGCGAAATCCTGGGGACGGTTGAAAGTCTTTTGGGAGCAAATAAACTGCGGGTAAGGTGCATGGACGGGGTGGTAAGGCTCACCCGCATTCCGGGTAAAATGAAAAAAAGGATATGGATCCGCGAGGGGGACGTAATTATTGTTGTTCCATGGTCTTTCCAGAATGATAAGGCTGATATTATCTGGAAATACAGCCCTCCGCAGGTTAACTGGCTTGAGCGAAAAGGATTCTTGAAAAGCTGATGCGATATGATCAGCGATAAGAATCTTTAGTTGGACCGGATCGGTGGAAAGTCCGCATGCGAATCAAGGATTCAAACAGGGAAAGATCATTGGCAGTGACAGCAAGACACGGGATCTTTTTAGGACCTGACCACGAAAAGTTCCGTATACGGAAAAACCATATCGCTGATAGGATATCCTGAACAGAACGCGGTGGCAAGAAAGGATAGTTACCGGACAAGGGGATTTAATCCGAAAGTAATCCGGCTTTACTTTTTTCATTCTTCCCGGGTGGTTCTTTCCGTGTTTCTGAGAGATCAGATTTCAGTTCCAGGACGGTTTTTTCGAGTTTTTCCACCCGCTCTGTTAAAAGACCCAGCTTTTGGTCTATACGTTCATCAACGTGCCTCTGGATGATATTATTAATTCTTCCCATATCCACTCCTCGGATCAATAGATGGTTAGTATCTATCAATACATTCGCCATTATGGAATATTAACACTACCGATTGTTGTGCTATTTTGTGCGGCGGCTCGAAAAACTTTCATCTCAGCTTTTTGCTAAAAATGCTTCATGAAATATAACAAATCCTTTATGAATTGTTTCTGTAAATGGTAAAACAAGAAAAACTTCTTGTGGTACACCATCATGAATTAATTCTGGATAACTCTTAAACCCAAAATGTTTATAATAATTGGGGTCTCCAACAAGAGCACAACCCTTAGCTCCCCTTTCCTTCAATAAAGACAATCCTTTATTGATTAGTGCCGTTCCAATGCCTTTTTTTTGAAAATCGGGTTTTACAGAAACAGGCCCAAGCCCATACCAATCTGTTGTATTGTCTGATATTCTAATAGGTGAAAAAGCAACATGCCCAACAATTTTCTCGTTAATTTCTGCCACAAGAGAAATTGATAATACCCCAGCACAACGGAGCGCATTTATGATAAAATGCTCGGTTTGGTTGCTAATCGGAAGATTTTTAAAAGCTTCTTTCGTTACTTCTGTTATAGCTGTTATATCAGTATCATTTTCTTTTCTTATAATCATTTTAGACTCCTTATATCTTTAATGTTTAGCCACACAATTTCGCACAACATCGTATATCCGACTTGGTTCGTATATCCTCACGATTCGGCGATATATCCGAACAGAGTTCGCATATACATCCTTCTGGTCGAACATCTTTAATCATCATCCTCTTTTCCTTTTATCAGTAAGCTATCCAGCGGACTTTTTATTCCCTATATCCCTGTTACTTACATGCGTATAGATCTCTGTTGCATAACCTCATATTAACTTGACGCTTTTACTCACTCCCGAGAGTTCATATACGTATGAAAGAACTACGATCTTGGTAACAAAACTCACTGAATTTTAAAGATATTTCTACTTTTATTAAGTCGGGATTATTTTTACGAAAATCACTTATAGTTCTAAAATCCGGAGTGAGTTTTTCAGCAAGATACATATAAACTACATTTTCTCTGGCGTTCCGGGCAAGCTTTCGAGAAGAACGCATTCTATCAAGCATTCCCATTAGAAGCAGTTTTAAAAGAATTCTTGGATGATATGCTGGATGACCAACACCATCATATTTTATTTCAAATACTGAAAAATCCAGAGATTCAATAAGGCTCTCAACCATGTAGCAAACATGATCTTCAGGAATTAATTCTTCAATGCTTGGCGGAAACAACCATGTTTGATTTTTAAAAGATTTGATGAA
>VEPN01000071.1 GCA_012026835.1 Candidatus Methanoperedens sp. | reverse complement strand
TATTATGCGAAATGAATTTCACGGCGAGTGGAATTACACAATAAAACCACAAAGTGCTCTTCTATAGATAGTCAAGTTATTTATGAATGCCCCCTTAGGTTGAATATAATGTCAGAAAAATAAGATAATAAATATTGGAACAGAATTTGGAATTTTGCTTAACCATGATTTATGGTGCCTTTTGGATATGATAAAAAAAAGGAAAATCCGCTGATAAATCATCTCTATTGAAATAAAGGCAAAAGAAAGAAATATTGATATTTTTTTGTTGCTATCAAAAGAAGATACAATAAAAATGGAATACAGAATGCCTCAGATAAGCTAATAAGGCGGTGGTTGTGGTTGGTTGTTGTTGGAAGTACGGCGCGCCCGGTGAATCTGGGGAGGCTGGGCGACACTGCGAACTGCGGAATCTTTATTTAATATAAGGTATTGTATTATAATATCATGACAGAAACGATATCCGCTATTTACGAGGATGGTATTTTCAAACCACTTCAAAAAGTAGATCTTCCGGATCATAAACACGTTCATCTTATACTTATGCCGGAGGAGGAAGCCACCCTAATAAATGCACAAAGGAAAGAATTATCAAAGATAATTGGCATTGGAAGCAGCGGAAAAACAGATATTGCACGAAAACACGATAGTTATCTTTATTGAAGTGATACTTTTTGCCAATCTTTGTCGATACAAGTGCATGGTATGCTCTTATTGATAAAACAGATTCAGATCATGCATCTGCTATTGAGTTCAAAGATTCACTGAATCATTCAATGATAACCACGAATTATGTTGCGGATGAGATAATTACCCTCGTCAAAGCTCGTCTGGGTTATATGACTGCGGTTGAGATCGGTAAAAAACTCTGGAATGAAACAATAACCACTCTTGTTCGTGTTTCATCCTCTGATGAGGAAAAAGCATAGAAGATATTTGTAAAATATCACGATAAAGGTTTCAGTTTTACAGATTGCACAAGTTTTGCGATTATGGAACGATTTGGAATTACTGAAGCTTTCGCTTTTGATGAACATTTCGATCAATATGAAAAGATAATACGATTTCCGAAGTATTAGTGTATTCGCCGGCACTCTGCGTGCAACTTCCAGCCGCATCCCTGATGGACGGCGCGCCCGGTGAATCGGGGAGGCTGGGCGAGACTGCGAACGGGGTTCAAAGTCCCTTTTTTTATTCATGCATGCCGGTTGCGGGATACCAAGATTAACATTTCGAACTATAGTAACTTTTTAATTCCTTCGCTGATTTTCCAGACCTCAATTATCCCCTGTTCACTTATCTTATCAAAATGTTTATCATTGCTGATAAGTACGGCGCCAAACTGCATGCATGTGGCTGCATGAACCGCATCAGCAGCTTCAGTCTCCGGAAAGTATAGCTTGCACTTAATAATGCTTTCTTCTGAAGGATTTACAATTCTAACATCGCTATGAATTACCTCAAAAAAATCCATTGCATCGAGTTCTAATGCATACTTCCTGTATTCACATATTAAAACATCATTTGCAAGAAGCCCTATTTCAGGGTCAGTAAGCAAATAAACAAGCAAATCCGTACTGTGTGTCCACTTTTTGACTGCCGCTATGAAAAGGTTAGTATCAACTAAAAATTTTTGGATATTTTTTCCGTGCGATCCTGTTTCCCTCATCTTCTACTTCCAGTTCAAGCTTTTCAAAATCAATTTCCTTAATTTTTTCAATAATGTTCCCCATCATTTTTTTAATATTCACTTTTCTAAGTAGAATGGTATCCTTGCCAGCATTCATAGCGAACAATTCTTCACCTGGTTTGAGGTTCAATTCGTCTCTAATCCCCTTAGGAAGTAAAATTCTGCCCCTATCGTCAATCTTTGTAAGTTGCATATTCCCATATATCCCACTTATGGGTAATAAATATAGTGGCATAAAATCCTATGTTAGCAAAGAAAATTATAATAACGCAAAAGAAAATCTGGAGGGTTGAATATGGAAGCAGTATCTTATCCATTAAGAATACCAAAAAACGTCATAGATCTTGCGAATCTAAGAACAAAAGAAGAACATGTAGATAAATCTACAGCATTGAGGCAGTTCCTTTATCTGGATGCAAGAGACTACGTGATGGAACTGTACCAGAAAGGCAGGATATCACTCAGCAAAGCAGCGGAACTTCTCGATGTGAGTACATTTGATATCCTGAGATTGGTAAAAGATCAGCAATCTCCTGAATTGACTGGAGAGTAACTTAAAAAAAGCAGGAATAGAGCAAAAAGTCTAACAATATGAGCTAAATAATTTCATGCTGAAAAGGCAAAACTAAAAATAGAATATGAGAGCCCCCTTCCACGCGTGCCGCTTCCAGCTGCAACCCTGATGTGACGGCGCTCCCGGTGAATCGGGGAGGTTGGGCAGCAATGCTAACTATGCAATATCAAGCTCTGCTTTGCGATCTTTGCGCCCTTTGAGGGGAGCAACCAACGCATTAAACCGCTAAGAACGCAAAGTACGCAAAGAAGGAAAAATCATGCCAAAACGTAATGTAACGGTCTCCTCCTTTTCGATAAGTTTATATTAAATTGTGTTATGTTTGAAATAACATAATGGAATTCATATAGTTCAATTCTGAATTTTAGATGAGATAATGGCGATAATGTGAAAACAATAATAACCCTTAACGAGGCGCTTGAAAAAATAAAACAGCTCAAGAGCGCATATTACTTCAGGCGTGAATCAGAAAAGGTTGCCCTTCCCGACTCTGTGGGGAGGGAACTCAGTGAAGATATTATTGCGGATTCCATGTCACCTGCATTCGATATTGCCTCAATGGACGGCTTTGCCGTCAGAAGCGCTGACCGTTATCCACTCAAAATATCCGGGAAGGTATACGCCGGCGACAGCATTGCAAGGATAAAGAGCGGCGAGGCTATGGCAATCGCAACAGGCGCAATACTCCCGCAAGGCGCTGATACGGTGCTGAAAATCGAGGATGCTGAGGTTAAAAAAGACCTTCTATACGGAAAAAAACTAAAGATGTGGGAAAACGTATTCCGAAGGGGCTCTGATTACAGCGCCGGGGACAGGATATTTGAGAAAAATCATCGTATATTGTCCCAGAGCGCTGCGCTATTATACAGTCTTGGCATAGAAAATGTGCCGGTTTATAAAAAAATTAAAGCTGGTATAATTTCCACGGGCACAGAAGTTTATAACGGAATGATAAAAAATACAAGTGCAGTGCTGATACAGGGATTTTTGAAAGAATTGGGCCACGAATCCGAATTTATAGGCGCTGTCCCTGATGACTATGATAGAACAAAGAAGATGTTGCTCGAAGCCTGCCAAAATTTCGATGTAGTATTTACGACAGGCGGTGTTTCGGTAGGTGAGCGCGATTTTGTTGCAGATATCATTGCTGAGTCAGGAGAAACCGTATTCCACAGGGTTGCTATCAGGCCCGGGAAACCCTGCGCTGTGGGCATTGTGAACGAAACTCCTGTATTTGCACTTCCGGGTAAACCAACGGGGGCTTTCACTGCTCTTGAAATAATGGTGCGAAGATATTTCACGGATATGCCAAGGGCAATGCATAAGCTTACGATAAATGAGGATGTTGATCTGCCGGAAAAAGGTTTTGTGTACATCATTTTTGTGAAAATAGCAAACAACACAGCCATTGGATATGGCAGAGAGATGAAGTTGTTTGACAGGGAATATAACACTGCGCTAATCTCGGCATCACCGCGGTCTTGCGTCGTTGAAGGGTATTTAATAACAGACAGGGATCTTGAAAAAGGTGAACTGGTGAATGTATATCTTTTCTATTGAGATGAAGTAAACACCAAAGAGCAAATATTCACTTACCCGAAAGATGCGAGGTCTTACGTATATATGAATGGAGAGTTCATATATTAATAAAACTTTCTTAATTCAAGGTCGCGATGGAACGAACACAAGTTAAAACAAAATTATGGCTCGTAAATAGCAAAGGTGAACCCATAATGGGGGAAGGAAAAGCATCTCTCCTTAAAGCAATTAAAGAAGAGGGCTCCCTGAACAAGGCATGCAAAAAAGAGAAAATCTCATATAAGCATGCATGGCTTCTGCTAAAAGAAATTGAAGAGGGTGTGGAAGAGCCTGTAATTATCAAAAAGCGGGGCGGTAAAGACCAGGGCACATTCTTGACCGAAAAGGCAATGAACTTACTCGATGTATATAATACATATCAGAATATACTTGCGCAAACAGTGTATGATAGAACTTTCTGGGAGGTGATCGGGTTGAAAATATCTGCAAGAAACCAGATGATAGGTAAAGTACTGGATATCGAGAAAGGAGACATCGTGGCAAAGGTAAAGATCCAGATAGAACCTGCAACCATAACTGCTGTTATCACAAAAGAAGCTGCTGAAGCACTTGATATCAAAAAGAATGATAAAGTGACGGCTATCGTAAAAGCAACAGAAGTCATGATCGGAAAAGAGTAATTGAGGCAAATTTTTGAGTATGCCCAGGACGGGATCCGAACCCGTGACCTCCAGATTTCTCAGGAAGCACAAGCGCCTCATCAAAATACCCTATGAGTCTGGCGCCCTAACCAACTAGGCCACCTGGGCACAACCCTTCCCTACACGCAAAGGGTATATTAAAATATATCGTCTTTCAAAAACCATGAAGCCAAAAATGCCGGATTTTTATTCTTCGGCTGTAAACCATGACCTTTCTTTTTTTACCGTCTCTTTTTCTTCATCCGGATTCGTAGGAACTATGATCTTCTTTATGTCCCTGTTGAAAATATAGGCAGGATAAAATTCATCAAATAAAGGTTCGAACCATATGCCCTCTTCGTCGCAGTCCTTTATATATCCTAAATATTTGGAACCTGTTATGGTCTGGATCTTGATCAGGTTGTGGTTAGGCTTGTTCTTGAAATCAATTAAAAGATTTGGGTTTTTTACAATTTCATTTATGATCCTTGGCATCTTTACCACCTGGAGAAACCATTTGATTGTTATCAAGATAACGCTGTATCAAATATAAATACTGGCATTTTCATTTAGCATCCTCGGAATGAAGCAGACAATAAACAGGTCGGACGTGAAAGGAGCGGTCAACGCCCCGCCCTCTAAAAGCTATACGCACAGGGCTATAGCGATAGCGGCCCTGGCAAAAAAAGCGCAGGTAAATTTCCCTCTTATATCTGAAGACACAAAAGCAACGATACGCGCATCCGTTGCTTTCGGGGCTGTTATCGAACAAAAAAAAGATTCTCTCATAATCAGGGGTTTTGAAGGAAAACCTGGAATCCCTGACAACGTAATAGACATCGCAAATTCCGGCACCACTCTTCGCATGATGACCGCAGTGGCTTCCCTTGTCAATGGTGTCACTGTCCTGACAGGGGACGCCAGCATAAGGACAAGGCCGAATACCCCTCTGCTGACAGCTCTATGCGACCTCGGAGCTATGGCATTCTCAACCCGCGGCAACGGCATGGCCCCCATTGTTGTGAAAGGAAAAATGAAAGGTGGACACGTTTATATCGACGGCTCGATAAGTTCACAGTTCATCTCAGCCCTGATGATAGCATGCCCGTTTGCAGGGAATGAGACAACAATATCGATAAAAGGACAGTTGAAATCCAGGCCATATGTGAATATCACGATCGACATGCTAAAAGGTGCAGGCGCGAGAATCGACGAGGATAAGGCAGATAACTCATTCATGATCCCGCCTGACCAGGAATTTAACATAAGCTCGTATAATGTTCCAGGTGATTTCTCATCAGCTTCTTATATGATGGCCGCCGGCGCTCTGTGCGGCGAAGTTACGATCAGGAACCTTTACCCATCTGAACAGGGCGATTCCGCCCTAATAGAAATACTTAAGGAAATGGGTGCGAAGGTTTTGTGGGATAAGAAAAAAGGCGAGGTGAAAGTAAGCAAGAGCGAACTCCGGGGAATTACAGTTGATGCAGGGAAAACACCAGACCTTGTACCCACGCTGGCAGTACTGGGCGCGGCGTCACGGGGAACAATGGTCATCGGGAACGCAGAACATGTGAGATATAAGGAAACCGACCGGCTGCATGCAATGACCGTGGAACTTAAAAAAATGGGTGTTGACATAACAGAAGAAAAAGACAGGCTGGTTATCAGGGGCGGGAATTTGAAAGGGGCCAGTGTCCATGGCTGGGACGACCACAGGATAGTGATGGCCCTTGCTGTTGCCGGCCTTGTGGCGGGTGAGACAACGATAGATACAACAGAATCGGTCAGTATCTCGTATCCGGGCTTTTTTGATGATCTAAGAAATATAGGAGCTAACGTTTCGTGAACATATGAGATCAAAGAAAAAAATTGCAGATAAATGGCAAAAAGAGGGAGTAGCCTTTGGAAATTTACAGCAGCATGAGGAAGCAATAAGATGTTTCAACAGGGTACTCAGGATAGACCCGAAAAATGTTGATGCGATGTTCGGCAAGGGGCGTGCGCTCCATAGCCTGGGAAGACATGAAGAAGCAATAATATGCTGGGATAATGTTTTGCAAATCGATCCGAAATACAAAGAAGCATGGCTCTGGAAAGGTTTTTCTCTTCGCGGTCTTGAATTGTATGAAGAGGCGCTGAAATACTTTGATAAAGTGATCGAGTCCGATCCGGCAGGTGCTAATATATGGTATCTGTTATACAGCAAGGGGCTTATTCTTAATGTCCTGAAAAGATACGAAGACGCGATAAAATGCTTTGACGAAGTTATCAGCAGTCACCCGGAACAGGTTGAAGCATGGCTCTGGAAGGGACAGACGCTTCACGGTATGGAAAGATACGAGGAAGCCATACAGTGTTACGATAAAGTCATCGGGATTGACCCTGACCACATTGATGCATGGAGTAATAGGGGATTTGCCCTTAATATCATGGAAAAATACGAAGAAGCCATTCAGTGTTATGATAAAGTTATGGGGTTCGTCCCCGGGGATACCCATGCATTGAGCAACAAGGGGCTTGCGCTTCACGGTCTTGAAAGATTTGAAGAGGCAATAACATGCTACGATATGGCAATTAAAAAAGAACCCGAACACGCAGGCGCCTGGTATATCAAGGGACTTGCGCTTCATGGTTCAGAAAGGTATGAAGAGGCCATACTGTGCTACGATAAAGTCATCGGCTTTGATCCCGGACACATTGGCGCCTGGTATGGGAAAGGACTTGCTCTTCATAATCTAAAAAAATCAGGGCAGTCAAAAGGACAGAATTGAGGTTATTATCCTGGCAAATAAGACTGATATTCTCAATGCGGCTGTATCCGGGATCAGGTGGCTGGAAAGTCAAAAACCTGCCACTGTAAAGGACATCTCCAGGTCGATCCAGGCATTATCCTTATGGGACAGGGGTGTATCAGACCGGATTGGAATACTGTTGTCATTGAAAAAGGACGCATTCTGGGAAACGGATAAGCCTGTCCTTGATACGTCAAGGGTATGCAGCGCGCTGGCAGGATGCGGGAATATCCAATCCGATGCTCTTGATTGGATACTCAAGCAGCAAACAAATGGCAACTGGAACAGTAATGAGATCGATACATCTTACGCTTTAATCGCACTCGGTGATTGCGGAGTGAAAAACGCGGCAGGGTGTGACTGGCTGATGGGCAATTACGGGCTGAAATGGGAACACGTGGGGACAACATCCCTGATAATTACCGCCCTCCTTAAACAGGATGAGAATAATTACAGGAATTTCATAAGTGACAGGGCAGACTGGATACTATCTAAAAGTTCATCTGGCGGATGGACATACGTGGCTACGAGCAACCTTGCGATACAGGCGCTGATACTTGCAGGGGTTTTTGAAGAAGAGGTTGACCCGTCGATCCAATGGCTTCTGAAAAAGCAAAAAAGTAATAACTGGGGAGATATCACTTCTACCTCGCTCTCATTGATCTCGTTAAAGATGTACCTGGATAAACTTAATAGCGATTGGGTAAATGAGGGGACAAATCATAGAAGAGAATCATTATGGGCAAGAAAGCAGCAGTCATAAAAGGCGACGGAGTTGGCCCTGAGCTTGTCAGCAGCATGCTACGGGTTGCAGAAGCCACAGGTACGAATGTTGAATTCATAATGTGCGAAGCGGGAGCTGAATACTGGGAAAAGCACGGCGGGGATTCTCTTGTCCCTGAAGAAACATGGGAGATCCTTGGTAGCTCTGATGCAGGTTTCAAGGGGCCGACAACGACGCCGGGCGGCGCGGGTTCCCCGAAGAGCGTGGCCGTGTCTATCCGCCAGAAATTCAACCTTTATGCCAATGTGAGACCGATAAAATCCTTCCCCAATACACAGAAACCGCTCGGGGACGTTGATTTCGTATGTGTGAGGGAAGGAACCGAAGGGCTGTATTTCGGCAAGGAGGTACAGTTGACAGATGATGTTTTCATAGCCATACGGAAAATCACGCGCCCTGCATGCCGCAATGTTGCAAGATACGCGTTTGAGGAAGCGGCGCGCCGGGAATGGAAAAGCGTTGTGGCAATACATAAGAGCAATATCTTAAAACAGACCTGCGGGACTTTCCTGGAAGAAGTAAGGAAAGTGAGCGAAGATTTCCCGGGTATCGAAATGGAGGAATACCATATCGATAACATGGCGCAGCAGTTGATAAAGAACCCGCAGATATTCAACCAGAAGATTCTGCTGTCCACAAACCTTTTTATGGATATACTGAGCGAGGAATGCTCAGCCCTTGTAGGCAGCATCGGGCTTATTTACTCGGCAAATATAGGTGACAGCTATGCTATGTTCGAACCCGCACACGGTTCGGCGCCAAAATATGCAGGGCAGGATAAGGTGAATCCTGTTGCCACGGTGCTTGCGGGCGCATGGCTGCTTGATTATCTCGGAGAACACGAGAACTCAAAAGCAATCTTCGAAGCTACAGAAAAAGTAATAGCAGAGGGCAGATATTTAACTTATGACCTTGGCGGAATCGCAAGATCAAGCGAGATGGTGAATGAGATAATCAGCAAGATAACATGAATCCGGTTTTTTAAATCAATAATTATCCATTTTAGCATGGGTAAAAACCAATAAGATGAAAATCCACTCCTATCCCGCCATCCTATCCTATACACCTATGTATGTCCGAGGAGCATATATATTTATCCATTTAAATAATAATAATTATACTTATAATTATGAGGTGAAAAACTGACGGCCACCTTTTTCTGGTTATAAGCATTACCCCATATACTTCTATCACCCGGTTCACATCACAGATATTCAAATATTCTCCCTTTTATTATATTTGATTTCTTTTCAGAAGGAACAATATTAATACAGATAAAGCAGCAATATAAAATTCAAAAGAAGAAACAGATTTTTGTACTGCTTTTTCTGGCGCAGATGTGGTTTTGTTTGATAGATTTGTTCTTGTTCTGTTGACTAATCCAACCTGATCCGTATTCACAGGATTTTCAACATCTGGAACCTTTTCATCTTCCTCTGAGATCTCCTGGCCTCTTGTATTGCTGGGGTAAAACCTCAATTCATTAGCATCTGCAACCCTGAAACTGAGATTTCCTATCAGGTTCAGATGGCCTCCGGGATTCAGATAGATATCAATATCGTTTTCCATTAAAATCAAATACGGCTCAATATCAGTGACCCTGAAAGCTCCTATCCTGTCACCTTCATGGATTCTCGTTATATTATCCGATGTGAGGAAAGTATATCGAAGCTGTGCGAAATCAAAACAGCATCCAACAAAAATCGCATCAACATGGGTAACGAATTTTGGCGCTTTTATCTGGCCGGATGAAACATTTTCGCTATATGAAAAAATGCCGCCTGAAGGAACCCAGCTCTCTTTGAGGACATCTCCATTATGCGAGAAAGAAAGTAGTACTCTCCATGGATCACTTCTTACTTCGAGTGATTTTATTGTCAGGCTATAACCTTCGCCAAGTTCCCATACTTCACCCTGGGCAAAGAGCTTTTTATCATACTGGCTGTCGGTATGTTCAATGAGTATCCTGGAGAGTTCTGTGCTATTTCCATTTACTGCGGTATATTTTTCAGTTCCTATCCCAAAAACAATAAATGAATTATTTAATCCATACAGTTCACTTCCCTTAATTCCTGCCACCTCAAGGGGGGTCTTTATGCCTGTAATATCATATCTCAGATACCCTTTGGGGATATTCCTTCCTGAAATATTTATTATTTCCAATTTTTCGGAAAATGAATTTGAATCGATGTCATACCAGAAACCCGGAAAATTCAGCCCGTCCCATGCCTGCACAGGGCTTGACCCGCTGTATACCGAACCCCTGCGTTCATGATTCGGGGGCATATTTTCATCATATACAAAAAATCTCAATTTTGTCGAATTTGCCAATTTTAATCTTATGTTGTCTATGAAATAGATTGGAGAGATATATGTTCCATCTGCATTTACAAAATTCATGTTATCAGGAATAGAAAGGCCGGCTTTTATCCTGTTCTTCATAGCTATGCCTGTTTCGGATACTTCAGTAATTCCAAGTAAGCCATATTCAGGGTCAATATCCGTATATACATCCGATAACTGGAATATCCCATCAATGACTACAGCGGCATTCCCGTCTTCAATTGTTATCGAATCCACATGAATTGCAATGACAGGCAGGAAATCAGGGAAATCTTTCTGAACATATTTTTGATTATCATACACAGAATAAACTTTATCAACCGCCTTTTCATAGACAACAATGTAACCGGGATTTACAGCTCGGCGATAAAATTCAATTGCGTTCTTATTGATCGAAATAACTGCCGTCCCTGATGTAATATTGACATTCCTGACACGTAATACATATCCGGCGTCGAGAGTAAGATTTTTTCCCTCAACAAGTGAATGGTTCTTGTTTTCATCAATAAGGACCTTTGAAAGTATTCTTCGGCTCACGAGATTCACGGGCTTTTCCGCGATCTTTGAATCATTTGTATATGCTGCAAGATATTTTTCCCCTAAAAATCCAATGGCGCTGTAATTTCCAAAAGGCCTGTATCTGAATGATATATTGAACGTTGATGTATCATATGTAAGCTTATCCACCTGTATTGTTCTTTCGGAAGGATCACCAATATCAATATTCATGATTTCACCCCCGGCGCCGCTGTCAATATCGTAATAGAAAATATCGGAATTCATCGGCGTCAGGTTAAAAATGGTTCCCATGCCTTCTTCCCAGACAAATCTTGATCCTGTCAAACTTATTGGTTCATGAATTTTTGCGTCATCTGCGCTGTTACTGGCGTCAGGAATATTGGCTCCTGCTTCCGTAATACCTGCCAATAATAAGATCATAATAGCCAGAATTTGCATTATCCTGAGCGGTCGCATTTTTTCCCCTTTGATGGATAAAACCTGAGTTCATCAGAATCTGCCACAACAAAACTGAGATTCCCTAAAAGGTTGATACAGCTTCCTGGGCTCAAATCAATAGCCCTGTCATTCTTCAATTCAATAAAGTCAGGCTCCACACTTGTGACATTGAAAACACCAAACCTCTCACCTTCCCTTATTTCAGTGACATTGCCAGACACCAGCCAGGTGTATCTCACCTCTATAAAATAAGGGATAGCTTCGCCTAAAAGTACTGAACGAAGGTAGGTGACAAATACAGGTAGATTATTTTTTCCACGTGAATTCCTGCCATTATATGTATATACACTTCCCTGTGATACCCATTTATCATCAAGCTCAACCCCGTTTTTACTGAGCACAATCCGGATTCGTCTTGAGGATGGACCTATATCGCCTGACTTCACTGTCAGGTTGTAGCCATCTCCCATGTTCCATGTTTCCCCATCTGTAAGAATTTTATTTCCAAGATAATTGGTTCCATTATCTATGAGGACCTTTGCGAGCAGGCTGCTTTCTCCATTTATTGCTTCATATTTCTCAGCGCCAAAATTCATTGCCTTATATGAACCATTGGTCCCGGATGGATTTATTCCCGTCTTTTTTGTGACGGCAAAGGGTATCTCAGTTACAAAAGCTATATATCTGAGAGCATTTTCCGGTATGGTCCTCCCCGAAAGATTTGTTATTTCCAGGCTCTCTGAATAATTGCCTGAGTCAAGGTCATACAGGAATCCTGCAAAATTAAGTCCATCCCATTTCAGGACTGGATTTGATTCTGTGAATACTGAGCCACGGCGCTCATGGTTTTCGTATAGCGAAAGATCTTTTTCTAAATGGAATCTGAAGATTTCCGAATCTGCCACTTTTAGTCCAAAATTTCCCATCCTGCCACTTGAGTGCAACTCAAAGTCGATGTAAGGATATTGCAGCTCTATTGAGTTATCATTTACCATTGATATACTATTTTCAGAAATATCTGTTATTTTCATCACCGACTCTATCCTGGTATATTCATCTGATAACTGGAAAATCCCCTTAATCGTGACGGCAGGGACATTCTCTTTAAAATGCACTGAATCTATTTTTATTGCAATAATCGGTATATTACCGACTGTTATATTCGTATCATGCAGGTCGCCATTTGCCGTTTTGACTTTCCTGATATATTTCATATAAACATATGTTTCTCCTGCTTTAACTGACATGCTATCCATGTTCTCACCATTTTTCTTAAGAGATAGCCGTGCGGTCCCCTCATCAACGTTCACACTTTCGACCCGGATGGCATAACCATCACTTAGCGTCATGCTCTTTCCTGCAGTCAATGTATGGCTTGTATTTTCATCCATCAAAATCCCAAGGAGCAGCCTGTGATTTAGCAGGTTCACCTGTGAGCGGGAAAATTTTGAGTCATCTGCATATCCCGCAAAATATCTTTCTCCCATGAATCCGATTACTCTGTAGCTACCAAATGGCCTGTGTTTGAATGGAATTCTTGAGACTGTTGTTGAGTATTTCAGGTTGTTTTCTCTTATGGATCTATTATCGGGATTTCCAAGATCTATGCTGAATGATTCACTGCCTGCGTTATTATCTAAGTCATAATAAAATCCATCAAAATTCATGGGGGTTAAATTAAAGATTGAGCCTGCATCGGCAGCCCATACATACCGGGATTCAGGAGCGCTGATTGGCATTTTGGCCGGCATTCGAATTGGCTTTTCAAGGATTGTGATATTACCTGTTCTTTCCTGTTGTGTTGATTTATTCACTCCGGCATCAGTAACGTTTCCCTGGTTATCCACTGTGACCAATGATGCACCCCATATGAGAAGCACGGCTGCAATCGCTGCGAATGTGCCTATTATAAGTTGTTTTCTAAATGACATATCAGCTAAGTGGTATTCTTATAGGTGGCGTCCGGCCAGCAATAATATAACCGTTGAATCAATCATCGATTATATAGGCCAGTGTTTCGATAAATAGGCCAGAAGGTATTTATATGTTCTGGTTTAATCATGGAAATCATTGAAGGGTGGAAATAATATGGTTGACATGAATGGATATAAAGAAATTGGCAGAATAGAATTTTCAAAAGAGCTTGTATTTACATTATATGGAACCGGGATACTGGCACTATTTGCATTCGGATATCTTTTCCTTTATATATATTCACAATTTACGGGAAAACATAGTGGAACCATCAACCTTCTTGATATGATACCGGGTCTATTATTATTCGCAGGAACATTGATACTTCATGAACTCATTCACGGAATCTTTGTATCAATGTATGGCGGCAAACCCCGATATGGTGCGGGTATCTATTCTATGTTACCTTATCTCTACACCACTACAAAATCCATTTTTCCACGCAACCGGTTCATAATAATATGCATCGCCCCGTTAGCAGTGATTTCTATTACTGGAGTGGCTGTAATGGCTGCCTTTCCACCGCAATGGATTCTCTTGCCCCTTATTGTAAACGCATCCGGCTCAGTGGGTGACCTGTGGATGACAGGGACTTTATTACGATATCCGGGACATATACTGGTGGAAGATCAAAGAACCGGAAATATTATTTACGGAAGGGAATCTGACAGGCCTGTTAAAGCTTCTTCAGCAGGCCTCGGCTCAAAATTCCTGAAAGGATTAACTATCTCCTTTACTGCTATCTTTCTTCTTGTGATTATACTGCCTGTGGCTCTTAATATTATGGGAGCAGAATCTTTTACGATAGGTCCTCAAAACAGTCCATTTACGATTTTTGAATACAGTGGTCCAAATAAGAATCAGGAATTCGGACAAACTTTATTTCTAGACAGAATATTATCCTTAAGCGTGATTTTCGGATTAGTTTATGCAATATTAACCACTGTATATAAAAAAGGGAGTTGACATTGAGTGGCAAAAACAATATTTGCTTTATTTTTAACAGCAGTTACCGCTGTCATCATTTTAGCATTTTTGTTCACCGACTTTGGAGATTCAACCAGCGAGACAAAAATAGAATCTCATGTTGCTAATGCTTCATCAGATACTCAGTCAGGAAATCTTGAAGTTAATTTATCGGGCAGACTTTACGTATATGTTGTGGAAGATGACGATCTAACGCAGGAATTGAAATATCTGCTGATAAGGAACCTCAGTGAAAAGCAAAACGGTGTCCTTGACGTCAACAGCCTGAGAAAGAATTATGATGGACAGGTTCTTATTGTGATGATTAAGGACAGGGAGATTTCTTATAATCCGTTTTTTCCGTCTGCGAAGGTGGAAACTATCTTCTATTATTCCAACACCGGGAACGCCGACACCTTTGAAAATTGCAGCGATCATAAACCATTGATGGCATATTTTGAAAAAAGCGGAACGGTGATATGTGGAATATCAGGACTGACAGATTCTACAAAAGGGATTACATCGCTCAAGGCATATAGAAAACATCTGGCTGAAGAAATAACAAAAAATATTGTCCAGCAACTTCCGTGTGCTCTATGCTGAATTCATCTTATGGCAGACATCAGACTATCTCTGCAATAAGCATGTCTCTCAGCTCAAAAATTGTAAAGAGTCGGATCTTACTACAGTTATATTTAATCCATTATCTAATATAACATCCTGGTTATTAAAGCTTGACCGTGATGCCAGGGGCCATCCATAAGTACCTTCGAATGAAATTTGAACTATATAGGCATTGGAAAAATTCATTTGTGGAATATTTCCTATCCATCCCGGCCGGATATAGGTCTGATTACTCAGAAATGCTATACTGTTATAGTCAAGTTCTCAAGTAATCGTAGATTGGAACCATAATGATACCCTCTTCAAATGCCGTAATCAGTTGCCGTTTTAATTCACTCTTATTTTCCCA
>VEPN01000070.1 GCA_012026835.1 Candidatus Methanoperedens sp. | reverse complement strand
TTTCGGGGGTGGGTGTTTGGGGGGGCTTGGGGTAATGGGTGGGTCTATTCAAAAGACATGAAGGAAAAATCTTATATTATACTAATTCAAATTAGTACTAATTATGATTAGTAAATTTATAGACCGCCAGACAGAGATGTCCTTACTTGAAGAAGAATGGAATAAACCGGGTGGAAGGCTAATAATACTGTATGGAAGAAGGAGGATTGGCAAGACAAGATTGCTGGCAGAATTCATATCAGGAAAAAAGGGGATATTTTACATTGCAGAAGATACCTCACCCCATATACAGATAAATGGACTGAGAGAAAAGATAGCAGAATTCACTGGCGACAGCCTGCTCAGGGACCTGGAAATAAAGGATTGGGACCAGCTTTTTGGGTATCTTGCAAAGAATTCCCCGCGGGAGCGCTTCTACCTCCTGATAGATGAATTCTCATATCTTGTGAAAAGCGATAAAAGGATCCTCAGTGTGCTGCAAAAGTACTGGGATACATCTTTTGCAGCCTCGAACATCTGCCTCCTGCTTTCAGGCTCGATGCTTGGACTCATGAGCGAAATGGTGCTATCCTATGCTTCCCCTCTTTACGGGAGGCGCAGCAGAGATATACTTTTAGAAGGACTTTTTTTCAAAAATGCTAAAGAGTTTCTCAACATGCCTTCCCAGGAAGCACTTGAGCTGTACATGTCAATAGGAGGAGTGCCTGAGTATCTGATAAAGGCTTCAGAGTATAAAAGCTTCAAAGATTTCATTGAGAAAGAGTTTTTCAGCAAGTATGGTTATTTCTACAGGGAACCATACTTTATAATTTCCCAGGAATTTAAAGAGCTTAAGACTTATTTTTCCATCCTCAACTCTATAGCTTACGGCAATACGAGACCAACTGAAATAGCCAACTTCACAGGAATCGGTGCAAGGGAAATATATCCGTATCTTGAGAACCTTCTCCGCCTCGGATTTATAGAAAGGCAGGTTTCTGTAATCGGAAACCCCAAAAAAGGATTGTACCTGATAAAGGATCATGTTTTTGACTTCTGGTTCAATTTTGTATTCAAATACAGAGAAGAAATTGAAAGAGGCATTTTCAGTCCTGAAAACGAGTCTTTAGCGAGCTTCTTTGGGAAAAAATTCGAAGCATTTGTTTTGAAAGAATTTATTTTCGGCCTGCTGCGATCTTATCAAAAAATAGGAAAGTGGTGGCATAAAGAGGAGGAAATTGACATAGTTGCGCTGGACGAAGAAAGCAAAGAAATTGCCTTTTTTGAGTGCAAATGGAGTACATTAAGAAAGAAAGAGGCTGAGAAGATCTTATCTGAATTAAAACGCAAAGCTGCGCTTGTGAAGTGGCAGGATCCAGAGCGTAAAGAGCGTTACGGTGTTATTGCCAGAACTATTGAAGGGAAGGAAGCTTTCAGGGAAAAAGGATACCTTGCTTTTGACCTTGAAGATATTCTATCGGGATTATGAAGTTCATATTTTAAGCCTTTAAGAGGATCAATACTTGCATCCGCTTTTCTTTTCTCTGGTTAATCCTTGCGACAATACTCGGGTTCTTTTCAGTCGGGAAATGGACTGTTCCTCTTGCAGTCTGGCTGTGCATTGCAGGTCTAATCGCACTCTTAGGGTGGGTTGCTGTTCTGGGGCGCAGCAGCGAGTTACAGGAGACTCCATACCTAACCATTCAGTACCCCTTTACTCTTGCAAATATCCATTTTTGTGGCAAATTCTTTATATAGAAGTAATAAAATTATTTATTATGTGTAAGATAATACTGGGATACAGGGAATTGGATTTATTAACCAGTAGACCGCCGCCCAAAGAAACAACAAAAAAGATGGAGCCAGAGTAAATGAAGATTTGATTTAAAGAATAATGATATATTAATATCCATCCCGGTAAATGGATACCATAGAATAAGAGTGAAGTGATAAGCAGCGCCTTATTAAAAGAAGTAACTTCTGAAAGTTTGCTCAGGATAAACCCTCGCATAAGAATTTCTTCAAAAAGCGAACCGATTGTCAAATTAACAATACCAACGACGCTTATTAAACCGATTTTATCAAGTCCCAGCTTTAAAGCTACTAACTGCCCAACCGCTCCGAATAATAGCACTCCCAAGCTCCAAAAAAAACCTTCTTTGAGTGAAGTGCTTAATTTGAGATAACGAAAAGTATTGGTTTTATCAATAAAAGTAAGATACAAAAACACCGGCAAAACCCAGATCACAAATTTGAATGCATGCGAAGAAAGTGCCTTATAAATATCTGTGGAAAGATTTCTATCAAAAATATTAAAAAGAATTACCCTCGTAATCCATATCACAAAGAAGATTACGATAAAAATAGCTATTGATTTTATTTTTACTGCTCTATTCCACTCCTCCACATCCTTGATCTGTCCGAGTCTGTGAATTTCAACCGGATCTACCACTCTGAACCTCCTGTTATCATTACTTTAGCAGATTTTAAAACAGTTTCGATTAAATCAACGCAGCATACCTCTGCGCTATGCTCCAAATAAATACTACAATCTTACCATAAAAATGTAGTGTCCTCCAAGAAGATCCTCCGAGGTATTCCAGAGAGATCCTATACCTCAAGATAAAAGCAATTAGTGTTAGATGCCCTTTCTCCATCGGAAATGGGGTGCGTGTCTAAGCTTCCGATGGAGATTTGCACAAGGAACGTTTCCAGCGGGTGAGAGGTCGATAGTGTCCTATGAACTTCGTCAAGTGGGGGGACGCTTTGCTTACCTGAGCGCAGCGTTGGCGAAGCCCCCACGGAGCGAAGCGACAGACCATAGATGAACAGGGCTGTCTGAGGAGCTACGGCACCGCAGGACTGCCCGCGATATAGACAAAAGATATCTACATAAATCAGCAGGCGGGGAGAGGTCTCCCCGCACCCCACCATGAAAATAGAAGATGTGATGGGAAATCAACATTCATGGCGCTAATCTTAATTCTCGCCAAGAAGATTTTCTATTGCCTTACTGATACTCCAAACTTCTATTATTCCATCTTCTGATATTTTATCGAAGTGCTTGTCGTTTGTGATCAATATCGAATTTTCCTGAAGACATGTGGCTGCATGAACGATATCAACAATCTCATTTTTCGGGAAGTATTTGCTACAGGCTTTGATATGATTTTCATTTAATTCCACTACTATCATTTTATCTCTTAACCGTTTGAGCAGGTGCGACGCGGTTTCGGATTTGAATTTCTCAGAATATTTCTCGAATTCCAACAAGAGCAGGTCATTTCCCACGAGACGAATGCCTTCATTTGATATGAGTTCCAGAATCAGGTCAAGAGTGCGAGCTTTCTTTTCAGGATTTTTGATAGCTGCCACGAATACGTTGGCATCAACCAAGAATTGTTGCATATTTTTTCTTAGCTGCTTCATTCACTTCAGATCTAACTTCACGAGCTATCTTATCTATATCTGATTCCTTAAGCTCCTCTCTGAGCTTTTTCTCGATTTCGTCTCTATCAAGTTTCCTGATTAATATTTTATCATCATCTAATTCCGTAATTAGAAGCGGTACATTTTTGGTTAAATGCAGTTTTTTCCTTATAAATTCAGGGATAACAAGCCTGCCTGAATTGTCTATAGTTACTATTTCCATTATTACCACTAATGGCATTAATGGCATTAAATTATTTAAAATTATGCTTGCTCCTCTGACGATGCTCTTTTATGTCACATCTATGACTTTAATAAAAATCGTTGAATTCTTCAAAATCATCGTACTAAGCCTCGTTTTTCAGACATTCATAGACATTATCTTCACTATCCAGACTTGGCTGTACCTCTTTGCAGCAATTGGCACAAGTTTTGCAATCTATTTCCGAGGCTATCTTCCGATATAACTTATGTACAACCGAATCAATTTCTTCAGATGGTAAATCGCATCTTTTTAAAAATGACCGGAATTCCCAATTCTCAGTTTCTTTTTTTATTGCCGTTTTGTTAATTTTGCCGGGATCAGTTTCCATAGTATGCACTCATCCTTCCGCCCTCTGCATAGCGACCACTTCTTTTTTCTCCTCCAGGTCGCGATATCGGGGAGATTTTGAGGGACCAAGATAAAAACATCTGCGGCATGCCCAGTATATCCTGCGCATGTTCTTGTAATCAGCTCTGTATTTTATGGCCTTTGATATTCCGTGAACTCCCATCCCGTCAAAATCTATAAGCTCTGGATTTCCAAGAGCATCTTCGCCAACTAAAATAAGATTGCGCTGGCGCCTTGAACCACAGAAAAAACATGATGGTTTAGAGTTGGCCATAATAATCCTCCCAGCTATTGATATCATGGAAATCTAGGTATTTAAACCGATCTAATTAAAGAAAAGGATAATGCAGCGCCCTTATACTGATCCCGGCAGTAATATGAGCGATGAGAATACCTGCACCTCCGGTTCGGGAATATTGTATGTGCACCCCTAAGAACGAAGGATAACCCCGCTCAAAGAGCGGCGCTTCCTGGAACGTGCGCTCAGTTACCGCCGGAGAGCGGCGCCGTTCATGTTGAAGCTGTAGATACTGCTTAGGTTTCGATACCGCTTGGTTCAGGGATACGAACTGTAATTCGTTGTACCCGCTGTAACAGAAGCGCCTCCTATTATCAACATCGGGTATAATAAGTGGTCAACCTGCGTTAAGGTTGTCCTGCGAAGAGAGCCACGCTGATGGATGCAAAAAGCAAGCTGGCAGGGCTTCTGCTCACCGGCTATTTATCATAGTTGCCCGGAAACAATGCCACTGCGCAGGGCAGGGTATAACCTTTACAAATCAGAGCAATCAGGGGAATACCCACTATATCAAGAAAACCAGGGATAGATAAGTTTAAGTCACATGTACAATTATTTTGATTTCTTATGTTAAGAAATGTCAAAGAAACTGCTGCATGGGAAAGGAGCAAAGGAGAGTTCTCGGTTATTGAAGTCCCTGCTATCATAATGAGTATTGAAACCTTTGTGAATTTGCAGAAGGATGCTGAAAAGATATTAGGCTTTGATGGTGCATCTGTACTTTTTTACGAGGCTGGTAAGAAAGCTGGTATGCGATGGATTAACCGTTTCAGCAAGAAATGGAGTTTAAAGGATAAAAAGTTCGCCGATGCTGTTCAGAATTTCTATGCTGAGCTTGGATGGGGCAAGTTTAATTTGGAGGAAAATGGCAAAAATGAGCTTGTAGTGAGGATTGAGAATTCATTTATTGCGAGGGGATATGGAAAATCCAACATTGCGGTCTGCCATTTCTTAAGGGGGTATAATGCAGGTCTGGCAGAGGTGCTAAAAGGCAATGATATAGATGCAGAAGAAACAAGGTGTGCTGCAAAAGGAGATGACTGCTGCGAATTCATAATGAAGAATACTGGTTAATCACCCAGCTCACTTCTTATTTCTGTATAAAATGCAATCAGAAGCTTTACAGCTTTATTTTCCTCATTTAAATAAAATGATCTTATTTGTTTTCCGATCTTTTTCTCGATAATAATGTTATTTTCCAGAAGGGGATCAAGTACCCTTGCAACGCTGGAATGATAAAGTCCAGTTCCCTCTGCGATTCCAGATAGATAATTTATCTCCCCCCTATTTTGGATGAGATATTCTAACACGGTCTGCTGTGCAGTTCTGCCAAATAACTTCTCTAGTGGGCTCATAACTCGTTCACTTCCATTACACGATTTATCAAAATATTTCCTATGTCAGTGTTTAATCTCATAGAGTGTGTTCATCTATTAATGATTTATGCGTATAAATTAATATAGCTTGCTGTTTGTTAGTTAAACTTGACGATATATAGCAAGGTTTAAATAACATGACGTTATAATTAAAAGTTGAGGTCTGTTTTCAACAGATCTTACCAAAAAACGAGTGAATGTTATCTAGGAGGTTAAAATATGGATATAAGAGCGAACGCTATAGACATTATTAAGATTCCGCTGGTCTTGGTAATTTTCTTAATATATACCAGCCCAGCAAGTGCATCCCTTGCGATCACAGATTTTTTTTCAGACTATACAAGCAGTGAAGTCACGATTAGGTCTAATCAGAATCATCAAGGAAAAGCAGTTTTTGAACTTTATGACGGGAAAAATGTAGTCGAAAGGCAGGAAGTTCCATTTAAAGCTGGTGTAGGAGAAACAGTTTCCAAAGTAATATTATGGAAGAACAAGCCGCAGAACGATTATCATACTGCAAAGGTCAGCATATATAATGACACTAAACTCCATGGCAATAAAACCTACCAGGTATCATACGGCACAATTGCCATGCCAAGTTTCCATGTCGTGGATTTCTCGCCTTCAAATAAGGGCGTGCAGTTGCTGCTTCGCCCTTTTAATCCGAGCGCGGTTGATATCAAAATAGATCTGCTTGACAGCAATGACATCGTATATACAGAGACAAAAGAAGATGTTTCTCTTACTTCAAACACAGAACTGAAAATAGACTGGCCTTTTCTTTTGAACAATAATGAAAATTACACAGTTCGAATAAAAATACTAACACACAGGCTTAATGCTGAACCTTTGATCAATACATATGTCGCATCTTTTACTGCAAGTGATGATGTTGATATCCTGCCAGACGATATTGAAGTGGATGAGTACGGAGCAAGTGTTACGCTTCGCGGCGAGTCCCAGGTACCATTTGATGGGTTCATCGATATATCAGCAATCAACAGGGTAACGAATGAGAAAAAGACATTCAGACAGCAGGTCGAAGAGATACTTTCCTCAGGGAAAGAAGATACAGCAGGAGTGGTATGGAAAGATCTTGTACCCGGGACATACGATATCAATATACAGGCAGTGAACAAGAATAATATCGCACTTGATAAATACGAAACTGTACTGCGAATCCCGGAAGAGGATGTTGCCTCTAAAGCATCTGTGACAGGAAGCAGTCCATCGCTGCCTGGATACACAGGATACGCGGCGGCAGTTATTGTAATCGTTGTATTTGTTGCATTGAGACGAAAGCGGAGTGGCTGATATGTTCGATGTAATCATTCGCAGCCTTACTCAGAGAAAAATGAGAACCGGGCTTACAATATTTGGGATTGCACTTGGCATTTTTGCAGTTGTTGTTATGGGCGGGATGTCGGAGCATCTGAACATGACTTATGACAAGTCTATAGAACTTCTGTCATCTAATATCATGGTACAGCCAGATGGATCCAGCATTCTTGATGAATCGAAGATAAGGCAGATAAAAAGAGTCCCAGGAGTAAAAGATGCTTATGGAGTATTATATACTGCTCTTGACCCCGAAAAAAGTGGTGGAGCTTTCGGCGGTCCTGGCGATTTTGTGAATGGTATCCATCCAGAAAAACAAATTAAAGATCTGAAGCTCACATCAGGCAGGTACCTTGTTCCCGGGGATGAATATAAAGCAGTGATCGGAAGCAGCATTGCCCGGAAATTCAATCTCAGGGTCGGAGATGAACTTGAGATAAAAAGTAAGAGGATGAAAGGCTCATCATCAATAAGCCATACCAGGAATGTCACTGTTGTTGGTATTCAGGAATATTCCGGCACCATGTTTGATACTTCTGTGAGTATGCCACTTGAAGCGGCACAAAAGTTCTATAAAATGGAAAACACTGTTTCAATCATTTATGCCGAGCCTGCATCCGGCGCAGATTCGTCTCTTCTTGCAAAAAGGATTGACCTGAATGTAGAAAAAGTGAAAAGCCAATCTCCAGAGCAGCTCAGGAAAGATATCGAGGCGCAGCTTGTCTTTATTAGTCTAATAACAATAAGTGCGGCAGTCCTTGCAGCGATTATCGGAGGACTCAGCGTCATGAACACGATGCTCATGTCTGTTTCAGAGAGAACAAAAGAGTTCGGACTCTTAAAAGCGCTGGGAGCAGAGAGAAAAAATATTCTTTTCATGACCATGGGTGAAGCTGCACTCATTGGAGTAATTGGAGGGATCACCGGCATAGCTGCCGGAGGTGTACTTGCGGACATTCTGAATAAATCATTTGAATCGCAGGGGTCAGCGCTTTTTGCGATAACTCCACGGCTTATGGCTATTGGATTATTGTTCGCAGTATCGCTTGGAGTAATATGCGGCACATATCCTGCATATCGAGCCACTAAAATGAGCCCAATGGAGGCGCTGCGGTATGAATAGTAATGGGAAGAACGGGAGTAATGGAGACTATGCTGCAGGAGGTGAACCTATCCTTTGCATCAGAAATCTCAAAAAAACCTATATGCAGGGCAAGATTCCCCTCCATGCCCTGAATGACGTGAGTTTCGATGTGCAAAAAGGAGAACTTCTAAGCATTGTCGGACCTTCAGGCAGCGGAAAATCCACACTCCTGTCGATGATAGGGCTGCTTGACAGGCCAACAGATGGCAGCGTCTTTATCAATGGGGTTGAAATCACAAGAGCAAAAGAGAGCGAAGCCCCCCGCATACGGCGGGAAAAGATAGGCTTTGTATTCCAGCATTTCAACCTGCTTTCAACTCTCACTGCAATGGAAAATGTGGATATCGCTATGCGCTTTACTGGAACCTCAAAAAACAGGCGCAAGGAACGGGCGTTCGAGCTTCTCTCCATGGTCGGGCTTGGCGACAGGCTGAAGCATAAACCTTCTGAATTATCGGGGGGTCAACAGCAGCGCATAGCAATTGCAAGAGCGCTTGCAAATGAACCTGCCATCATCCTTGCAGATGAGCCAACAGGTGCAGTGGATACAAAGACCCGTGAAGTGATAGTTGAACTCTTAAAAAGTCTCAGTAAAAAAGGGCAGACCATCATTGTGGTAACGCATGATATGGACGTTGCCCGGCAGACTGACAGGATAATCTCAATGAGAGATGGCATGATTGCCAGCGATACTGGGGTGAAAGGAAATGAGGAGCATGGATTATAATCCAATTTACCTTGACATTGCCATAATTACACTGCTATTGAGCAAATTATTCGGAGGAGGTAAAAATATATGAGAAAAGATATGATCTACAAATTAAGGATATTGATTCTGGAAACATATGTCAGGATCACGATGATCGGGTATGAATCAAAACAGGATGCACTCAATGCGAGATTACATTTCATGCAAATCTCTCCTCCTGGCATATTTGACTGCTGTGAAGATGAGAAGGGAAGAGTAAAATGGATAAAAGAAGAATCGGTGAATTGTTGTTGATATTTGGAGTTATTCTATTTGTTGGCGGCGCAGCGGCATATATGACAGGAAAAGCAGAACAAATTCAAGGAATTGGTGCTCTGGCTCTTATCTTCATTGGTGCAGGCGCGAGCATGAAGAAGGAGAAACCAAAGAATAAGGGGAAAATCTATGAAAGCAATCGTATATGAAAAGTATGGACCGCCTGCAGTCCTTCAGCTCAAAGAAGTGGAAAAACCTGCTCCGAAGGACAATGAAATACAGATAAAAGTGTATGCAACATCTGTAAATTACGGGGATATTTTGGCTCGAAATTTTAAAGATATCTCCCCTGGAAAATTCAATATGCCTTTTCTCTTCTGGTTTTTCGCGAAAATGTATTTTGGTTTCAGGACTCCTAACATAAAAATCCCCGGGAGTGAGTTTGCAGGAGAAATTGAAGCTATCGGAAAAGATGTTACCTTGTTTAAGAAAGGCGATCAGGTTTTTGGGTATCTCGGACAGAGTATGGGCGCTTACGCCGAGTATATATGCATTCCTGAAAACGGATGTGTGGCATTAAAACCTGCCAATATGACATATAAGGAAGCCGCTGTGATTCCTTATGGTGCAATAATGGCGTTGAATCTGTTTAGAAAAATGAATATCCAGCCAGGACAAAAAGTCTTGATCAATGGAGCCAGCGGAGGAATAGGCTCAGCAGCGGTCCAGATTGCAAAATATTTTGGGGCAGAAGTTACCGGGGTATGCAGTACTGCGAGATTGGAATTTGTAAAATCCCTGGGAGCCGATAAGGTCATTGATTACACCAAAGAGGATTTTACCCAAAAAGGTGAGACCTATGACCTTATTTTTGACATCTTAGGTAAGAGTTCGTTTTCAAGCTGTAAAAACTCACTGAAGCAAAACGGGCGCTATCTTTTAGCCAGCTTTAAGATGAAACAGCTTTTTCAAATGCTATGGACGAAAATGGCAGGCAGCAAGAGAGTAATATGTGCGATTGCGCCGGGAAGTACTGAAGATTTGATTTCCGTCAAAGAGCTTATTGAAGCGGGGAAGATAAAAGCGGCAATCGATAGAAGCTATCCGCTGGAACAAACTGCCGAGGCTCACAGGTATGTCGAACAGGGGCATAAAAAGGGACATGTGGTCATAATTTTGGAGCATAATAACAAAACCTGATAAAGTACAGGAGAAATCCAAATGAAAGCGATTTTACACACAAAATTCGGGCCACCGGATGAACTTGCGCTCAAAGAGGTAGAAAAACCTGTTCCCAGGGACGATGAAGTATTGATAAAAATACATGCAACAACAGTAACAACCTCGGACTGTAACGCTCGTAATTTTACATTTGTCCCTAAATTGTTCCTGTTCCCCGCGCGACTGTTCATGTTTGGTGTCTTCAGGCCAAGAACAAATGTACTGGGGATTGATCTGGCCGGAGAAATTGAAGCGGTCGGCAAGGATGTAAAACGATTTAAAATAGGTGAACATGTTTTTGGATCACCTGAACCCGCCTTTGGCGCCCATGCTGAGTATATATGCATACCCGAAGACAGGTCGCTGACGAAAAAACCGGCAAACACGACCTGGGAGGAAGCCGCCTCTGTTCCCCTGGCTGGGATTACCGCGTTATATTTCATCAGGGATATGGGAAATATCCAGTCCGGACAAAAAGTTCTTATCAATGGGGCCTCCGGAGGCATAGGTACTTTTGCGGTACAGCTTGCCAGATACTACGGTGCGGAAGTTACAGGAGTATGCAGTACCACGAATTTGGAACTGGTGAAATCCCTGGGAGCCGATAGGGTCATTGATTACACTAAAGAGGATTTTACTAAGAGCAACGAGACATATGATGTTATTTTTGATGTGGTAGGCAAGACTTCGTTTTCACGCTGTAAAAACTTGTTAAAGCAGAAGGGAGTCTATCTTGTAAATTTAATTGAGCTGCCGGAGCTTGTTCAAATGTTATGGACTTCAATGACAGGCAACAGCAAGAAAGTAAAAGGCGGGATGGCAGTTGCAAGAGTTGAAGATTTAGTTTTCCTAAAAGAGCTTATTGAGGTGGGAAAGTTAAAACCGGTTATAGATAGAAGCTATCCGCTGGAACAGACGGCTGAAGCTTTCAAGTATGTCGAAAAAGGACACAAGAAAGGAACTGTAGTAATAACTGTGGGGCATAATAACCAAACTTTACAAATCAGGAGGAATTGAAATACCAGGTCATAACGAAGAAGCATCACAACGTAAAGCTGCAAAAGTTGCAGGCTTGATGTTCCTGTTTATCGTAATAGGCTGGACACTTAACTGGACTCTTATAGACTCTAAACTTATTGTTGCAGGAAATGCCGCAGCTACAGTCAATAATATTATGGCCAATGAGTTGCTATTTCGTATCGATATTACTAACCAGCTAATCTTCTCTATCAGCGGGGTAGTTTTGGCCCTTGCTCTTTATATAATACTCAAACCTGTAAACAAGAATCTTGCTTTGCTTGCGCTTTTTTTGAAACTGACAGAGGCCATACTGGGGGCAGTTATTGCCCTTTGCAGTTTTATTGCTTTGCTGATTTTAAGAGGTCAAGCTTTGACTGAATTTGAACCAGGACAGATACAAGCCCTCGTAGGATTATTTCTCAATGAGCGTATTTCTATATCTGCTATTCCCACGGTATTTCTTGGGCTCAATTTGATGGTATTTTTTTATATATTATTCAAGTCAAAATATGTTCCCAGGATATTGGCAGGGTTTGGAATTCTTTCATATGCGCTCATTTTCATTTATGCATTAATAACTATTCTTTTACCGAATTACGCAGCAATAATGATTATTCAAATATTTTGCTGGGCACCGAGCGTTCTTTTCGAACTCATGATTGGTTTATGGCTTCTGATTAAAGGTATAAAAGTAGAGCGGAGGGATACAATAAATGAATAAATCTGAAAAGTTCTGGGATAGGATGGCGAAGTATTTTGATCGGGAAGAAAGAAAAGATGAACCGACTAATATTAAGATTATTGAAAAAACTAGAAACCGACTTAAAATTAGTGATAATGTTTTAGATTATGGATGTGGAACTGGAACAGCAGCCATTGAAATTGCGAATAGTGTGAAATCAGTCTATGGTATTGATATCTCATCCAAAATGATTGAAGCTGCGAAAAGAAAAACTGTAGAACGTAAAGTTAAAAACATAGATTTCGCGCAAACAACAATATTTGATGAAAAATTAATAAAAGGGTCCTTTGATGTAATTTTATGTTTCTACCTGCTTCATTTAGTGGAAGATACGCCTAAGGTTATGCAAAGGATAAATGAATTATTGAAACCGGGTGGATTGATTATTTCTGCAACACCGTGTATGAGAGGAACATTTTTGGGAGTTCTGTTATCTCCTTTGGGCAAAATCGGATTAATTCCTCAGATTAATTTATTTAAAATCTCCGAATTAGAAGATTCAATAGCTAACGGAAATTTTGAGATTGTTGAAACTGAATGTTTGCATAAAAGTGGACAACAATATTTCGTTGCAGCAAAGAAGAAATGGAAAACATAATAGCAAAATCATATAAAATTTAAGGAAAATTTATGAAAGCAGTTGTATGCACAAAATACGGTCCGCCGGAAGTTCTTAAGCTCAAAGAGGTAGAAAAACCTGTTCCCAGGGACAATGAAATCCTTGTAAAAGTATATGCAACAACAGTAACCAGGGGAGATTCCAGAATGCGAAGCTTCACTGTCCCTGTTTGGCAGTGGCTTCCGGCACGAATATACCTAGGTATAATAAAACCAAAAAGAGCTATACTCGGAATGGAGATGGCCGGAGAAATTGAATCAGTGGGCAGGGATGTGAAACGGTTTAAGAAAGGTGACCAGGTTTTTTCGTTTGTGGGTTTTGGTTTCGGCGCTCATGCCGAATACAAATGTGTGCCTGAAGATGGGAGTAGGGCGGAAGAAGGTTTGGTGGCCTTGAAGCCTCTCAATATGACCTGTGAGGAAGCCGCCGCTGCTACCGGAGGAGCGCTAACCGCGTTAAGGTATATTAAAAGTGGAAATATCCAGCCGGGACAAAAAGTTCTTATCTATGGCGCTTCCGGAAGTGTAGGTACATTTGCGGTACAGCTTGCCAAATATTTTGGGGCGGAAGTTGCCGGGGTTTGCAGTACTGCCAATTTAGAACTAATCAAATCCCTGGGAGCCAATCAGACAATTGATTACACTACAACCGATTTTACAGGAAGCGGTGAGAAATACGATTTTATTTTTGATGCGGTAGCTAAGGCTTCGCGTTCACGCAGTAAAAGAGCGCTAAAGAAAAATGGAATATTTCTTTCCTCCCACGACACTCATGGGTCAGTAATTATTAAAACTGAAGACCTGATATTCCTCAAAGAGCTTATTGAAGCTGGAAAGTTAAAATCGGTTATAGACAAACGTTATCCGCTGGAGCAAATTGCCGAGGCTCACAGGTATGTGGACTTAGGGCACAAAAAGGGAAATGTAGTAGTAACCGTAGTGCACAACAATAAAATTTAATAAAAGAGGAGAAAAGAAATGAAAGCAATTGTATGCACAAAATACGGACCGCCGGAGGTTCTTCAACTCAAAGAGGTGGAGAAACCTATACCCAAAGATAATGAAGTCCTGGTAAAAATTCATGCGGCAGCAGTAACAGTCTCGGACTGTTTCGTTCGAAGCGGCAAAGTAAATCTCTTGCTTTGGATCCCCATGCGAATATTCGTTGGTTTCAGAAAACCAAGAAAATCCGTACTGGGCCTTGAGTTAGCCGGAGAAATTGAAGCAATAGGCAAAGATGTAAAACGATTTAAAAAAGGTGACCAGATTTTTGCATTTACCGGCAAGCGTTTTGGTGCTTATGCCGAATACACCTGTCTGCCTGAAGACGGATTGTGTATGCCTGCTGACTGTATTATGGCATTAAAACCGTCCAATGTGACCTGTGAGGAAGCCGCCGCTGTTCCTTCAAGAGGAACTTTAGCATTGCATTTTCTTAGAAAAGGAAATATCCGGAAAGGGCAAAAAGTTCTTATCTATGGAGCTTCCGGAGGGGTGGGTACTTTTGCGGTACAGCTTGCCAGGTACTTTGGGGCAGAAGTTACCGGGGTATGCAGTACCACAAATTTAGAATTCGTGAAATCTCTGGGAGCAGATAAGGTAATTGATTACACAAAAGAGGATTTTACGAATAAGGCAGAATCTTATGATCTTATTTTTGATGCCGTTGGAAAAAGATATAGCTCAAAACTACAGTGCAAAAAAGCGCTAACTCCGAACGGGAAATACATATCAGTCGATGATGGACACCCAAAGATATATGTTGATGATTTAATTTTACTCAAAGAGCTTGTTGAAGCGGGGAAGATAAAGCCAGTCATTGATAGACGCTATCCGCTGGAGCAAATGGTCGAAGCTCACCGGTATGTGGACAAAGGCCACAAAAAAGGAAATGTCATCATAACTTTGGAACATAAGAACAATCCAACTGTTTGGTGATCTGGTAGAAATAAATTAGAGGTGGCATAAATGAATAAAGAAGTTAATAAAAAAGAAGTATTGAAAGAATCATTTAAAATCATTCGGAGTAGGCCGATTATCTTGCTTCCAATGATCATTCTGGTTTTATTTTCCAGATTGCAGGATTATTTAGCCAGGTCATATATTGATACACCGGACAACATAAAATCAATTGAAGATTTAATCCCTGTCCTTCCATCGATTTTAGCATATTTTATAATGTCTTTAATTTTATTATGTATAATTTATGCAATTATTGAAGGCATATATTCAGTGATAATAAAAAATATGCTTGAAAATAAAGATGTAAATCTGGGAACCGCATCCGGACTTGCATCAAAGAGGACCTCCGCACTCATAACGGCAGGCATTCTTCTTGGCTTTATGATTATGGCGGGCACTTTATTTTTTATTATTCCTGGTTTGTTATTTACTATCTGGTATTTCTACACAATTCCTTTTATAATGCTTGAAAATCGAGGAGTGCTTGACGGAATGAAGGGAAGTAAAGAGTTTGCCCGCAATAAAAAATCAGATACGATATATTTTTTAACGATCCCATTTTTATATCTCTTCCTTGGCAGTTCTATCGCAGGAATTGTTTTTTATAGAGTATCAATAGCTTACTATGCGATAAATATTGTATTGGATTCTATTATTTTCACATGGTATTCGGTTATACCAGTTTACGTTTATTTAAAAGAATTCGGAAGATGGTAAATATGGAAT
Source organism: Candidatus Methanoperedens sp. (assembly GCA_012026835.1). GTDB lineage: Archaea > Halobacteriota > Methanosarcinia > Methanosarcinales > Methanoperedenaceae > Methanoperedens. The sequence goes on along the minus strand of VEPN01000070.1, from coordinate 108 downwards.
CAGAGGGTCCTATAGCGTGATTCTAAAGCCTCCGTAATCTTTAAGAATCATTAAACAGATTATTTAATGGGGGTATTAAAATGACAATAACACCAAGAGGTGAATCAT
>VEPN01000007.1 GCA_012026835.1 Candidatus Methanoperedens sp. | reverse complement strand
TCTCCACTGTTTTTCATTCAATGATTGTTTCATCTGCTGATATTGGCTCCGTAAACTGACTTTTAGCATACTATATCAACATGAACTATTTATTTATAGGTGTCAACTTATTGACGGGAGTTGCCTTAGCTTCGCCCAATTTAGGAAATATTCAAAAAAATAATGTACTCTCAACAATTAACACTTCAGTTAGGCGAAGTCGGGATTTAATTCTTAAAATCTCATTTCATAAATGTTTGCTTTCTTCCCGGCCCTATAGAAACATACTCTATGCCTACTCCTATTAATTTCTCAAGCATCTCAACATACAACCTTGCATTTTCAGGGAGGGCGGAAAAACTTTCTGTGTCTGAAATGTCCTCATGCCACCCGGGTAATTCAACATAAACAGGCTTACACCTTGCGATTTCATCCGAATGTTCAGGCGGGTAATCAAGACGTTTTCCTTCAAGTTCATAGCCCAGGCACAGTTTCAGGGTATCAAGGCCTGTCAGCACATCGAGCTTGGTGAGAGCCATGCTGGTGTAGCCATTAAGGTTGGTGGATTTTAAAGCAAGTGGCACATCGAACCAGCCGCATCTTCTTGGCCTTCCTGTAGTCGTGCCAAACTCCCCTCCTTTATCCCGCAGGTGCTCACCGGTATCGTTTTTCTGCTCAGTGGGAAGCGGTCCTTCACCGACCCTTGTAATATAGGCTTTTATGACCCCGATAACATTGCTTACTTTTGTCGGCCCGACACCAAGTGAGGCACAGGCTGAACCTGCAACCGTGCTTGAAGATGTTACGAATTTCTGCGTGCCGTGGATTATATCCAGATGTGTTCCCTGCGCCCCTTCGGCAAGCACCTTTTTTCCCTGCTTTAAAGCAAGGTTTATCTCCCTTGAAACGTCGGTGATATAAGGCCTTAATTTAACGCCTATATTTATATAATCATCAATCTCTGACCTTGCGATCATGGGATCACCGCCCAGTTCTTTTATCGCAGCCTCTTTTTGCGGGGCTATCTCATCAAGCCGTTTCAGGAACCGGTTTTTATCTGCAATGTCTGCCATCTGTATCTCATCCCTTCCCACTTTATCTATATAGGCATAACCGATACCCCTGCTCGTGGTACCGATTTTCACGGTACGTTTTGACTCCCGTAAACGGTCGAGTGCAATGTGGTATGGCATTATTATACTTGTCTTTGCATCTATACCGAGCTTTGAGGGAGGCACACCCACCCCGTTCTCAGAAAGCATGGCAAGTTCTTCCATCAATATCCCAGGGTTCATGACTGTGCCCGGGCCTATGAGGAGGCGGGCATCAAAAAGCACACCTGAAGGGATAAGATGCAATTTGTAGATCTTTCCCTCTGCAACTACGGTATGTCCTGCGTTGTCCCCGCCCTGGAAGCGTGCAATGATATCGTAATGCGAAGCCATCATATCCACTATCTTGCCTTTTCCTTCGTCTCCAAACTGAGCACCTGTTATTATTGTGAACATATTAACCTCCAAGTTAATTATATATACATTTAACACCTTTTAAGATATTATGCTCAATAAATTCTTTGAATGGCAAAAAGCTAATGGTTTGAAAGCTTCAACGATTGTAAACTATAATGCATATCTAACACCTATGAATGAATTTAAAAATCTGGACAAGTGGACTAAGAAAGATGCAATAAGATATATTCTAAAGTTTCGGGAAACAAAGAAACCTTCCACGGTTGAAACGGCTAAAATCATTATGAAGGTCTATTTTAAATGGCTTAAGAAGCTTGAAATTGTAGATGATATAAAAATCAAGAACATCAAAAATAACCTTAAGAGAGATGATATTTTAACGATTGATGATATTAATACCCTAATTAAGGCAACTGATAGCCATTTATATAAAGCCTTGATTGCTCTATTGTTTGAAAGTGGGGGTCGGATTGATGAAATTCTAAATATATTGGTTAAGGATATTCAGGAAACAGATAAAGGAATGATAATCAGCATTCCCCAAACAAAAACAGGTAATGATTTTAGACGTATTTTATGTGTATTTTCTGCTGGATATATAAGGAATTATCTTTCTTATTGTGCCCTGAATAAAGAAGATAAACTTTTTAATTTAAGTAAGGTTGCTGTGTGGCGGTTTTGTAAAAGAATAGCTAAGGCTGCAAACATAAATAAACCAATATCTGCTCATAAATTTCGACATGCTCAAGCTACTGATATGGTTTTAAGGGGATACCAAGAATCTCTTATTAAGAAAAAGCTGGGATGGACTGATGATAGTCGAATGATAGCACGTTATACCCATATTGCAGACGATGACGTGATTAATGCAACTGCTGAAATGGCATGTTCATCTATTGATAAAAAACCAATAGAAATTATAGAAAAAGCTGAATCCTTTAAAATTGCTGATGCTTCCCTGCAACTATCTAAGCTGTCAGAAGAAAATGAAGCATTAAAAGCCAAACTTGCGGAATATGAAAAGAAATTTGAAAGTAAAATGGCTGATATTGAAACAAGATTAAAGGGTTTTCAAGTTATAGAGCATACAAACGATGGCCTTATGGATGTGACAAAGTTAAAATATAAAAAAGAAGGGTAAATTATACCAATCCTGTAAAATAATCGCTCATATCGCATCCTTGAGCCTTTTATGAAGCTTTAACCCTGTGGCTTCATACCAAACTTTAGCCCATTTGGCAGGATTATCTCTTATTGCTTCTAAAAGTTGGCCGTCATAGACTCTTAAACGCTTTTGAGCGTTTAGGGGTTGGATATTGTAAGCTTCCGTATGAAACCAATCTAAATATGTAAACATTTTACCACGTTACAACAAAGATGATCAAAATTACTATATGAAGCGCAAAATTAGCCATATGAATTTTATCCATAAAAACGTCCGATTTCTTTAATCTATTTTTAATATGTTAAGCAATCTCATTTTTTAGTAAATTAACAGGGTAGGATTTTTCCATCCTTAATTTAAGGTCACTTTTAGAAGGTCTTCCCAATTTTTTACCTTCTTTTTTTGCTCTGTTCAAACCTTCCATAGTTCGTTGTCTGATTAAATCCCTTTCAAATTCCGCAAAACTGGCCAATAAATTAATCATAAGCCTACCTGCTGGAGAACCAAAATCTAAATTTTCCGAGTAGGATATGAAAGCTATTCCTTTATTATTGAGTTCTGTAAGCTCTAAAATAAGCTCGCTTAATGACCTTCCCCATCTATCCATTTTGTAAACTAAGACACCATTAAATTCTTTTTTTCTCAATAAATCAAGGACTTTAGCCTTTATTGGTCTTGTTTTTCTGGAAGATTCGACTTCATTAAAGACTTCATATTCCCAATTCATTCTTTTAGCATATTCTACTAATCGAATTTCTTGGTTTAATGTAGTCTGTTCATCCGTGCTAACACGGCAATAGATAGCGATTTTCATTTTTCTAACCTTTTCATAAGTGTTTCAATCAGTAGTGTGATTCTTTCAAGCTGTTGACTTTGTTTGTCTATTGTGGACTGGAATTTAATTAAAAGATATGAGCTTACCGCTATCGGAAAGCCCACTTGTGCTATGGCCGGGATTAATTCTTCCATAACTCACTTCCAGATGTTATTAAACCAATCTCTGGTTGCTACCCCGGCTTCATATGGTGAAAGACCTGTGAAGGTTCTTGTTAAACCCTCACCAACAACAATTAAAGGTTTCAATGGGTCATTTTCAAGTCTCTGCAAATCGTTATTTGCTATTAAATCTTGCCTGAAGTCTGTTCCCTGTGATGTTGCTGTTTCCAATAATTGAGTCGGCGCTATTGCATTTCCTGTATTGACGATTACTTGAGGTATGTAACCTTGACCGGATAGCCAATCTTGATAACCTGTTCTATTTGCTGCTTGTTCTATTGCTTTAGTGTTTTCTGCGATTCTTACATTTGGAATTGCTATTATCTGGCTTGGGATTGCTGCTATTGCTCCTACAGCATCTCCAGCAGCGTCTTTTAGTCCTTTAACTGTGTCATCTGCTGTTTTTCTCAATAGATAATATCCTATAAGTCCTATCCCAACAATCACAACACCAAACATTAAAATATCATTGCTTGAGCCTTGAGCATTCACCCCTCTGTATCCTATTTTTGCCATGTTACTTCCTCCTAAACAGTAAATATCCAAATAAAGCAATAACGGGTAACACAATATACCAGATATTGAATTTTGGTTTATCTTCAGTTTTAGTAGATTCATTGTAGCTTGAAATCTCACCCTGAGTCTCTGCTAATTCAGTGTTGTATGCTTCCTGACTTGACCATACTGTGTCTGGGTTTTGTAGATATTCAGCTTTCTTTTCAAGTTGTAGAGATTCTATTGTGAAAGAAGGCATTACACCCATAGCTGCATGTACTTCTCCTTCGCTTCTATAGAATCCAGATAACCTGTTTCCATACTCACCCGCAGCAAAATACCACGTTTGACCTATGGATTCACACCTTGGAAAATTAGGGTCTTGTGGTAGCCATGAAACGTTTTGATTGAGACAATTAACTGTACCTATTTGATAGCTCATGATTTTAGCTCCATTCTATCCACCACTTTGTGGTTAGTGGTGTTGCATTGATTTTGTAATAGTTTCCGGGTAAAACCCAAAAAGATACACTTCCGCCCATATTGGTTTGTGCCGTATCTGTCCCAACCTGTGTTGTGGGTGGATTAGCGGCATCTGTGAAAGCTGTAATCGTTACAATTCCTGAAGCGTAATAGCATGAGAAGGTAACCATTATAGGCTTACCGGATGTGTTTTGATATACTGTACCATCACTAACTCTTGATGCTGTGACGTTTGTTTGGGTGGAAACACCGCCTACTAACCCGTCGATTTTCTTGATTTGGATTCGGCTAAAACCGATACCATACGCTGATGAAGCTACATTTTTACCTGTACACTTAACTCTTATATCATACAGTCCTGATTGGGTTGGTGGAAATGTAAAAATGTACACCTTATTGTATATTGCTCCGGGAATATCTGGGGCATATAAATCCGCTGTTCCAAGACTTGTCGCCCCCGCTAAAACTTCCATAATTCCCATGTTACTACCATTAAGAGTTGCAATTTTTATATCGTAGGTTCCAACATTCATTCTCATAGACGGTATCTTAATTTCATTATTATCCCCTATTGATTTTAAAAGACCTTTCCCCGGAAGTAGTAATGAATCAAAGTCCCCCTGTGAGCTATAAGATGTATATGCCCACGTACCACTAACAACCGTTAAATCACTTAATTCTACTGTTTCACCTATCCCGGTATTTTTAGCAGGCGTGTATCTTGGATTGATAAAAGCTTTGCCCGGCATGTTTAATCAACTCTTATGCCTGTTACTTCTATAACTGCGTCAGCAGTATCTGAAATCATCTGAAACTCTGATGCATCAAGCCATCCGCCTTCAGGTGCTTGATATTCGGTATATATGAAATTTGCGCTAAGTGTATCTATACAATTTCCTTGTTTTCCGATTCTAACATAAGTTGCAGTACCCATACTTCTAACTGCAAAACCAATTACAGATACCTTAATCTGTCCATAAGTACCCGCTTGGTCTTTCATCACATTTGTGATTGTTGTGGACGGTGTGATTGTGAAAGGTTCCAGTAAGTGATTTTGATGCGGTGTAGCTAATTTTATTATAGCGTCTGCTAATCTTGATAATGTTGTTGCAATATCTACCATGATTCCCTCTAAGCTTAGTATCTCTTTGGAAAAATAAGAAAGGAAAAATCCTTTCTTAGGCTAACTGCTTTAACTGTACTGAAGAGCCCGCCCGTATTGGAATTCCACCGGGAAGTCTGTTATTGATTGTGGAAACTAATCCACTACCAAGAAGCCGCTCCCCTGTATCCATACCGCTTACAACTACTGCGAGCTGGGTTGTGTCCACACCCGCTGCGGATAATGAAATATCAATAATATCCACTATCTCGCCCTGACTTCCTCTTGCTTGCACAAAATTATTTGAGGTGCTTGCATATGATACAAGTGCATTAGCAACATCGGTTGCTGTAAAAGCTTCCCTCTGAGTCTGTCCTGTTTTTCTATTCCTAAAGGTCATTGTGCCCCTAAAAGCTGTCGCTGCCATGTGATTTTACACCCCTGTTCCAAAAGCCTGTTCGGCTGTTTGTTCAACGGTCTTAACTGCGCCGCCTGTTGCAGATTTCCCCTTATTCATTACATACTGAACTACATTCCAAACAATTACCAAAAGTGCAACTGCTATGACTGCTCCCATGAGCCACCCCGCTGTTGGTTTTGGATGTGTGAGGTCTGCGCCTTCTTTAACTGAGTTCATTATTCCCATTTTTATTCTCCCCTACTTTTAGAAAAAAGTAGTAAACCCTTATCTACAGACGTAGTATTCTTAGTATAAGCATAATTTAATAGGCATACAATAAATGTGAGTGTCATCTTTACCCACATCAAGCAGTCTGCCCAATCTGTTTTTATAGATTCTACAAGATGTGAGTTTACCATGAATTACAAGATAAGGACATTTCTTTTTTACCCCGTCTAAAGTGTAAAAACAACATTTCCCGCATCTATGGCATTTCATAACATGGCCGCTCTAACCATCATTATATTTGCGCTTATCAGTAATACGAAAGTGCCTTGGGGGTTAGCGTTTAATGTTGTTGTCAACAATGCTACCATTGAAAAAATAATTACAAATGTTAAACTTTGTGTTCTGTCTGGATATATCATAGTTTCATCACTTCGCTTACTTCTTGTGAATCTAAATTCAGTATGATGTGCTCACCAGTCTTTAGAGTCCTAAGAATTTCAAGTCCGCCTTTATCGATTCCTACCCACTCTTCAAGGTATTTTATATCGTCTGAAAGTGTATTTTGAAACAATATAAGATAATTAAATCTGGTTCTAAATACTGGTTTTATGCTTTTTGCTCTCTTTGCATTAACGATACTTCCGATTCCTCTATTGCGTGCGGTATTAACGAATCTTCTTAGAATCTCTGAGGGATATTGAAAATAATTATCAGATTCTTCCAATATGGCCATACAATTGCCTTGAGCGTACACGATTTTAAGAAATTCTTCTATTTCGCTTTGGCTCCCATATTGGACATTCCATAGATTAGCAGATTTGAATTTCTGGTAATCCGATTGGTTGTAATCATAAATGTAAAGCATTTCGGGCGGTATTGCTTCCATGTGTTTTTTAATCCAAAAAGTCTTACCGGCTCCCGCTTTTCCAGTCACAAAAATCCAATTTTCTCTATTTATTTTCATTTTAAAACTCACTGAGTTTTAGTTTTTCCAAGCTTAGAAAGAATAGCGTTTTTACATTCAGTTATTTTACTGAAAGTGACAACCAACACAATAAGAAGAGAAAAGATTTTACTGGAAGGATGCCCGATTAGATTTGAAATATGCTTTGCCATTATTGTTTTTTCTTTTTCATCTAATTCCATTTTCGGGCATTCCACCCATTTAGAACCCATATGAAAAATCATTTCTGGAAGCTCTACGGGGACTGAATCATAAACCGGGACTTCAATAACTTCTTCTTTCAATTCTTGTTTTATTTGGCTTTGAGCTATTGATTTTTCGGCTTTTTCAACCATTTCCTGTTGGGTTGAATCTTTGATTTCAGGTGTCGGTTTTTGCGGCATTTGCTCAAAAGATATTTCTTCCATATTAGGAAGTCACCGCCATTTTAAAAATTAACCATATAAATTTTAAAACTATTGCAATAATGAATAATAATATTGTTCCACAAAATACTTCAAAAAGTAATCCATTAATCTTTATAACAAACTCTTTTATTTTTTCTATCATTCAAACCTCACCCCGCAAATTTGACATCTTGATTCTATTGAATCATAGCATGTTCCGCAATTTTCACATTGATAAACACCCGGTTTAATTTGTATCATGTTGTATTCCGGGTCATCATCCTTCGATAGGTCTATGGTAGGACTATCCATAGGCTTTTTTTCCCCTTTGATAGGTCTATCATAGTCCTTTGATAGTCCTTTTTCTTCCATAGTACTATCATAGTCCTTTGGTAGGTCTATGGTAGGCTTCGATAGGTCTATCATAGGTCTATTTTCCCCTTTCCATAGTCCTTTCATAGGACTATCATAGTTCTTTTCACAATGTAATTCATGAAATAAGACCCCATTTCGCTTAAATTCTTTACCGCAAAATTTACATTTCTTCATAGTTCACCTGAAAAAAATATTATACAAAAGTAAGATTAGACCCAATAAGAAGAAGAAATTCAAAATTATTATTGAATCTGGTTTTATATCGTACATCTTTTACCTTTGATTAAGAAGGAAGATTTTTAGACTCCCCACTGGACTCCAACCATAGTCTAAAATTTTCTACTTCCTATCTTAGGGGATTTCTTTTATAAGACTCGACTCAATAATAATCATATGGCACATTCATATGAAAAGTCCTATCTGCTTCATATCCCCTTCCTGCAATATTCTTTAGATAACGTCTTTTCCTTGAAATCAATTCCCGGTTGAACAAATATAAAAGTTTGTTTAAACAATCTTGGCACTCTTCCATATTGGACAATATAAAATGGGATTCAATAGAAGACCATTCAAATTCCTTCCTTTGTCTCAGAATCCATAAATCCCTTGAAACTTTTTTAATTTGTTTCTTTATTGAAAAAAGGTTATCCTTCTCCAATATCATTAGTTTATGATTTTCTCTAAAAATGCTCATTTTTGTCACCTTTTCGCTATGCATCGCCAACTGTTAAAAGTTACTCCTTAAACCTTCTTTATACTATAATATAAAAGAAGTATTGGGAGTAACTTTAGACTGTCGCCTACTGATACTGTTTTTGCCTCTTTTTATTGGGTTTTTCTTCATCTAAGTAGTCAAACTTTAGGTGACATTTCGAATCAACCATTGAATCAAAAACCTCACAAACTAAGACTGAATCAATCTGATAGTCTGGTTTATCAATCCTAATTACATCCCTTCTTGTTAGGAACTTATCCTCAAGAGTGTCAAAATCTCTTCCTGACCAATTATATTGAGGAGTAGTTAGGACAGCATTATAAAGAATTTCTCTTTGCTTTAGTTCCAATATAGAGAGATGTAGATTGATGATTTGTTTCAATTCTGTTGATGAAGGATATGGACAATTAACCCTTTCTGCAAATCTTTCTAATACTGCTCGATCAATTCTTCCGGGTCTATTTGTAGCACAAACAATATACAGGTTCTCTATTGGGTCGTTTAACTCCATCATTAATGAAGAAGTCCTTTCTTCCTTGATATGACCTGCATTCATTCGGGATGCAAAAATAGTATCGGATTCATCAATAAAAAGGATAGTTGGTTTGTGGGATTCTCTTATTCTTGCAAATAAATGTTTTATTTTCTTTGCCGTGCTGCTGACATGTTCGGTAAGATCGGTTATCCCCAATTCAATATATGAAAATCTATTGGGGTATTTTTCTTGGAAATGATGAACTACAGCATGTACTAAAGTTGTTTTACCGCCCCCTGATGCTCCTTCTAATAAAACCATTTTCTGAGGTCTATTTGATATTGCACGTAGGATAATGTCATCACAAAGCATTTGTTTAGCTTTTTCAAGTCCTACAACCTGTAAAAGGGTGAGATTTTTCATTTCTGCTCACTCCTCAGAATCGAATCTAACTTCAACGCCATGAATTTTTTCAATTCTTGTGCTCATGCCTTTTCCCGGCTCACCATCGATAACAATTTGTTTTTTCCAATCTTCATCTATTATTTCCCCATCTTTTAAAAAAAGCCCATCGATAGGAAACACTGAAATTAATTTCCCATCAAGTTCTATTTCTGTTCCAATATCTTCTTTGAATATTGGCCAAAGGTTCAAAATTGCTTTCTCATTTTTTACATCTACCATCGCATATAATGCGATTATTTTTGTTTTTTCTGACATATTTCATCCATCGTCTAAAACTTAGCATCTTAGACTAAGTTCGAAAAAAAGATTCTTTTGTCGATGGACGGGAATTTTTTTTCCTATATAGTATATAGGCGTTCATACTATATATACTTTTTGGTTGAGGTAAGAGTTTCACTCCAATATACTCAATATTGTATGTTGAGTTTATAAAGCTTTCGCTCAAATCCTTTGGATTGGACCAATATAGTATGTATTAATTTTTAAAAACATAAGAAAATAAGAAACATCTCAACCGATGGTGGTTGAGTTTCTTATGAAAACTGGAAAGCCTTTACCGATACTTTCTCACCCGTAAGAAACTGAAGAAGTTAATAAAGTACATGTAATTAACATCTAAGATTATTGTGAACATGTTACATCGATGGCGTATTGTGGCGGGAAATATGATAAGTTTACCTGAATAACTCTATATGGAATATCACTTTGCTATAAGTGGCGAAGCTAAAAGAAAACGGGCCAAACTAATCAAGTTATCGATTAAGTAATTCATCATGTAGATAGTATAGGACTTACGCATTTGCCCTTAAATAATTGTTGACCGCTATTTGACATATGCTTCCCGTTAGAATCGCTACTATTATACCGGTTTTATGTTAATATTGGTTTCATGTATTATCTTTTTCAAGGACATTCCTTTCGAAAAGCCATCTCATAGACCTCATCTTAAACCTTTTCAAGCATACGGTCTATTTCATCAATCCTGCTCTCAATCTTATCCATGTATTTGTTTAAATTGGCAATTCTGGCATCCAGGCCTGTAAATATTTCTGCTTTCTGCATCCTTGCACTCACATAGCTTTTGGCGGCTATAATTAACAGGTATATGCCAAGTGTGCTTATAACAGCAAAAACCATCGCTATTGGTGGATAAACCCCAAGGGCACTTAATAACAATAATATAAGAATAAGAACTACAGTTGTTGTTACTGTTTCAATGCTGCTGATTTTCATTTTCAATTCCTCCTTTATCTTTAATCCGAAACTTTTCTGACTATCCACTCTAATTTTTCTGCCTTGTTTTCAATCCTTCTTGCCAGTTCATTCAACTGCTCTATCCTGGATGCTATTTCTTCTTCTCTTGCAGTGGATTGTTTGACATACTGTTCAGTCATTTCACGTGCCCATTGCAATCCACTGGACCAGTAATCCATAATTATTATAAGCGCAGGCAGTATAAGCGTTAAACTTGTTATTGTCCCAAGCTGGCCTGTATTGGAGCTCGGCATCAGGAGCGCAAGAATTAAAGATACAACTAAAATTATTATTCCGGTGTACTTTTCTTCAGTATCTTTAGTTTTTGACATTTTTGCATCTAAATATTGTTTTGCCAGAATTAACAGGTATACACCTGCTGCGATCCCAGAAACGCTCAACCAGAGCAAGCTTATCTCAATCCCAAGAGGGCGTATCAGAATACTGTTCCAAGCTATCTCTATAATTTCGGCCTCGATTAGCACTGATATTAGTATAGTGGCTGCAATCAAGTATAGTATTCCCGTGTTTTTTATTTTCACTTCTCTTCCTCCTTCATATTTTGAATCATATCTAAGCTCACAATCAGCTCGAATGGCACTGATTTGTAGTATCTACGAAAGTACGGCGGCTCTTCCGATACCTCGCTCCTGCCTTTCACAAGCCCGAGCTTCTCGAACTGCTTCAAGTATATGTTGACCAGCGGTCTTGAGATGCCAACTTCCTCCGAGATTTCCCTCGCGTACTTCTCCTGCACTGCTATTGCTTTGAGTATGCTGAGGCGCTGCTCGTTTCCGAGGAACCCGAGGAGCTTTGAAAGCTCTGAAATGGAGTTGATTGCAAGTCTTAACATGTGTTTGTTATAATTTACACATGTTAAGATAAACTTTTCGGCTCAATCCCGCGTATTCTGTCAATACTAATTCCCTGACATAAGTCCAAGCTATTCTTCGCCAACAACCATAAAGTTAATAAAGATATTAATCCTATTATGATAATTATCATTAGCATCTGGAAATGTACCACATATTAGCGAATATGTGTGGGAACCGCCTGTTCTGGAACCAAAAAACGTAAATTACGTTAATATGAAGACGTGGCTTAAAATAAAACTGGATAGCTGGCCATATAGAGACAGTATAACATTCTCAAGAATCAGGAAGGGTATCGTACTTGCCTTCCTTATCCCCCTGTTAGCCTGGACTATCTCGGTGCCATTAACCAATCATAATATATCTGACTTGAACGAGACCGCAAACCTTACAATAGCCGCAAACCAGACAGAAATATCGCAAACGGCGCCAAACATGACAGGGATAGGCGCAGAAGCTGCCACGCCGGCAGGTGAAAAGAAATATACCATTGAAATAAGTGGTTTACAATCAGACATAACTGTTGCGGAAAATGCCGGCATCCATGCCCTGAAACTTGAAAAAAAGCCCGATGCAGTAAAAAAACCGCATTTTCAGCCCTTTCAGTACCTTGAAATTTTTTCAGACAATCTTACTTATTCATCCATCACTATCCGCATACCAAACGAATGGGAACGAAGCGACCTTATCATATACCACTATGCAGGGGAATACTGGCTGCCCCTTCCGACGACCATGAACGGCAGTTACATTGAAGCTGTGACTTATTCCCTCTCTATATTTGCAGTCGGTTCTCCTGGTGGTATAAATATACGCCTTTTTGCTGATAACCCCGCACATACTAATGATACGATAACGGTATCGGGCGCGGCATACTATGACAATTCCACAGCCGCAGCAGGCAGCAATGTAGAGATAGCCCCATCATGGACAGGCTCTTACAACCTGATCGCAGATTCACAGGGGAACTTCATCAAAATACTCACAGCCCCGGCGCAACCCGGAAATCACACGATATGGGTGAATGCGACATCAGGGAGCTTAAACGGCAGCAATGCCACATATATCCAGGTCACAAACACCACTTTATACAGGACAGGAGCCAGCGCCACTATCACCGGTTCGACAGCATCAGGCATGTTCGCAAACATTGGTTTCCAGTTTCCGGCTGATGCCGTGCCTTCATACTCCGGCATCTCCCTTGTTCCGGGTTCGGCAACGAGCATGGAGGTTAAGATAAACAACATCACTGTTTACAATGCCACGACTGCCAGTGCAAACCTCAACATCACGGGTTATCTTACAACCAGCAACGATATCAACATCACAACAGGGAACGCCGTATCCATAACATATAATATCACCTCCTCCTTCAACATCACAAAAACCGCTTCGGTTTCTGGTAACTATAGCTCAGATCTTACAATTACAAATGATATGGACTATAACTGGAACAACTCCGGTATAACATACCAGTTGCCTGGAGGGGCATACAACATCACGGCCTGGGAGAACAGCACGAATGTTACGGCAAGCAGCATCGTATCGGGAAACATCCTTCGTATTAACAGTAGCGGGATAGGGACTATATACAACCACTCGGCCAGGCATTTTTCCATTAATTACAGCCTCATGCAGCTTGACCTGAATCTTACGGCCAGTAGCGAGGAAGCGGAAAAAGGAGAGAATTTCTATATTGCTCCAGGTGTATATTTGAACGGTTCCCAAATCGATACAAGCGTGCGGGTAAGGATATACCGCGATTCTGCACTTGTATATGAAGGAAATGTTAGCAGCGTAACACCTTTTGCTTTTTCAAACAATACTGCGGGGGCATATAACATCACGGCTGAAGCATCGGCAAACGTGGACGGCGTACAGAGAACAGGCTCGGCTTATTTCTACCTGCATATAAAAGACCTGCTGTTCTATATATCCGCAGACCCGGCCCTGTCCTTTCGGCAGGTAAACATTACAGGGAGGGCTCATTATACGAACGGTACAGGTCATGCGGGCCGCGTTAACATAAGCACCGGAAGTGAATATTATAACACCACTTCCAATTCCACAGGGTATTTCAGCTATTCAATACCCGGAAGGAACAGTGGAACATACATTATATCTGCAAATACTTCGGCTGGCAATTACAGTGCGTCCGCAAATTCCACATTTGATGTAATGGATAACTTCTTTTATGTAATAAAAGGCAACCTTCCGACAGTAAGCGGCGATGCGACCCTTTCACCTGATTCAACCCTGTGGATAAATAATACCAATATCACACGCGCAATACTTACCCTCACAGGGAAGACAACTGCCAATGTAACATACAACCCGTTCCCGTACCCCATAAATTACAAACTCATCCCCACAAGTTATGGCTCAAATATCAGCGGCATATTCACCCTGCCGTTATATCCTTACGAATCCGTTGATATAACAGGCGCTTTTTTAAACACCACGGCTGAGATCAAAGACCCGGCCAACACCGCAGACCTGGCTTTTAACCTGACGATAGACAGCAGGCAGATCAATAGTTCTATTATACCTCACGGCGAGCAGTCTTTTACCCAGAGCGATTCACTTACAGGCTATATCCCGGCAATACTTAATCCCGGCAGTGCCCAGATCATAAGGATATACAATAAGAACGTTGCCAGCACGCAGCAGTACTATTTCTCAGAGGATCTTATGGTGACTTACACTGGGCATGTGTCTACCCCGCGCCATCTGTATGTTAAAACCAGCAACAACCTGAGCTTTGCCAGGGTCGGGAATTTCACAGGTGCAACACTGGATATTACAGGTTTTAGCGCGGCAGCCAATCCTGTCAGAATAAACAACAGCAGGACTTCCATAACAGGATACGAAATGATCCTGCAAAAGCGGTACACAGGATACATTACCCACAATGTGAGCGAGGATACGGCACGTTACAATGTCACGGACACGGCAGTTTTTACTCCTGAATCCAATATGAGTTCTGTTACGGTAATTATACCTCTCATACAACATGCAAGGGATGTATCTGTCAGTGCTAACGGCATGGACATGACAGGCAGCGCAACTATCGGAGAGAATATGGTACTTCCCCTGTCCGGAATTTCCTCCACAGGGATCATCAACATCACGTACTGGACGCCCATTCTTGATATTACGCCTTCTGCTAACAACACCCGGTTCAACCGGGGCGACACAGTACAAATCAGCGCAAATATTGGTGGCGGCATCACAGATGCCACAGTCTATGCCAATATCACAAAAGCCGGCATGCCTGTGGCGAACCTGACCCTTAACCATACTTCAGGCGGCGTATATACTTCGGATTATACTCTTTCATCAGGTGCAGCCCTCGGGCAGTATAACGTCACAGTATGGGGATACAATGCCACGACTGCAAAGGACAGCGAGAATTTATCGTTCCGTGTAAGGGGTCTTAACATCACCGTGAATTCAGGAGGACCATACATTGTAGATAATAATGCCTCTGTCACAGGATACGTAAAGGACCTTGAGAACAATAGCAACATAAGCGGTGCTCCAGTAAACATCACGATCAGCAACAGCACATATAATTATACAGCAGCAACAACCACCAATTCCACAGGCTACTATAACCTTTCCCGGCTCGTGGATACGGCAGGGGATTATAACATCACTGTGAACGCTTCAGATGCCAACATAATCGGAAGCGCGAACACCACTTACAGGGTGAAATACAATGTTTCCCTGGGGGTCCTGCTGGCATCGCATAATAGAAACAGTTCCATTCCGATCAATATCACGGTATATGACCGCGGGCTTTCCCCGGTATCAGGCGCGACAGTCAATTCCACGGTGATGATTAACGGCTCTTATTCATATTATAACGGTACGACGGATGGCAACGGGCAATATAATATTGTCCACAGCAACACGAGCATGCTTGGCACCTACAATATTTCTGTCAATGTATCAAGAAGCGGCGTTACGGGGAATACGGCAGGAAGCTTCAGGATAAGCAACCTGACGGTCACGGCCAACATCTTGGCCGAGTACCAGCCAGGTGCGATAGTGGTGATAAACGGCACAGTTATTGATGACGAAACTGGTCAGAAAGCCAGCGGCGCAGCGGTCAATGTCACTCTTAACAACGGCAGCACGGCGGCAGTGAACAGCACAGTGACTTCATCGGGCAACTATTCAGTCTCTTTTACAAACTTATACGCAGGCATCTATACTGCGTATGTGGATGTCACGTACAATACCCTCACAGGAAGTGCGGCGCCTGTTTTTCATATTCACTATAATACAAGCACGAATGTAAGCAAGAGCATATATGCTATCGGCGAAACCGCATTGCTGAATATTACAGTACTTGACCTGAACAATACCCCTGCAAATGCGAATGTATCGATTAACATAACAAAACCTGACGCCAGCATTGAGAACCTCAACGGAAGCGCTGTGAACGGCTATTTCAATACATCATTTTCAAACACCACCCTTGAAGGGGATTACATAATTGCCGTGTACGCACGGAACGCCACAACGCTTGCGCATGGCAATGCGGCAAACTTGAGTTTGCGGGCATCGGGTTTCGTTGTGAACGCAAGTTTTGACAGGAGCCCCGTTTTATACAGACCCGGTGAAACAGTGAACATTTCCGGGCTGCTGAGGGACACACTGGGGGCAGGAAGGATGGCCGATGTTATCATCAGGATAAATAGCTCAGCAGCAAGCGAAATAACAAATACCACACTCACTGGCAGGAACGGAAGCTACGTATGGAACCACACGCTCCCGAACGATTCTGTTGCAGGATGGTATATCGTAACTGTGAATGCCACAACCCCTGAAGGAGTGACCAACAGCACAACAGCGCAATTTGAAGTGCAGCTAAATCTTTTAGTGAATGCCCGGCAGCATTATAATCCGGGAGATTCAGCCAATGTTACGATTCTTGTAAGGAACGGCACAGTACCTCAGAGTGCCGCCGTGAACGTGACAATACAGAAATTCGACATCTGGAACGAGTTTGCAGGCACGTATTTTGATGAAAGCAAAATGAACTATTCCGCGCCTGATAATAGTACTGGCTATTACCTCAACTATACCCAGGACAATGAACTGCTCTTTTACACAACCAACCTAACACGAAATAACACATGGGTCGGAAAAGCTGTGCAGCTCAATACTACCTCATTACCATCCCATTTCATCCTTGAATACGAGATAAACACAAGCGGAACAGTAGGCTATCTTCTTGCAAGACCCACGATAGGAAATACCACGAAAAATGCGTCTCTTGATTTCCTCAATTATTCGGATAATTCACAGGACGGATATTCTGTATATATGAACGGCGTGCAACGGTATTCAAAACAGGAAAACACCAACGACCAAAAAATCCGTTTTTCCATAGAATACGATGCCGGAGCGATGCGGTTTTACAGGAACGGGGAACAGTTCTACCAGGGTAGTTTCACGCTGCCTGCGGGATCTTTTATAAAACTGAACGGCTACGCAAAAAATACAAGTATCGGAGGAAGCGCGTATATCAGATTCGATAACGTCACTTTGTACAATCTCAGTTCTCCCATACCGGCCCAGGGCGCTGCCAGCGGTTCAGGGGGGAATTATACATTCAACTTTACAGCAGGCCCTACCGGGATGTACCGCGTGAACGCCACATCGGGAAACAGCAGCGCTTATACGACTTTTAAGGTGCGCACACTTGATATCACCTCCACCCTCTTTGGCCCGTATAATTTCAATGAGTCAACGCTCTCATCCAGTACAGTTGTTCCTCTTGTAATCTACGGTACTGTGAAAGATAATGAGACAAAATTTAATATCACGGGCGCACAGGTCAATATCACTATCCTGCAAAGCGGCAGTCCCTACACGTACAGCGCAACATCAACGAACTCAGGCAGCTATGTTCTCAATTTTACCGGGAGCTTTAACAGTACGGCTCACGGTATATTCAATGCGAGCGTGAGCGTGAATGACAGCGGCGTCGTATCGCTGCATAACACCTCCTTTACAGCATACACGGTTAACCAGTCATGGTTTGACCCGTACAGGGATTACAGGGTTCCAATCCTTCTGTTCAACAACAATACCGGGGAGAATTCAGGCACCGTGACCTTTAACCTTGTCCTGCCGGGCGGGTATTCAGGAAGCACGGCTGCGCTGTATGACATAGATGGAAACCCAAAAGCTGCAAGTATATTTGATATGGGAGGTTATGTGAATGTCACCTTTATCAGGACCCTTTCAGCATACGAGGGAAAGGTATATTATCTCTATTTTGAGCGGCCTCTTACATCAGGCCCGTATACAACTTCTATGAGTTCCCTTCAGTCGCCATACAGCGTGGCCAACGGGACGGTTGAAGGATACGCCGTTGCAATTACCCAGGACAAAAATATGTATTCCCAGGGCGAGACAGCGGTTCTGGCAACGAAACTCCGGAATATCACAGGGGATTATATTATCACCAGCGTGACGACCGCGGTATATTATCCCAACGGCAGCGTGGCACAGGTAAATGTTACACAGGCGAACGCTACAGGCGAGGTCCTGGCAAATTATACTATCCCGGCGATAAAAGGCAGGTTCACTGCTATTACAAATGCCACGGTAAATGGCCTCATGCGGATGGAGAACACGAGCTTCAATGTAGGAGACCTCGTGGTGAACATCAGTATTGACAAAACGATATACAATACCCGTGAGAACGTGAGCGTAAATGTGAATGTCACAGGGAATATAACTACTTCAGACCTGACCCTGAGGATTTATGATCCGGGTGGCATCAGGGTGTTTGAAGAAACAAGAAATACGACCACGCCTGCAAGCTTTATTTTTACCCTCCCGGTTTCGCCTCCTGGCAACTACACCATTACGGCAGGCGCAAGCACCGGGGAGAATGCAGGTTACAATACCGCGGTATTTGAGCTTGACCAGTTCGACATCAATACTGCCACTGACAGGGCGGTTTACACAACATCAGGGAGTATCTCAGCAAGCGGCACCACAACCTACAGGGGAGCAGGCGCAAACGCCAGCATGAACATCACTGTAAAAAAGAACTTTGCATTTAACCCGTCCTTTGAGACAGATGTTGATAATAACAGCCTGCCCGACGGATGGAGAGGCGCGGGGAACGGGATAAAAACCCAGGATACGATTCCAAGGACAGGAACTTACAGCGCCAGAATACTGAGGTATCCTGCAAATGCCACAGAAGGAGAATGGAACTATTCCAGCCTGTATACAATTTTACCGGATACAGGTTACACGTTCAGCGTATGGGTAAAGACAGACAACACTACAGGCGGAGATGTGAGATTGTGGGTCGAGTGGTACAACGGGACAGGCAGTATTTCTACAGCTATCAATACCCGGAAAACAGTCTGGGAGCAAAACGGCTGGGTATCATTACAGGGGAGCGCTTCATCGCCTGCTAATGCCGATAACGTAAAAGTACACCTTGTCTCAGATACTGTGGGGAGCGTGTGGTTCGATGACCTGTCCATAGAGCCGGAAAATAACCCGCCTGTTTACATGGCAAATATAACCTCGAACACCTCATACAGTAACACCTTTTCTCTTGCCAACGCAAGCTCATACATACTGTATACCAACGGCAGCTACATAGCCAACGGTACGCTAAGCAGGAGCAACACCACAATATTCACGGTGCGCAGGCTTGATATTAATGCAAGTGCAGGAGGACCGTTCGAACCTGGCGCTGGTAATGTAACTATCACAGGTTATGCAACAGATAACCGCACTGGAATGGCCATATCAAATGCCACTGTCTATTTCAATATCACATACCCGAACAGCACTTTAGTGAACTATACCAATACGACAAATACACAGGGATATTATAACCACACGTTAAGCACACCGCAAGTGAGCGGCACATATCTTCTGAATATCACTGTCAGGGATAACCAGGATGTAACAGGTACGGCAAACATCACATTCAGGGTACGGCTTAATTTAAGTGTAGAGACCAGCAGGACGCAGTACAACCCGGATGAAACTGCGCAGATAACAGTCAACGTGAGCGATAGCATCACGGGCATCAGCGGCGGGGTGGTTAATATAACAGTGTCCTCTCCATCGAACAGTACAAGGAATTTTAGCACCCTGTACTGGAATGTAACAGACAGGGGAAGCGGCGTTTACACCGCGAATTACTCAGGTACGACAGCCACAGGCATTTACACGGTCAACGCATCGGCTTCAAACGGCACTGATAACGGGAATGCCTCCGCCGCCTTCAGGGTAAGAAGGCTCAATATAGCGATACAGAACATATCTGCAAAGGTAGGGGAAACAAGATCAATATTCGCACGGGTAGAGGATGAAACCAATGCCACTACGATAGCTAATGCCACGGTAAATATCACTATATCCAACTTAACCTCCATCGTGAACCAGACAAATACAACAAGCCTGAACCAATCGGGTTATAATATATTATCACAGGCATTTACCGGCCAGGCAGGAAGGTATAATGTGACAGTCAATGCCACGGACTCTGCCGGCATCACGGGAAGCGTTGTGCTTCCATATGTCGTAAATCTGAGCGTTAACCTGACACTTTCCCAGACAGCCTATAATCCGGGAGAGAACATTACGGCAGTAATAGCAGTGCGGGAAAATATTTCAACTACAGGTACAGCGTACGCAGCCACGGTCGTGACTACCCTGAACAGCTATAACGGCACGACCATTTCCAGCAACACGACTGCGACAAATGCCGGTGGTGAAGCGGTCGTGAACCTTACGGCCCCGGATGATTATTCTTCATATTTCATCAATGTCACATCATCAAAGAGCGGCATTGGTGGAACGGCTTCACGCCTGTTCACAACTTCAAACCTTCGTATCTGGACAAATAAAGGTGAAGTGCTGATAGGCGGCTCTGCGTGGGCTTCTGACTCAGCGCCCGAGGAATACAGGAACCTTACTCTCAAAGTAGCAGTGCTTGACAGCGCAGGGCTTCGAAGAACAGGGCAGAGCCTCACTGCCCTGGTGTATTATCCCAACGGCACTCTCTACGGTACATATCCCCTGTACGAGAGCGATAAGACATATTCCACTTCAGTACTGTTCCCTGGAAAAAGCATTCCTGAAGGCAATTACTCTTTCCAGATTGCAGAATATCCAGGCACAGGGGAAAACTTCAGTGTTATGATATGGGGCTGCGCGCGGTGCCATAAGCCGAACAGCATCAATATGCATTATTATTTCCATGACGATACAGGCATCGCCCCATCTAATTTTAGCATAAACCATACTCACAGGAGCCTTAGCAATACCTGCGACTGGCATGGGTATGGAAGTTCTGCAAGCTGCAGCGGATGCCACAGGAACGAGACCGGAAGTACGGGAGGCCCAACAAAATGCAGGACATGCCACAACAGCGCCGACCATCCTGATGAAGGATATCTCAATGATACCTATGGCGCAGACATTCATGCAAACATCAATACAAAACCAGGCGGCTCGTGGTACGGCAAGGAAACGGCATGCCAGTCATGCCACGGCAACATCACAGACCCGCCGCGGGTGCCGCAATGTAACCTGTGCCATCCTTCATCATCTGGCTCAGGAATGCAGAGCGTTCCCGGGAATTTAAGCGGCAGCAATACCACGCTTGAGAACTTCGAGGATGTATCGGATATTGTAGCCACAAGCGGCTACAGGTTCAGCACTGTTTCGATAAGCACGAGCACCACAAATAAGAGCGGCAGTTTCTCAGGACAGGTAGATTATTCTCTTGGCGCAGGCTTTGGCAGGGTGTATATAGACAGGAAGAACCTTGACCTCACGAATGCCACCAGCATAAGCCTCTGGGTGTACGGGGATAACTCCAATACTACAATGTATCTTGCTATCAATAATACAAGATCCACGAAAGTAAGCTGGCATCAGTCATCAGCGATGCAGGTAAACTGGGCAGGATGGCGTAAGATATCAGTCCCGATAAAAGAACTCAGCCAGCATGATCTGATATACATAAGCTTTGCAGATACTGTACGGATCAAGCTTGAAAGCGAGAGTGAATCCGGTTCAAGCGGAACAATCCTTATCGATGACCTGAAAAAAGAGCAGACCGGAAGCCACACACAATATAAAGAGATCGAATGCGGATTATGCCACGGGGGAAGGCACAACCTGGCACGACCGCCGAATTGCGAAACCTGCCACCAGACCGAAGGGCACGGCTGGCCAGGGCAGGATAAATACCAGCAGGCAAACGCCACATGCATGAACTGCCACGAGAGCGGCGTGTCTGAAAACCTCCTGAACGTCTCAGGCCTGATAGAACATGCTGATATACTGTCGGACTTTGAGAATGACAGTGTCTTTACCGCCAGCCTCACCAATTTCATCCAGTCCCAGGTTTATTACAGCGGCGCTAACAACGATAGCGGGAACCACAGTGCACTGCTCGGCTACACGGGTCTTTCGGGGTATCTTGGCAACAGCCTCGGCGCTGCCAATGCCAGCAGGTATAAAGGCATCACGGTCGTGGTTAATTCTTCAATCGATGCGAATACGCAACTTGTACTTGGGGCTTACACTACGGCATGGTACAACTACACTATCCCCCTTGACCGGGACGGCTGGAGGGAGATAAGGGTACTGTTCCACAACAGCACGGTGAACGAATCGGCCTCTTTTAATGCCACAGGCATGGTAAGCCGTCTCTGGCTCGGGGTTTATGGCAGCGGGAGCACGGGAAGCGTATATTTTGATAACCTGAGGCTGGCCGTAGACGATAACTATCACCAGTACGAAGCATGGCCGTGCATCAACTGCCATACCCAGGTCGGGAACATTCCAGGGGTTACGGACATAACTTCCCCCATCAGGGAGTGTTCTTATTGCCATAACAGGACTGAGCCGCATACCAAGGATTTCAGTAAAAACTGCATGTACTGCCACTTTGATTCAGGACACGGGGAAGTGGACTCAAGTTTTACGGATTATGAGAAAGCCTCGACATGCCTGAAGTGCCACGCCATGCTGCATAATTTCAGCTCAATCCATCTTACCACTTCAAACTGCAACAACTGCCACCAGCAGCGCATACACGGCCAGAATGCGCAGAGCGTGGCATACAATGCAAGCCAGCATCTTGATTGTGAACGCTGCCACGGCAAGACCTCAACAGGCGCGCTGCCGCTTGAAAGGGGAAGCCCGGCATCCGTATTCCTGCGGTTCTCCTATACATATAATAATGAATCCCAGTGCATCTTCTGTCACGAGGATAGTATTAACGCCTACATGCTCCACACAAACCAGACTGTAAACACAACAAACCTGACTCTTGTGGAAGGAATCCGCAATAACACCATATGCAGCACATGCCACGGTTCAAAATCAATATCAAACGCTTTTGATAGGGACGAACTGACAGTCAACGATTCAAGGGCTGAACCGCACCCGATCCAGATAGCAGGGCACGGCAACGTCTCATGCTACAAGTGCCACGGGCACCGGCCTGAAACCCTCATCCTGACAGTGGGCTCAAACTGTGTCGGATGCCACCAGGATGCTGAAGAACTTGTAGAGCTGATACCCGGGAAATTGAACAATTCAGACCTCACAAATGTAACAAACCCGGGTGCGTCGCAGCTTATCGTACATCCGCCGCAAACCACGGGACACGGCAACACATCATGCAATAACTGTCACGGCCATTCAAATTCAAACCTTACCTTCGTAGGTTCCACAGCAGTTTCATGTACCAGCTGTCACCAGAACACAAGTTCTATAGTTTCACTGCTGGATTATAGAGAGCCCAACTCAACAAGAAGCAACGTGACAAACCCGGGCGGGAATCCGCTGTATGTAATTCCGCCCCAGGTGCAGGGACACGGGAATGCCAGTTGCAGGGAGTGCCATGACCATGCGCCATCCACTTTCAGTAACTATAACTTTGTGGCCGGGAGCAGTTGCGAATCATGCCACCAGAATACCACAAGGAACGTCTCGCTCATAGAGAACTCGGTTCCGGCTTCGAACAATACCTTGGTACTGGACAATACCACCTCTTCATGGATAGTGCGCGCGCCTCAGGTCGCAGGGCACGGGCGCACTGCCTGCTCGGAATGCCATACCCACAGCGCCGAAAGCCTCGTGTTCTACGGGCAAAATGACAGGGATTGTGTCCTGTGCCACTATAATGCAAGCGCAAAAAGCTACAGGCTTCAGGACGGAAGTTTCGCGCAGCCCACACAGATAATTCCACATAAAGACCTGAATTGTACTGAGTGCCACGGCCACACGCCTGCAGGCATGATACGTGTGTTTGATTGCAATATCTGCCACCAGAATACCACGAAGGCGCTGTCACTTACCAATACCTACGGCGCAGGGTTGAATATTACCTCACCACAGGGCGAAATCTTGGCAGTACAGGTTCCCGGCCTTTATCACAGCAACAGCCAGGTTGCGGGAAGAAAATGGAACAAAACAACAGCCTACTGGACCAACAGTACCTCAGCGTGCCAGTATTGTCACGAAATATCCCGCAACTACAGCCTGCACGACCCTCTTGGCCGCGCATCGACACTTGCAGGCAGCAATACCAGGAACTCAAGTATTACAGGCCAGTACTGGTGCGCTTCATGCCATTACCAGGGATATTCTTCAGGCAGTGTTACCTACAATGATATGGTCAGGGTATTTTCTGAAGCATCTCTTCCGATACCCCCTGAAATTACTTCGAACTCAAGTTACGGCAGCTATACCACCTCTAATGACGGGACGAAATATTACTACCATGACCTGTCTGATTATTCAGATGTGGGATGCGCCGGGTGTCACGGTACATCCAATACTACAAAAGACTTTTTGCATTACGTTACCGTAGGCGTCGGGGGCTCAAATTGCCTTGACTGCCATGATAACGCCACCAGCAAACCTGTGGCCTTCAGCGCATACGGCATGTCCGCGCATAAGAACCTCAACTGCGTGGACTGCCATACGCCGCGGCAGGTAAAGAACGGTATCCTTATTGGGCCAGAATCACGCGTTTATAATTTCAGTGTACCCAATAATTCAAGGTGGCTTAATGAAACGCTGAACTATAACGGCAGCAGTGTACTTAACCTGACCCTGTACGCTCCTAATCTTACAGCTTATTACGGCCAGGTAAATATCCCGATGCCCCAGGCCGGGAACTGGATAGCTATTATGCAAAATACCGGGGATGATGCAAGATACAGCCTTTCAGTCAATGTGAGCTGGACGCATCCTGGCAGTTCACCCAAGGCTTGTGAGAACTGCCATGTCAGCGATTTTAGCACCGCGCCAATTGTGTTCAGGCATATACCAGGTTCAGGTAACGTGCCGACCAATGTTTCCTGCGTATCATGCCATGCCAGGGGGGCGCAGGCCGCACGCACATCGACACTATCGGCTTCCCATTACCTCGCGGTATCCCCGATGGATACCAGGGACTGCATCCGCTGCCATATGAATATGACCTCTGGTTATGGAACGCCCCCTGATCCGAGGAACCATACCCGCTACACTCCTGTTAATATGACAATCGTATCAGGCAACCCCTGGAAGCTTGCGGACAACTACACTCTTACACTGATAGAAGCGACAGGAGATGGCGCAATATTCGAATTCGGAAAGGATGGGAGGCTGCTAAAGCGCGAGCTTGTGGCTTATGGCGATGTTTTCAAATATGAAACCGGCGGGGTAGGAACAGGTAACATAAGCGTTGTTGACCTTACCATAAGAAGGCTGCTCACGGCGGTTAACCAGTCAGCGGCTGAGTTATCAGGAAATGTGCTTGCAACACGCATCCACAGGGAGACGGATAACAATTCCTGTTACGCCTGCCATGACAGCGAGTACAGGACAAACATGCCCGATGGAAGGGATTACTATGTTCTTGATAAGACAACTGAAAATGTTACTCTTGCCCTGATGCCTGCCAATTTCTCAGTGCTTGATACAGGGTTGCTTGGTGTCGGGGAAGAGTGGAATATCGGAGAGGGCTACAGCCTGCGTGTTGCCGATGCAGGGATAAAGCGGGGCAATGCGCAGCTCCAGCTTTCCAGGAACGGGACGCTGATAGAGGACATAATAATAAACGAGGGAAACTACATCACGCATGAAGAATGGGTGTCTGGGCGCAAGATCAATATATTCAGCGCAAAGCTTGAGAGGATATTTGTCGGGACAGGACCTGCCGTAAGCGGTTTCAGGCTGGCCGAATATAGCCCGGCAGGTAACGGCACTGTTATTGTATTAAGTGATGTGCGGCTTATTGCAGGAGAAAAGCAGACCCGGAATGTAACAACACAGGTATTGCAGGAAGGGGTACTATTAAAATACCTTTCACTTGATGACCGCATAACCATAGGAAAAGAACCTTCCAGTTTCCATGTTTACACCCTTACGCAGGGCGGGTATTCCTCGGACTGCATCAGTTGCCATACAGGAAGCGGGATTGCACCTGTTAAGATCGATATTAGCGGTTTCAAAAAAGGTGTACATCAGGGTCTTAACCGTAACGTGACATATACTGGTTTCATTACGGATGAGGTAAACAAGGCATGCTGGGCGTGCCACGGCAACGGCAGTGAACCTTCGGAGCATCCGGTATCTTATCCGGGTAACGATACACCAAAACCCTGTATAAGCTGTCACGGGTACTCCAGGTTCGGCGCAAAACAGGTTTATTCACACTACCCCGGTGCAGGGATATCAACAGGCGCATCCTGCACGGTCTGCCATTCCAACACTCTTGTAAACAGGACAGGAACCGGCGGGGATACATCTCATTATTCGACAAGGATAGGGCTTCTGAATACCACGGACTGCGGCGGATGCCATGCCAATGCAACAAACGCATCTGCCTGGGGAAATGCACCTCTGGTTTTGAAACATAATTCAAGCAACAACTGCACGCTCTGTCACGCAGGTTACAGGATCGCAACGTTCCATGATAAGGGATTGACAATAACAAGAAGATGTGAGGACTGCCACGTCAACAGGGAAAAAGCTGATAAATTCAACATAAGCGTCGTCCGCACGCATTACCCCGGCGCACCTCCGGGAATGGCGAACACCTTCAAATATAACAACTATTCATGCAGGGACTGCCATAACGCGACGAATAATACACTGCATTCATCCCTCATTATAAGGGAATACCAGAACGTGAGCATGGGCAACTGTTTCCAGTGCCACAGCGAGGAAGGGAAATTCCCGCATAAAGCCAGGGTACAGATAGGAGTGCTGCGCCACGGCCTCGGGATCAGGGTATTATCGGGCTGTGAGACCTGCCACGCTATTGAAGGGGTAAGTAAATTCCATACACCAAGCCTTGTAGGAAAGCAGTATTTCAGCGGTACTGGCAATTACAGGGTTGAATGTACCACATGCCATGAAAAACACGAAGAGCGAAAGTACCAGCCGTATGAGGATATCCAGTGCGTGGACTGCCACTCAGAATACGGCGCGGCGCATTACGGTAATGCCCAGATAGCAATGGTAAAAGAGAGCGGGGCGTGCCTGCAATGCCACAATGAAGAGGCAGAGACATTCCACAACCTGACGCGCATAGTCGGGAATATCAGTGATGCCGCTTATGAACCATGCCGCACCTGCCATAATGATCTTGAAGCTTTGAAGGGGATACAGAATGCTTCCTCAAAAATCCTGCGCGGCAATATGTTCAACATATCCTCGACTTCAAACAGCTCTTTCAGGACATGCACTTCATGTCATAATGCCTCGGGTGAGGGCAGGTTCCATTACAGCTCATACCCCAGGGGCACAGTGCAGAACCCGGGCTGGAATAACTGGACAGCAGGCCTCATCACAGGATGCAAGGATTGTCATACATACCAGGGCGGAGAGCTGCCATTTAATGCCACGAACATGGGAACAGAGGGAACATCCCCAGCCGGGACTGCGCACGGGTTTGCACCAAACTGTACCCTGTGCCACGGCGGCGCCGACCCCGTAGGTTTCCACAGCCTTGCAGCTTCAGGGTTCATTCCAAGGCTTGGAGTAACACTTAAGCCCGAGAGCGTGCCGGCAGGAGAGAAGAGCATGATACAGGCGACCGTGGTTCTTGCGCCTCTTATGAAAGTGACAAGGGCAGAGTACTTTATCGATAAGATGGGCGGTGACGGGCAGGGTTATATGCTGGAATATGTCGTGGGCAGCTCAAACACTTCCGCTTCATTGCTCGGCGCAATGGTAAATACTTCTGACCTGTCATTTGGAAAGCATCTTATCTTTGTTCATGTGAAAGACTCTTCAGGCAAGTGGAGTAAACCGGAGATAGCCGTACTCACTGTGACAAAACCGCGGGGGCTGGAGTATGTGGAGATTCTCTTAAAAGATATTGTACCTGCGCTTATTCTTATCGGATTTATCTACTTTATGTGGAAGTGGTACAGGTGAGTGCGGGAAACCTGTTATTATATCTGGGTATCATATCATGCTGTTCTGCCGCTGTATTCCTGCTAAAAGGCAAAATAAAATCGGGGGTTATGTTTACAAGGCTCTCTGCGGCTTTTGTGACCCTTGCAATGATGTTACTGGCATATTCTTTCATATCCCTTGATTACAGCCTGTTTTATGTATGGCAGCATGACAATGAGCAGATGCCGCTCCTCTATCGTCTTTCCGCCATAATGGTGGGGCAGGAGGGCACATATCTTGTATGGGCATGGCTTTCTCTCATTGTTGTACTTGTTCACACAGAGCGGCATAAAACATCGGATGCCCCCCTCCTGACAGATGTATATGCACTTATCGGCTGCGCTTTCCTGCTTATTCTAACCGCCGGGATGTCGCCTTTTACGTCGATATTCACTATGGAAGGCGCTTCCCTGCCTGTTTCAGGTAATGGTCTTGACCCCGCGCTTCTGGATCTGCTTATGCCCCTGCATATTTTTTCAGTATTTGCGGCATATGCATTCACTGTCATTCCGGCTGCGGCATCCCTGGCATACCTGACACGCGGGGAAATGCCTAATGTAAGGAATTACCTGCGGTTTTCATGGCTGTTCCTGAGCATAGGGATGATTACAGGAGGCATCTGGGCCAACCGCCTGCTCGGATGGAGCGGTTTCTGGCAGTGGGACCCGGTCCAGTCATCAATACTGGCTACATGGCTTTTGCTGACCGCAGCGCTGCACGCAATTGTTCGTTTTGCGATAGGGGAATATAAGAAATGGTTTCCTCTTCTGTGTATCATTACATTCCTTTTGACAATATACACAACTTTTGTGGCAAGAAGCGGTATTTACAGTTCCATACACAGCTTTCCCGGGACGTCTTCCTGGTGGCTTCTTATTGTTTTCATGGTTGCTGTGATTATTTTCTCGCTGGTTCTTGGCAGCAGGTATGATGCACATGAAACTCTCAGATCAGGAGGTATCCGCGCAGCTTTTGCGCCGCATAATACTTTTTATTTCACTGTCGCATTATTGCTTGTGATGGCGTTCATTTCTCTCTGGGGGCCGACAGTATATATTATTCTTTTCTATACGGGCCAGAAAATCATCATGTTCCCGGAATATTATAATGTGCTGTTCTATCCGTTCATTGTGGGTTTATCTTACCTTTTGGGTGCATGCATGCTCTACGGGAGGGTAAAGAACCGTACTCTTGCAGGTGTGGGTATTATTTATTTTGCGGCCTCGCTCATCCTCGGCATTGCCATACCGGATAGCGCGCATACTGTTGCCGCTCCGGGTCCTTATACCGGGTTCCTTGAAAAAATACTGGGTTCGTTCTCAGTAACATCCTACCTGCCGGTATTTTTCTTTGTTACAGGTACTGTACTCTTCAAGATGATAAGGGATTGCAGGATAAAAAACAGGGTAGTGAGCCTGCATCTTACAGGCGTGAACCTTCTTCACCTGGGAATAGTTTTCATAATCCTTGGGGCGATCTTTAGCACTTCTTTTGAAACAAGCCACAACTTTACCTATGCTTTCAACGAGAAAGGGGTTTATAAAGAAAAAGGGGGAATTGGTTTGCGGTATCTTGATTTCAGGCTTGAAAAAGAAGGACCTGACTGGCTCCAGGTAGTGGATTTTGAAATTTTTGATGGCACAAGAATGAATATGTCAACGGTGTACAGGAAGAGCCGCCAGTTCGGGTTTATCTCCAATGCGGCAGTACATCACGGCATTTTATCAGATACCAAGGTGGATTTTGAAGGATTGCTGCCGCACCAGCTCCAGCAGGGAAAAATCGAGATGAATGTTAAAAAGCAGCCCCTTGCAAGCTTTATGTGGCTTGGAAGCGCAATGCTTGTTTCAGGGATATTAATAACTATCATAGCAAGCCTGATGAGCAAGAGACAGAAAGAAATTGGCCTGTCTATTGGGGAAAAAAGCCAAGGCGCTTGAGCCGTATGCGGTCGCACCTAAAAAAAAATCAACGGGCTATTGTCATCAGCCCATCGACATATCCTGATTTCCGTACCACTACATTTATTGTTCCAGTGCCTGCCGCGTTAAGCAGCATCGTCGCCTGGCCCGCCGAATTTGTCATACTGTCTGCGTTTATGCCCCCGCCTGAGACGCTCACGGTCGCACCGCTGATGGCAGAGCCGCCGCTTGTTACTGTGAATACTACATAAGTAGGTACCCCGTTTGTTACTGTGGAGGGGCTTGCACTCACTCCAAGGGTAGGCTGCCCGATTGCGGCGAATGTGAGACTTGCACTTGAATAACCCGGCTTGCTCGCAGATGCTGTTATCGTTCCCGTACCTGTTGCATTGACCTGCAATATTACATGGCCATTCTGGTTTGTTATCCCGTTCCCGCCAGCAACGCCTGAAAGTGTTATATTGACCTCGCCTATGGCATTATTGCCGTTCAACGATGTGAACTCCACATAAGCCGGGACTCCTGCCGTAACTGTTGTGGGATTTACAGCGAGGGATAACGACTGCGTATTTGAAGATGTTATGGTTGTAGAACTGCCTGCATAACCTGTAGCGCTTGCTGTAGCGGTTATCGTGCCTGTGGTTTGCGGTGTCACCAGTATGATGGCCTTGCCGTCCTGGTTGGTAATGCCACTGCCTGTCACCGCGCCGCTCAGGTTTATCCTGGCGTCGTTAACTCCTGAGCCACCGGCTGTCACAAGGAACGTAACATAGACCGGAACATTAACCGCCAGTGTCGAATGACTTGATGAAATACTCAATATCTGCCGGGCTGTTGAGACAACTGTTGCAGAACCATCGGCATATCCTGCCTTCCTGATACTTGCCGTAATCGGCCCTGTATTAGTGGCGTTTACAGACATCACAATCTGGCCATTTGACGTGGTAACGCCGTCTATAGCTACTCCGGCGCCTGAAAGGTTTACTGATGCGACATCAACAGGTGCACCCATGCTGTATGCCGATAATGTAACAAATGTCGCCGTTCCTGAAGTTATGGATGAAGGCGAGACGCTGATATCAAGGCCGGGTGTGGTCCTGATCACTGAAGTTGCATTCCTGTGGCCGGGTTTTTCCCCTACTACATTTATGCTGTCGTTTGATGTGACGTTGGCTGAAAGCACGAGCATCCCATTCTTATCTGTCCTCCCGCGTGCAGAAGCCGCACCGTCAAGCGTTATATTCACATCGCCTACTGTCCCGCTGTTATTATATGTGACAAAGGTCACATTTGTAATTTTGCCGACACCAATATTATTGGGTATGTTCATCACATATAAACCCGAAGATTCAGGCCAGATAGCGCCTTTTACAACATTGTCGAGTGCAACTCCGCCTATTATTCCTCCGATCAGTGCAATCAAAACGAGATTCCTTATTTTCCTATCGTCATCGTATCCGCGAATAGTACCATCCTCCGAATGATTCTGTTACGAATTACAAGGTAAATACATATAAAGATTGCGAGATAAATTTGTGACTTTATTTTGGGATATGACAAATTTAAATATGGCAATTAATTATTTTATTCGTGAATATACGAAACAAAACCTTTAATATATCACACATCAATCATTGTATAAATGGGGAGAATCGAATGAAAGATATCGCTTCTGTCAGGGATGAGCCAATCCAGGTAAGAGTATCTCCCAGACGGCTGCTCCAGCCCCAGACCGCTGAGAAGATCTTAAATGAGATTGACAGGGTTAATGGCGTAATAAGGATGCTGATCAATGGGAAAAACCTGCCAAAAAAGGTCACATGCGGGCCAGGTACAGGTGCTGATGTTCACCATCCCGGCATGAAGGTAATCAATGTGGGGGGCTGTGCATTTGAATTGAATATCATAGTTGGGGAGATAATAGTCGAAGTTGAGGATGAAAGTGCCATGGGAGAGATAAGGAGCGCATGTGAACGGGCACTTCCCTTTTCCTTTGAATTAAAGCGCGGCCATTTTATAAAGAGAAAGCCCACACTGACTGATTATGGCAGGTACGGGTTCAAAGGCAAGGATGATGAAAGGATAAATCTTGCAGACGAGCGAATACTCGGTTTGGTCGATCCCCATGCGAAAGCGGAACAAAATATCTGTGTCTTTAAAAAAGATGATTGAAAGGGGGGTAATATATGACACGTTGTGCCAGAAGGAAAACAACTGATAGATTGCATTGCACCTTTAGTGCGATAATAGATATCTTTGAGATGGAAAACGACAGGGAACCGACAGGCCAGGAGGTTAATAATATAATAATTAGAATAGGAGACCGTGCAGCGATGGCCAGATAGCATATCCCCCGCCGGAACCGTTATTTCAGTGACCGATCAAAATAACCAGATTTATGTATCAGGAATATCAAACCTGCTTCCGGCGATTTGAATATGGTAAGCGTAAACGAAACCGGGCTCTGTGCATTCAATGAGATGCTTGGCAGAGCAGATAAGATAAATGTTGAGATACATGAATATAAAAACGGGGCTGTGGTTGTGGATGCTGGAGTGAATGTCGAGGGCGGATACGATGCAGGTATGTACCTGTCAAGGATATGCCTTGCAGACCTTGCTGATATCAAGTATGTCTCTTTCAACCTGGATGGAAATATGGTCCCGGCAATCAGGGTTAATACCGACCACCCGGTAGTTGCATGCATGGCTTCGCAATACGCGGGATGGCGTATCAGTGTGGGGAAATACTTTGCAATGGGATCAGGTCCTGCCCGCGCCATCTCCCTTAATCCAAAGAAGCTGTATGCAGAGATCAACTATAAAGATTCCTGCGACCATGCGGTGCTCGTCCTTGAATCAGATAAGCTTCCGCCTGAAGAAGTGACGGATAAGATCGCAAAGGATTGCAGCGTAGAGCCTGGCAATCTCAGGATCGTTGTGGCTCCCACCGCTTCTATTGCCGGGTCTGTCCAGATATCGGCCAGGATAGTTGAGACTGGAATCCATAAAATGGAATCCATAGGTTTTGATATCAATACAATAAAAAGCGGGTATGGTATCGCTCCAATTTCCCCCATCGTTGGAGACAGTACAAAATGTATGGGCTCAACCAACGATTGTATTATCTACTGCGGGAAAACATACTATAATGTGAAGTACGATGTTGAGAAGGTAGAGGAATTGATTACAAAGGTGCCTTCCGGGACATCCTCCTCATATGGCAAGCCCTTCTATACAACTTTCAAGGAGGCTGGCTTTGATTTCTTCAAGGTGGATGCAGGTGTTTTCGCTCCAGCCGAGATAACAATCAATGAGCTAAAGAGCGCAAAGAGCTTTACAAGCGGCAGGATAAACCCGGATGTCCTCGTGAAATCTTTCGGGATTTCGAGGATGTAAGAGAAGTTTGGGCGATAACCGCCGAATCTCTCTTTTTCTGATTGACTCTTATATAATATCCAGTTCTTTTAGTTTCTCTCCGGTCGGTACGCCGTTTTCATCCCATCCCCTGAAATGATAATATTCATCCAGAGTCTTTTCAAATTCAGCCCTGTTTATGCCGCCGCTCCCAAAGAACCTCTCAGGCAGGATGTCATCCTTTCGTGAAAATCCTGCCCTGATATTGAACAGCCGTTCCAGGTTCCAAATCCTTTCCCCGCATTTGAGGAACTCTTCTCTTGAATAATCAACCCCTGTAGCTGCACTCAGGAGGTTTGCGAATTCTTCTTCTCCCATTGCAAACGACGCGAACTTGCACAGCACCAGTGAATCAAGGGCCGCCATCTCATTCTGGAAAAACTGGACAAGACCCGCTTTTCCGGAAAAAGTCATCCGGTCGATCTTTTTGGGTTTTCCGAGTACTTCAGGAGCTACCATGTAGGCGCGAAGGTGGCATCCGCCGCGGTTTGAAGTGGCATAAGCAAGAGCCATGCCAAGAAGGCCGCGCGGGTCATACCCCGGGAGTTCAAGCCTTTTGGACTGCATCGCAACATCCTTCCCGTGCGAATCCGCTACAGCTTTTGAACCCAGGCCCAGCTCTTTCCCTATGCCTTCGCTCTCACCTATCTTTTTTACAAGCCCGGATAATTCTTTTATATCTTCACCCACTATTTCTGCATAAGCCGCGATGGTTGAACCCGATGAGATCGTATCTATCCCGTAGTCGTTGCAGAGCCTGTTGATAGTAATGATAGTATCCATATCAGCGTTGTTATTATCGGGTCCAAATGCCCATAAGGTTTCATATTCCGGTATTTCATGGCCTTTAAGAGCCCCGCTTTTTATTACATGCTTGCATGCGATAATACAATTATAACAGGCATGGCCTTTAATATCATAATTTTCTTTTATGAACTCACCCGAAATCTTATCAGTCATTTCAAATTCATTCTTTTGGAAATTCCCTGAGGGCAGGATTTTCATATAGTTCATCAGGTTCACAAGTGCGGATGTCCCGTATGTACTCAGCCCTTTTGAAGCCACAGGTCCTGCTTTTATGAGGCGCAGTGCATCATCCCTCGCTTTTTTGAACTTTCCTTCATCTGCTATTGCGGGTTTTTTATCTCCTTTTACCACAAGCGCCTTGAGTTTCTTTGAACCCATGATAGCACCCAGCCCCCCGCGCCCGCAGGCATGGAAGTAATCGTTCATGACGTTTGCAATAGGAACAAGCCGTTCCCCTGCCCGTCCGATGCATGCGACGCACCCCTTTGATGAAAGCTTATCAGTGCATGACCTGACATTTTCCCCCCACAAACTCCTGGCAGGATGTATCCCGATATTATCGTTCTCGATTGATATGTAAACAGGCTCTTCTGCTGCGCCTTTTACTATCAGTGCATCTATTCCTGCGAATTTCAGTTCTTTCCCGAAGAAACCCCCGCTGCTTGAATCGAATATCGTGCCTGTGAGCGGGGATTTAGATACCATTACATGCCTGCCTGACATCGGGGCGGCGGTTCCTGTAAGAGGACCGGTAGTGAAAATAAGGATGTTTTCCGGGCTCAGGGGGTCAATATCCGGCCCTGCAAGGTCATAATACAGTTTTACCCCAAGACCCCTTCCGCCGATAAAAAACTTGAGAATACCGGGATCGCTCCTGGTTTCCGCGAGCCTGCCGTCTGTTAAATCGATGGTAATGGTTTTCCCTGTCCAGCCGCGCATGAGGTTCAATATAAGGTTTTTTGTATTAAAGGTTTAATATCGAAAAGTATTAAGGCATTTCATACACTGGTGATAAAGCTGTCCTGGCACGCCTGTGCCAGTTGCGTGGTGTGGGACGATGGACAGCCGAATACGCCATGATCTTCTATCTTTTTTGGCGCATATTAATGTTTATGGTTGGTTTTTGATTTGCGCCATGACGCCACAATTTGGGTGCGTTCACCGCAAAATCGGCTATGAACTGGAAGTTCATAGGTAACAATGAAAAAGACAC
This sequence comes from Candidatus Methanoperedens sp., assembly GCA_012026835.1. Lineage (GTDB taxonomy): Archaea > Halobacteriota > Methanosarcinia > Methanosarcinales > Methanoperedenaceae > Methanoperedens. Next base: position 38,937 of record VEPN01000007.1, on the reverse strand, counting down.
AACCGGACGGAACACGGATGACGCGGATTGGACGGATAATGAAACAACTTATATTTTCTTTTCAGAAAAGCTATATCAGGAGCAGCTAATAAAAAGGAATAAGAAATATCAAAAGCTCCTCGAAAAAAATGATAAAAACCTTAAGAAAGTCAAAAAAGGGAAGAACCTTGGCTCCGTCATAACGAAAGAAGGTTACATTATTTTGCACGGGAGTTTACAAAAAACCCTTGCTCCAATGAGTAATCCTTTTATCAATGGATTGGAGGGATTTTTTGCTCTTGAAAGCTCTGTCAATGATGAACCTGCAAAAATTCTTTCCTTGTATAAGGACCGGGATAAGGCTGAAAAATTCATCCGGGGTTTGAAAGACGGGTTGGATCTTAGACCGATACGACATTGGAGTGATCTGGCGATAAGAGGCTATTTGCTGCTGACGTTTCTCACAAATTTTCTGGTCAATTTGACACTTACTGTTGCATACCCTCCAAATGCCTTCAAATTTACAGTACTGTCAAATGTTTCGAGTGAAGTAACCAGCATTTTAGGCGATTTTATTCAAAAATATGATGACAACAGTCTGAAATTACGCTGGTAAAAGGCCATCTGGCAAATTGTATAAGGTGATAAAAATACGCTTTACTCAGCTACAGGTGGCGAAGTTAGGAATATATTAAGTTTTCAAACGAAGACACGTAGCTTAGGGAAACAATCATTTCAATAATTAAGTATTAATGTAACAAGTCAAGATAATCTCCAGATTCATATAATTCAGTTTCACCGGCCAGAATGTAACCACCATCAGAGGTTTGCTGTACAGACCACCCGTTGTCCTCATTTATTCCTCCGAATGTCTTGTTCCATATCAGGCACTTGTCTGTTCATAGCGAGCGCCGCCAGTAAACTCAGGCTGTCGGTTTTTTGGATAGGCCCAAAAACAACAGGTTCACAACCCTGCATAAGAATAATAATTCTAATAGAAAGATATTTATGAAATCATAACATTGTATTATATTACCATGACATCAGAACGTACATCTGAAGTAGGATACATGACACTGATTGCAGGTCTGCTGGATATCCTTGAAGAAGTTAACGGGGTTGAAGTTACAGAAGAAATAATGTTTACCAACGGCAAAAGGCGGGGAGAACACATAGGAGAAAAACTCGGAACAGATAAAGACCCGCAGACTGCTATTAAGGAATTCCTTGAATATATCAGGCCTTATTATGAAATAGAGGAGAAAAATGGATGCGCCAATGAAAATGGATATACAGCAGATATCAAAATAAAAAACTGCCTGATAAAAAACCTGTGCATGAACAGGGGACTGCCCATAAAAAACCCGCTTTGCAAGAGTACGCACGGTCTGATCGAAGGAGCGCTATCCTATATGTCGGGTATGCAGGCCGATCTGGTCAGTGTAGTCGCTGATTGGGACACCTGCCTGGGCACTGTGGAATTTAAACAAAAACGTGTCCACATCCTTTAGTAAAATTTAAAAATTTCAGACTTCGGTAAACTTAAACGCAGAAATTTTCCTATCCAATCATCAATATTAATATTCTAATAATAATTAATACCCAGCCCACGGCCACAACTACCCATATCGCCTTTTTAGCTACCTCTGCTATTGCAAGGAAGATTGTCAAAATAACAAGCATGCCGATGGCATCGACGATGGTCTGCGGGATCAAGACCCCTGAAATCGATTGGATCAGCCCGACTATCTTTTCACTTATCCAGTTCCCTATCGTATAGATAAAGGCCATTACGGTCGTTAATAAATCTTCAGCCATTTATATCACCTTCAGTACTGTTTGATACATCTTATTTCTATTAGGTATTGGGGATTTAAACTTACCTGCTTCCTGGCAGGTTAATATAAGTGCAAAGGCTTATAAATTAGTAATATAATATTATAACCTTATATTGTTTTAACTGGTGACTGGTATGAAAAATAAAAAAATCTATGCAGTTATTACAGGAGATATAGTCGGTTCATCTCGGTTTAAAATAGGAAGACAGCGGGAAGAAGTTTTATTAATTCTTAAAGATTCGTTCCAAAAGATTGGATTGACAGATATTATTGCATCGCCCTTTGCGATTTACAGGGGAGACAGCTTCCAGGGAGTAATATCAAAACCTGAAGAGGCGCTTCGTGCCTCAATAATTCTCCGTGCAAATCTATTATCCAGGTTCAGGGGAAAAGGGGTCCGTCTGGATGCAAGGATTGCCATTGGCCTGGGGACAATTGACTATTTACCCAAAAAACAGGTAGGGGAGGGAGATGGTGAAGCTTTCAGGAATTCAGGCATGGAACTTGACACGATGAAGAAAGAAGAACTAAAATTGATTATAAAAACGCCGTGGCAGAATATAAATGATGAATTACGGACAGAATGTGTACTATTTGATGCACTGGTCCAGAGATGGACAAAAGAACAGGCTGAAGCGATTGTGTATCATATCCAGGGTTTAAAGCAGGAGGAAATAGCCGCGGTTCTTGGCATCAGCCAGCCGGCAGTATTCCAGCGCCTGAAATCCGCAAGTTACCGGGCGGTCCAGGTATTTTTAGAGCGCTTTAAAACCATCATTCAGTATAAGGTTATTGGGTAATATTAGTGCAAAATAAGGTGATAGGCTTATAGAGATCAGGCCAACAGGCAAAGGAAATTTAAGCCCTTAAGGGTTGAGATGAATCGTAACCTTGGGATAATACTTTCACATCACTTACATTAGAAATATAAATGCTGGAGACATAATGAGGCAGGAAGCTCCATCTCTTTAAGCGAGAGGATGTCACAATGATCACACAAATGGAAATATCATTGCTTATCAGATTAATCACATCGCATCTGGTTAGTGATTTCTTATTTCAAAGCGATTCGTGGGTAAAACAGCGGTTCAATAAAGGCTGGTTCTCAAAACACCTTTATATGCATGGGATAATCGGGGGATTGCTTGCATATCTTTTATCGGGACTATGGAGCTATATCTGGATTCCTATTACAGTTGGCTTTACTCATATTTTAATTGACGGTATAAAAGTAAAATATGAAGATGATCTACGGTCATTCCTCGCAGACCAGTTCGCGCATTTTATAATCCTTCTGGGTGTATGGCTACTGATAATCAATCCAAAAGCCGAAGATTTGGAATTGTTAAAGCAGTTCTTCCTGCCCGGAATAAAAATATGGGTGATAATCGGCGCATATTTTGTGATAATCTGGCCAAGTAGTGTGCTTATCAGCAAAATAACAGAAAAATGGAGGGAGGACATATCTGAAAAAGAAAATAACGATAGCAGAAGTTTAGAGAAAGCCGGAAGATGGATAGGTATACTGGAACGTTTCCTGATTCTCACATTTGTCCTTTTAGAGCAGTATGCGGCTATAGGTTTCCTGGTGGCTGCAAAATCAATTTTCAGATTCAGTGAATCCCGCAAAGCGGGAGAGTATGTTTTAATCGGGACCTTGCTCAGCTTTACTATCGCTATTATTGTTGGGTTAATTGTAAACCTTTTTTATTAAGGATATTTATCGAAATGGATATTAAAGAATGGACAACAGATAACCTTAAATGTCCTCCTGTCTTTGTATGTCTCTAAAAAATAGAGATATGAAAACGAGCGGATATAAATGTGCAGTGTCAGGGACGAATTTAAAATAAATCTTTTGAGAGACGTAGGGCTGTTTGAATGTGTGTGCAGAGACTGTGGGAATAAGTTCAAAGGACTGCCAGTAGATAAAATTGAGTGCCCTGCCTGTCATTCTTCGAATATATCTAAAAAATAAAACTTGAAAATTCTTCTGTGGCAAGTCCACCCTCCATTTCTCAGAACAACGTGATTATTTCTCTCTTTATTAAATTCCCATCCTTTTCAGTTAAAAGTTATACAAAAAGAGCTTTCAAAGAGCGCCGAGGTAGGACGTTGAAAAATTTGTTTAACGCCCTCACATATCTTAATATATTCAGGCTGGATATTCCATAGCTTTTTGTTTTCTGAGGAATCCACCGAAGAAACTTGCCATGAAGTCCATTTTGACGCATTTTTCACCATACACATGGTACTTACTGTTAATATCAACAAGATACTTAAATTTTTGTTAAATTTTTCATTGAAAAAAAGGGGTTGCACTTTCACTACCACTTACCTCAAGAATATAAGCCAATTGTTTGATTAAAATAATTTGGAGCGCGTGAGTATGCCCGGAGAGTAATCAGTGCGGGTTTCGCAGAGCCGCATGAAGACTATCGGGCAAACGCCAAGATGACGCATACCGTCTCCGCTGTGCTCTAACACCATAGGTTTGCGCATGTATGAACCTTTGGTTTTTGATTAACGCAAGAAAAATCGCAAACTACTGCGGCAACAAAAGGAGGATAAACTGATGGGAACAAATATGAAAAGAAAAGTTGTCTGCGTAACGCTGGAAGATCATGAATACATAGGGGAGCTTTACAAGAAGATTACTGAATCCTATAAAACTATGGCTACGCTGGCCAGAGTAAAACCGACATGTGGGAAAAAAGGGGAGGGACCCAAGATCAGACACATCATAAGTTTTCTGCGTGAGCACGCAGTCTACGGAGATAGGGAGATACAGAATTTTGCTACCAGGTTTGTCAAATAGAATAGGAGATAGACATGCAAGATTTTTCCAGACAATTGCGCTTGCTTAATGAATTCTATAATAGGCACAAACCAATCATCGATGCTCTGGCGAAAGATGACGAAATGTTCAGAGCGATAAAAGAAATAGCTGAATCTAAAGATCAGCCCGCTATTTCGATGTAGAAAAGGAGTGACAGCAGGGCAATAGACAACTCGCGGATATCCCTATGTTTATTTAAAAAATGGTATGATCAAGAAAGATTTCGGGTGGAAGAAAGGACAGTTGTTGATTATCGATCATAGTTATTTTTACTGCAATCCTCGAAAGCGCAAAGGAGCGGGCGCATTCTACACGAACCCGAATGCAAGAATGCCATAGGCTGGAGCATCTTGAAAAGGTCTAATCCGAAAGAATTTGAAAGATACTATAAAAAGGTGATACTTTGGGAATAGAGCAATTAAATGAGGCTATCAAGCTCACCAAAAAGGGCTGGGTAATCCATCCACTTGCAGGTCCAAAAGATCCTGGCCAAAGTCCTGGGAAGAGGCCTCTATTAAATGGCTGGCAGAAGCGTAAGAAGGCTACGGTAGTGGAGTTAAAGGAGTGGTTTGAGAAAACTGATAATAATGTAGGACTCGTTCTGGGAACTGAGAGCAAGATAATTGTAATTGACCTCGATAAGCTTGATTGGGTTGATGTTCTTTTCCCTCCAGAGCAAAAAATTCTTGAGAGGACATTGAGAGCAAAAAGAACCACAGGGAGAAGTCATGTCTATTTCAAGTATACTGATAGAGTCGGGAATTGGAAGTTCCGAGAGTTCGGGATTGAGATCTTGGGTGACCGCAATCAAGTAGTTGTCCCTCCTTCAGTCCATAAGGAAGGTCAACAGTATGAATGGCAGCCACCAGGAGGAGCGGATGTGGAAACATTCGAGCTTCCAGAATTACCAGAGACCGTCATTGAAACCATCAAGCTCCTGAAGAAGCTTGATGAAAAAATCAAAGGCTGCCGTACATGCTTCAAGTGGGTAGTGAATCAGTCACGGGATGCCATGCATGGCAAGGAAGGGCGCAGATTGATGCTCGCGACTGCGACGGAGTTAAAATCCGAAAAGGCAACACTTGAAGAGTTCAGATTGTACGCAAAGAAGGTTTATGGTGATGACTATGATCCCAGACGCACTGCAGATGAGTGGAAGAATGTTGATGAAAAGAAAAGGTGGAAATGCGATACCATCAGGGAGAATTTCCCGGAAGTATTGAAGTTTTGCGAGACCTGTTTCAAAAAAAGCGTTAACGATCATATAGACCTCGAAACTACGAAAAAAGCTATCGAGATAATGACAAAAGGCGACCCGCTAGGATATATTCTGGACACCTGGAACAAGTTCCATTCAGGTGACAGGCCGTTTGGGTACGTTCTATTGTGCAGTTCAGTATGCAGCAGTATAGCTGCAAGCGATGGTTTATCAATAAACTTCAATGGAGATTCAGGAGGAGGTAAATCGCACGCCTGTAGGTCGATGCTGCATCTCATTCCGCAGAAATGGTGGATCAGGAGAAGTCTTAGCGATAAAGCGATCTTTTATTCAGATTCGATTCATCCAGATATGATCTTTTTTTCCGATGATATGCAAATGTCAGATGATTTCAAGATGATATTCAAGAACAGCATCAGTGATTTCCAGGAACAGATAGAACATGAGACTGTTAACATCCAGTGCAAAAGTGAGATCCTGAAAGTTCCTCCCAGACTAACCTGGTGGTTCACAGCGGTCGCCGACATAGGTAATGTGGAGGTTGAAAGGCGCTGCCTCAAGATAATGTTAGAGATCAATGAGCAGAGATTAAAGACCATTTCAGCTAGATTGCAGAAGAGGAGACAAAAGGGTGAGGAGAAGTATCCCGAAGATTATCCTGAAGTGAAGATATGCAGAGCGATATTCAAGGAGCTTAAATCGAAAAAAGAAAAAGTCGTTTTTAATTTCAATATCAAGTTCAAAGATGGTCTCAGCACCGATACGCAGAATTTGATCTTTGAGCTGCTACTGGCAACTGCCCTGATTAAAAAATATCAGAGGCAGAGAGATGATGATGGCGCCATAATTGCCGCGAAGGAGGATTTCAGGACAGTAGTTGACAATTTTACCGCGGTCAATGATCTCGCCATCAATGAAAAGATCGCTGAAATAATGGATTGACTCAATAATTTTTAAACGAAGGCTACGGCTGATGCCAGATTTTCCCCTTCGCTATCGCTCAGGGTCGGCGCACACCGCCTAAAATCCGGCGTTATCAGTTCAAAATCAATCCTCGGTCTGGCAGGAAGCCGGATTCAGAGGTATTGAATATGGAATCTTTAAAAGATATATCAACGGCCTTCAGACAGGCAAGAATCGTTGGCGAGAAACTCCTTGAACAGGGCAAAATAAACTGGGAAGGATATGCTGCTGTAATGATAGGTTTTGAAGAGAAATTGAGATCTATGGGGAAGGTGATCTGAATGAGCCACCAGGAGCTCGTTCCCATATTCAAGGAACTGAAAAGGCAGAGGGAGACCAGGAAAGACCTGATCGTTGACTCTCGCAGCATCAAAGCTGTCGCAGAGCCGGAGCGCATGGTGATAGATGTTCCGAAGTACGGAGGACATCCGCTGACGCAGTGGGCGCACGGACAGCTTGCGGAGAAGGTCCAGATCCCGCAGAAATACTACAGCAGGATGCTTGATACAAAGAACTTCGGTCTCCTTGCGGACAACGTCAACACATGGCTGCCGACCGAGGATAAGAGGATGATCCGAATCCTGGATGGGAATATCAGAGCAATACTGAGCGACAGGTACAGGGTGCTTGACAACTACGACCTTATGTTCCTGGCGCTGGATGAGTTCGCAAAGGCAGGAGCAGACGTGCATAAACTGAATCTCACGGAATCCCACCTGTTCGTAAAAGCGGTCACTCCCCGGCTGCAGGGAGAGGTTCGTCCGGGCGATATTGTGCAGGGTGGGCTTGTCCTCAGGAATTCCGAGGTGGGAGCCTCCCGCTTCGCAATAGAGCCTTTTGTATTGAGGCTCAAATGTACGAATGGACTGATAGTTTCAGAAGGCTATTCACGGGTCCATCTCGGCAGGCGCAAAGAGGAAGGCGAATTTAACTGGTCGTCCGAGACCATATACCATGAGAACCAAGCTATCTGGAGTGCTGTTCGAGATGTTATAAGGAACACCTTCGATCCTGCAAGCTTTGAATCGATAATAGCCAGATTAAAAAGCAATGCAGAAACCCCAGTATCTGCTCCAGTACAGGCAGTCGATAATATTGTGACCCACATAGGACTCACTGAAACCACAAAGGAGATGCTCCTCAAGAACTTCCTTGAAGACAAAGATTACACGCAGTGGGGTCTCACGAATGCGCTCACGGCAACTGCCAGGCAGCTTCCAGAACCGGAGAATCAGGTCGAGCTTGAAACCAGGGCGAGTGACATAGCACTGATGCCTGCAGGGGCATTCCTTGAGATCGTGGATGCGAAGCCAAAGAACAGGGCGGCAAAGAACCTTATGGGCGGGGACACGACATGACCTTAGTCATCTTTTTTGGCTATGCCAGTCAGGATTTCTGACTACTATGTGCTCAATCCGGTTTACGAACCGCCAAGGATTGAGTACAGAGAATTTGCCTTTGTCAAGAACGGTCGCTTCTTCAGGCACTGGGCTTTCTGGCATATCCGCGAACTCAGAACATTCCTTGTTTCATTCGCTCCTGAGGAAGTGTTCTTTTCAGGCGCGTACTACCAGCACCCAGGTATAGTGCCTATGGATGAGAAAAAGAAATACCGCGTAGGCGCAGACCTTATTTTTGATATTGACTGCGATATGCTTCTCACTCAGACCATAGAAGAAGCATACTTCTATGCTTTGAAGCTGGTGAATATTATGAGGTATGTATACGGATTTCAGCAGATTTTACTCGCGTTTTCAGGAAGACGGGGGTATCATGTCCATGTTCAGGACTATAATGCAACAAGACTCAGTCCTGAAACCAGAAAAGGGATAATAGACAATCTCACCGCGAATCCAGATTCACCATATTTTGTCCCGATAGATCCTGTGGTCACAGGAGATAGGGCTAGGCTTATCCGGCTGCCTGGGAGTCTCTATATAAGAGGGAATCATACAGGGATCTGCAGATTGCTAGAGATTCCGGGGGTAGACAGGATTGATATCCACCTGCAGTTATCGCCAGTTGACTACAATCGCGCTCGTACAATGCCTCTTATTAGCTTTTAGGAACTCTTACCCAAAGATTTCCTTTAGCTCCTTCAAGTCCCTGGTCTGTGATTGTCATAATCTCGGTAAAACCGAGAGCATCCGTAAACTCTATTTTAGTCCCTTTTTTTATGTAAGAACCTTTTTCAATGTATTTAGTATCAACAGGAATAAGAAGATAGGTACCATCATCCCTGAGCTCAAGAGTCTGAGTGGGAGGATCACCTAACTTAAAGGTACCTGGATATACGTTAGAATTGATACACCCGGAAAGGGATACAATCAGCATTCCAATAATTATTGTTTCAATCTTCATTCAAAATTCACCTTTCTATGTGGCACAGAGATAATCTTAGAGCCATCCTATTTTGCGATAAGCTCTTCGCCTTGTCCTAATCCTACATCAAAACCTTTTGGTGCTTTTGGTATATTTATAACTGCGCTTCCGTTAAGCTATAAGTAATATATAGCAGATATTAATTGTAAATCTTCATTAGATGATTCTTTTCTTCCTGAAATGACCATATCCCTCTATATCGTTCTCGTGCATAACTTTAAATAAATTCTTCCATGATGAGGAAATTTTCAGAGCAAGTTATATAAACTATTAGGTAATCTCGGCGAATTATGAAAGTCTATATAGTGGGATTAATGGCATTCATATTGCTTGGAGGTATGGCGTCGGCAGCAAACGATAGCGAATTAATGAAGCCCGGAATGGGACGTGCCTGGCTTGCAGATCAGGGTGTTGATGTACAGAATACGCTCAATTTTGTGCTGGGAGCTCTTGTTGTGGTGACCTTAGTAGCATACGTGGTGTTCACAGGAAAAGCCGGGATATGGCTCATGTCAAACTCGACTACAATGGGAGACCCCAGAGAAAGATCTCATGCCCAGAACGCAATGCTTCATGTTCTGTATGCCTTGGTGGCGATAGTATTGCTCATAAAAATAGGCATTACATTCTTTGGCTGGTATTGATCCAGTTCATATCATCTATGCCTGGCCAGGCGGGGATACTTGAGGACATTAACGAGACATATATCCACAACATCGATGCTCTGCCTTATTCACCCGGAATACCAGAGAAGAGTATCCAGACTTCAGGCCATATAACAGGATGGATAGACATAGTGGGATTCAGGCAGATGACGAGGGATAACGGGACTGATTACGTGCCAGGCAGCCCTGCAGATTATGCAATAGTGCAGTATGATGCATGGGCCAATCTTGATTGTGAAGGGTGCAGCATTGACTCAATGACAAAGAACGTCGCGGTATCGATATCGGGCAACCAGACCGTAGCTGTGCTGTCCATAGAACTCAAATACTCCCAGACCGTGTGCAGCGCAGCAGATAGCGGCGGAGGACTTATCTACTATCCAGAAGACTCAGACAGAGAAAAGAGGGAAAATAGAGTCTGGAAACTGGAAGACGGAGGCGATGGAGGCGACGAAGATGACAGCGGTGTGTCGTGCAGCACTTCTTACTATTCGGAGTCAGCAACTTTCGAGGACAGGGAAATATCGCCATCGCAGTTCATATTTCCGACAAAGCAGGCAATAACAATTGAGAAGTACAGGGGGGTTGTTCCCAAGGAAATTATCAAGTTCAGGGACATGGATGAGGGGATAATCGCATACAGGATCACAACAGGAAACGGTTCGGTAATGCACCGCAGGAAGATCGGGAGGATAGAAACAACAACAAAAGGAACCTTCTTCATGAACCTGACGCTTTTATCGGTCTGGGAAAAAACAGGGTCCGGGATATACCACTGGAGGGATGATCCAATAATGGGAGATGACGAAATAACAGACATTATTTTTGACACCGCATACGGGCCAGCACTTAACATCGACTTCAGAAGCGAGATGGTATATCATGAAAATAAGGAAACAAACATACAGCCAGGTGTATGGTCTGTTATATATTTAGTTCTAATATTTTTCACAGGGATATATATTATGCATAAATCTTCGAGGTTTTGAATGAGACGAATTTTATTGATATTGGCATCGTGTTTGGTTATAGTAAATACTTCAATTCTAGGTGTAGCCATCCCGAGTGAGCCGATAACGCAAATCATACCAGACCTGATAGCAAAAGGGTTCGATAAGATACTGGAAACGCAGGCCGATAATCTCTATACATCAGTAGGTGTGAACGACTCTAACGCAACATCCGTAATATCAGGCATGATGCAGCAGGAGAATAACTTTTTAACAAATCCCGCGGTCCAAAAAGAGAAAGACTTCACAGCGTTCTGGTTCTTCGTATTCTATATAATATTCCTTCTGGTTGGTGGCATAGGTGTAATGCGGGAGGCCTCAGACAGCAGCTCCTTCGGGAATGAAAATGGGGCCTGGAGGAACCAGTATATCGAGATAGCAGTATTTGCCCCGTTAATATGGGCGTTCTACCTGTACGGATTGCAGTGGATATTCTCCCTGGAATGGATCCTCTCGAAGTCGGCATACATTGAGACAATGGACCTGGTCGCCTACATACCAACAGATGCACTTGATTATCTTATGTTCTCAATAATAAATGTGGCATTGATCCTGGCGCTCTATGTAAGATACCTTATTGTGGGCCTGGTTTCAGCGTTCTTCCTGTTGATAGCCGCAGCTGCGTTCTTCTCACCCACAAGGAGATTTGCGACAATGCTGTTCACTTATGGGGCAGTGATGCTGTTCTCAAGGTTTATTATGACCTTGATACTGGTGGGAGGAACCAGTATAATGAGCGGATTCCCGGAACCGTTCAACAAGAACATAGGTATCTATTTTGTCGTCGTGCTTGTGGCGTTCATATTCACAACAGCGTGCATCCTGTATCCGATATTATCCCCGTTCATCAGTCCGTTAAAGTACATGGTAGTAAGCAGAGCCGTGTACGGAAGGAGATAAGATGAGAGGTTTGTTAAAATGAACGCAGAGCAGCCACATAAGATCATAATTCCTTTGCCGCCAAGATACATCGTTGACAAGCTGCAATTAGGCCCGATAGAGCTGTCATGGGACCAGGTAAAGGTAATGTTCGTGTGCGCCATCCTGACAACCATAATAATAGGCACGGGACGCGGGGCAATAGCGCTGACTTTGAACATAGCCGCCCTGATAATAATATGGGGTCTTTTCTGGAAGTATGCAAGGACGCATGAAGTGCTCGTAGAATCAAGGATAATGTTCAAGCACAGGATACGAACCATCAGGGGCCTGAACAGATATTCAAGCGTAGTAAGCCCGGATAAGCAGATATCTGAGCTTTATGCCTTCTCCATAAAAGGGATATCAAAAACAGGCATAATCGATTTCGGAAAGAACAGGTTCGGGGTCGTAATAGGATGCGAAACACGCTGGCTGGATGACGAAGAGCTTTCACTTAACATATCAAGGCTTTGCGGGTTCCTGAACTCTATCCAGCCCAAGATACTGTTGAAGGTACGCGCCAGCTCGCAGATACCCTATATAAACCCGGTAGAGAAGATGGTAATGGAGCAAATAAACAAGCGCAGGTCGCATAACCAGAAAGCTCTGCTATATTCCCTGCATGACCTGTCCTCAAGAACGCCAAAGACAACGAACTGGACTGTCAGGCTCTTCATAGGTGTAACATCCAATCAAAAAGAGATCGAGACCTTCATGATGACGCTTCTGCCCGGGGTGCTAAACAGGCTCCAGGCAGCCCATACAACAGCAGCAGTAATAACCAGGCCTGGCCTTATCTACAACATATTCGCAAACGACAATACAAGCCATCAGGTTATCGCGAACAAGATGCCAGCACTGCACGGGGAGAAAGCAGTCTGGGGAAACATGCTTCGCCAGATAATGCAGGGTTCGATAGTAGAAAACGCGGACTATCTACTGGTCAACAATACAGAGTACGTTTCCTGCATAATAGTTGGGATACCTGTGGGTGGAGTTAGCGGGTTCCCGCCCACTATATCGCCTGAGATACTTACCCAGCTCTACAGGCTCTCGGCAAGCGAAGAACATATGATCAGGATAGACCAGTCAATATACCCTATAGACTCGCCAAGAGCGCTTCTTGAAATAAAAAAAGGGATGAACACGATCACAGGGAACGAGCAGTCCCTCCAGCACAACCAGACTGCCCGCTTTGATATGGGACTTGACCAGGAGGACCTCAGGGCGCTATACGCCCAGATAAAGGACGGGAAGGAGAACATGTTCGATGTGAGCTATGTAATAACAGTCTATTCGCATTCATACGAATCATTACTCGCAGGCATATCCAAGGTCAGGGCCATCCTGAGCGCGAATAACATAATGAACCTGGTGCCCAATAACAGGATACTGAAGACCATACAAAGCACCCAGTTCCTGCCGTATTACGATGAGAACATATCAGTCTGGCTTCCCACCTCAGGGCTTGCAAGGATCATTCCCCTCGTGAACGGCCCCAATAACATCGTATCCGAGAACGGCGTTTATTTCGGGAACGACATACACACAAACCAGGAGGTCATAATAGACCTTGATAAGCTCGGGGCGAGCCATACCTTGATGATAGGACCCACAAGGTCAGGCAAGACCACGGCCATGGCCATCACGGGGATCAGGACCATCCTGAATGGGGACGATGCCATCTATATAACCAACAAACCCGACCAGACAACCAATTATCTTGCAGTGGCAGAGTTCTTCAGCGATGTGAGCCAGATAATTAACCTGGGAAGGCAGCCGGACGGCACCACAAAATACAACATAAACCCGCTTGAAATAATATTCGACGAAAACGTCAAGTTTGACCCGGTATCGAAGTTCTATGAACACGTGAATACAGTCAAGTTCTTCCTGAATCTCCTGACAGGCGGGGACAGGACGCATAAGCAGATGACCTATATTGGGGAAACGCTGATAGAGCTATATGCAAAATTCGGGATCAACCCGGAAAATAGGAAGACCTGGAAGCAGGAGAAGCAGCCCACGCTTCTTGACCTTTATGACCTGTGGGAGAGAGATAAGAAGAGATACGGGAACGATGCGACCATAGAAGCGGTACATAGCAGAACATCCTCTCTCAGGAATATCTTGAGATGGCTTTCAAACCCCACGAACGTGGACCTGACAAAGCAGTACACAGTTATTGACCTGTCAGCAATTCCAACAGATACCCAGGAAGCTATGAACTACCTTCTTACGGCCATCCTGGCCCTCCGGTTCAACGTAAGGTCAAAGAGAAAAACCACGATAATGATAGACGAAGCCGGGGTTTTCCTGAAGAACACCAGGCTCCAGGATGAGTTCTCGCGGATGCTGAAGCAGGCGGGAAGCTACGGTGTCAGGATCATAATCGGGTCCCAGCAGTTAGCCGACCTCTCAAGCATAGGTCCCGAATTGCGGGCGAATATCTTCATTTCAGAGGTGTATGGCCTGAACATCGGCAAAAGCATCGATGATGTGGTAAAGTTCTTCAAGCTTTCAAGCAGCGACGAGCAGTTCCTGCTGTCATGCTCAAAACCCGGTATGTGTGCGGTTTCTGTGGGATGGCCCTACGCAACAACATATCATATGCAGAGAGTGGCATCAGACCTTGAGGCGCAAATCCTTTTCGGGAAGCAGGAGCGCCAGGTTGCTTATACCTTCGTTCATCCTGGACTTGCGTCGTTTGCCGAGGAGCAGGGTGTGATAATAGGTGACTGGATAAAAGGAGATACAACGGTACTCAGGACTGAGAGGCATGTAGAATGGGAACAGCGGGTAATCGGGGTTGGAAAGGTCTTTGCATACATAGAGAAGAAAAAACTCGATAACGGGCTTATATTAAACCAGAGCAAGGAGCATTTCCTGAATGTAGTCCAGATAGCGGCGTACTTCATAACAAGGGATATAAAAGTGGAGGTTAACCATTATGACGATGCTGACGTGGTAGCCTGGCTGCCAGATGGACCTGCAGCTTTTGAGTACCAGACAGCCGGAGGGAATGACCCAAAGATATTGACAGAAAAGAGAAAGCGCGCCGAGAGCAAGTACGGGCGTGTCTTCTTTGTGGGCAACCGCCAGAGCGTCAGGGAGATAACAAAAGCAATAGGGGCGAATGAGATTGTTCTCCAGAGGGGCCTTGAACTCGAAAAGAAAATCAAGGAGCTTTTGGGAGAGTCAAGTCTGGAACCGGAGGGTTCTGAAGAATAATGTTGCAGAGTTGAAAACCGACATCGGCCGTCTGCTGCTCTTTTTGAAAACTGAAAGTAACGAGGTCCTATGGATAGTGAGAGTGGCGTGAATTGCTATGCAGAGGGAGCATTTAACACGGAAGGGGAATCAGGGGGTTAAAAGGAGAGCTTGAAGGAATCGGCATCGGTCGTCTGCTGTCTTTCTGAGAAACTGAGGATTTCAAGGATGGCACAGACCAGTCAGGAGGGGTGAAATCGTCATCATTAGAGGCGCAGAGCTTGAAAAGGATATCAGGTGTTTTCATAGGGGCGCAGACTCAAAATAGAAGTGTTAAAAAAGCAACGAATTTAGATGTCGGAAATCAGCATCGGTCGTCTGCTGTCACTGATTTGTATCTATTACCGCGCATATAATTTATCAGTGTCTGCGGGCACGGTGTTATTTAATGGAGGAAATGTATATTCTCTTGCAGATGCCTCGGAAAAGTTGGAGCAGCAGGAACATCAAGAGCGGGCGCCTGCTATCATCACCAAAAAACCAGTCAATTACGTTACGGAATCATCCGCAGTATATAAAGGGCAGGCGCTTGGACAGTAGAGCAGTATGGAGTGAATCGGAGCTGCTGTTTACTGCTATTTTTCAATAAGGAGCGCTAATAAGGGAAATGAGTAAAAGGTACTTATTTATCAGGAGCCACTCCCCGACTATTCCTATTTTTCATTGTGCATAAGAGGACAAGTTGACACTCATCAGTATTCATCTTCTTTAATAAATATGGCACAGTGCATGCAGGAACACGTCTGATTAAGATTCATGATGCGCCTGCACAATCAGGGGGATACCATTGAAGCAGATAATATCAGTGACTATTGGTGAAATAAAGGGGCACATGTAGTCCATCACTCGGTTGAAACTTCAGGAAAAGAAATCACGGTGGGATTAGGGGCCTTAACACAAAATGGATCAGCCGATCGTTTTCCATACGCTATGAAGGATTTTGCAGGGCATCCTCCTTTACATCTCTCAAATTCATTACAAGATGAACATGGTTCTCCAATTTTAGGGTACTTGCGAAGCATCCATCTTTCGGCTTTCTCTGAATTCCAGATATCAATCAGTGGTTGCTTATTTGCATCTCCTATTATAAAATCATTAGAAAAATCAGCTACAAGTTCACAAGGCACGACTAGTCCATTCTCAAGAATTGTGCAGGCGGAAATGAAGCCTGGGCATGCAGGTACTTCATTTTCTTTCTTCTTACAAAACGTTGAAGTTTCGAGAGATGAGACATTCATGATACCTTTATACTCTTCTTGAAGCTCTTCAATTCTCTGATAAAGCCAGAGGATAGAATTGGATGATGGATTCAAATAGGACCCTCCTCTACCATGCAGTGCCCATATTCCTGGTGTATAAATACGAGGATTAAATTCATCTATTCCCAAATCGGCACAAATTTTTACCACTTCAGGAATCTCTTTAATATTCCAAGATGTAGCTATAGATACTACAGATATCTTGAAAGAATATTTCTTTAAGGTTTTAATACCTCTAATGAGCTTCCCATAGCTTCCCTTAACCCTTGATAACTTATCTTGTATTTTTGGATTTGCTGCATCAAGTTTGGCTTGAATTTTTGTAAGCCCTGAGTCTCTTAATTCTTTTGCCAATTTATCGTTCATTGAATAAACATTTGTTGCTAAAAAAACATCAATACCATAATTCGAAAGGCGTTGTATAATTTTAGGTAAATCTGGTCTTAAGGTTGGTTCCCCTCCCGTGAGAATTATTTTTTTAGTCTCTAATTCAGCTATTTGATCAATAAGATAATTTATTCTATCAAGACGCATTTCATTGCATCGATAATTTCTAGTCTGGCTGTCTGTGTATTTTGCATTTGCAAAGCAATATATACAGTTTAGGTTACATTTTCTTGTAATGTATAAGTCAACTGCCAGTGGGGCATTGCAACGCATTGGCTTCTTAAAAATATCTGGTTTAAGTAAAAATCTATATGGATCAATCTGAATCCTACTTTTTTTGAGTGGGCTTTTGATTAGTTCTATAATCTCTCTTTTCTCATGGACAAGTATGAGAATATCATTTTGAATTTTTCTTTCTTCTGGGCTATTCTTTAAATTTTTAAGGAGACTGGCTACCTCTTCTATGCTCCTAGTTCCATCAAAGAGAGAAAGAATAAATGCTTCAAAAGAAGATGCAAGGGTATACTTTTCACTCACCGTGTTTATAAAAACAGCGCCCTGAGGTTCTTCTTTAATTCTTACGTTTTCCTTTAAGACGGGAATCAAACAGGTCACCTAATCCAAGAAGAGGGAAAGAATCTCCCTTTTGTTGCAGGGTTGCATAATAGAAATTAAGGCAACCCTCAACCTGCATATAAATTTGTTACCTGTTTTTTATATGGGGATATGGTTATGCCCAGCTAAACCGAGCTTTACCGCATACATAGTCCGCCATCGGCTCTGCAAGTTGACGTTTTGCAAGTTCCTCAATATGAGTGTATTCTACTTCACTAAGCTTGGTCATACCCGGCACTTTTATTTCTTCTACCATTTATTCAACCTCATTTTTAAATTCTATCTTCTTTTCATTTCATTGTGCCTCAACTTAAAAGAAAAGCAATTCCCACATTACTATTTAATAAAGAGGAGGATCTTGTTTATCCATTTTAGGTTTTAGCACTCCACACGATTTAGTTTTATGTAAATCCCCTTACATAAAGTTATCTAAGAGACTTTAGACACATTTTGTCCGTGCCCATTTTTGGCGCCGCAATTTCTAATTTGTTTCAAGACGTTCAACGGATGCACATAACCCCTCTCGTTTTCAGTCACTGACCCCTGAATAGGTTCGGAGGCATCAGCACCTATGCTCGAGGATAAAACTTGGTAATGCACAAATTCAGAGACGAGAGGAAATCGAATCTATAATGTATTCAAAAGTTGATGGTAAAAGGCAGTACTGGTGAATGAAAGTGTTTTGATGTTATTCTTCGTATAAATGACCATCCAAAAAAGCTGCCCTTCCAGCCCATACGATTTCTTCTTCTTTTTTTGTTGGTTTGTCCGAATTCCACCACTCGCAATCAATTATTCTTTCAACAATAGCATCCCAGTAGTTATCTGGTCGAATATCACGGGCAATGCCAAATTCGTCAGAGAATTTATCCCAATTCTTTTTATTTAAACATAAGAAATAATCTGGTCTTTTCATTGCCAATAATCTGGTTACTGTCGGTGTGTTATAACCACCGTTGGGAAAAACCTTTTTGAATTCTTCATAGTAAAGATCATAATCAGTTTTTGTTATTTCACCAGTAAATGGAATGAAGTCCAAAGCTTGAGATATATGAATATTGTTATCCTTTATTGCATGATTAAATTGCCAAGCACGTGTCATAGTTCCGAATAACCACCAATCTAATCCATCATCTGATATCCCAGTTCCCACCAATCCAGCAAGTTTATCACGACCATCATCACCAATATCTTTGAAATGCCCATGCTTTCTAAATAAGTCTCTTGCAGACGATATCAATTTAATTCGTTCTTGATAATATTTATCTTTACTGATTTTAGAAATATACTCCTCCCATGTCATTGTAATTATTTCAATATCAAGGGGTGATTTATGCGATTTATCTAAATCATCGTAACGACCAGATAATTTTTTCAATGGCTTTTGCTTTCTTTCCCACATTTTTTGATATTTGGTGAGATCATCTTTTGAGATTTTTTTAGATTTTTTCCAATAATCACCGATCACTTTCTTTATTTCTTTATATGCATTATCACTTTCAATGTCTTTATTCGAAATCAGCATAGCAGTTTCAGAATTATATTCAAAAGCATATTGCGTGAAATTGGGACTTCCAATGATACATTCCCATTCTTTAGGGTCATTTTCGAATAAATATAACTTGGGGTGAAAAACCCCACCTGGGTTCATGTCAAATCGTATATTCGGTTCGCCTATAACGTCTTTTATGAAATTGGGATGCGTTTGATAAAAATGAGTTCCGATAATTATTTTTTCAAACTTCATTTTGTGTGCAGAGAAAATCTTATAACAATCAAAATTTATTGATGCCCAAGCTACAGCCCATGAACCAGTTTTATATTTCTTAATTAGTCGACTCATTTCTTCATTAATGAGTTTTGAGCTGCCTAAGAATTTCATGTCAAATCATAATATGGTTAACATTGATTGATAAAAACCTATCGATATTTATCTGTATCATTCATGGTTCTTCTAAATTCGCTTAAATTTCAGAAAATCAGAGTTCTTTTAGATCTCCATCGCCTTCGAGAGCATGAGAAAGAGCGCATGGATGTATTAACAAACCTATTACTTGAAGTCAGCCTAATATAACGCCAGCCCATTCGAACGCCATGCCCTGCGCCGGGGTATCGCCCTCGTGCGTCTCTCTGATAAATGGCTGCGTTGCAGCGTCAGGGATTGACATGTTCTACTGGGTTCAGAACCTAGAACTGCCGCCTGAGATTAAGCACTTCGGCAATTGAATATCTGCAGCTGCTGGCTTCGCCAATGATCCAACGTCCGCATTACCCTCCTCGACCCCCGATGGCTGTGCAGATATGTTTACCTGTACCCGCCTTGTTTTTCTGTCTCCCCCTGCACACGATTACCCTCCGTCTGAGGGGTGAAGGTTTGCCCGGAGGGTTTTGAGCCTCCCCTACGGGCTCCCCCTCAAAATCGCTGCGGCGACAAACCATCACTCCCTCAGCCGGCTTCCACAAGAACGTGCGCAGGCTGAGGCGGCGTCTCTGTCTCCCTGCCGGAGGTTGTTATGGAAAGTAAAGAAAGAAGGTTAGAATGTCCAGAGTGCGGAGAGATGATGCCTGCTCTGCTGTTGAACGACTTGAATAGATGTGATAACTGTGGCTGCCCGGCCCACCTTTTTGACCGGGAAACGTTGGACGATTTCACGGCAGGGAGAGATTTTTAATGTTCTCCCTTACCTTTAATGGAAAAGTAGTATCTTTGATTGTTGACATCAAAGAGCTAAGACTAAAACACCATATAATCATACACGCTGCTGGATATGCTCAATTTTCCAGGATCATGAGGAGGGGTTACCGCATGATTCATAAGACGTTAGTTCATTTTGCGCCTTTCCTTGAACGCGATCATGCCAGGCATAGTCCAGTGATTTCCCGGTGCAAGGACTGCGCTCGTTACAATGACCTTACGTGTCCAAGAGATAGGTTCTGGTTGACATTCACGAAAGAAGTACCTTCTTGTCTTCTCAGCAAGAATACCCTTCCAGCGAACAGGATAGCGACTTCATTGACGCCCGGGGATAGAACATAGCGGGAGAGATTTCTAATGCTCTCCCTTACCCTTAACACAAAAGTAATATCTCTGGTTGTTGATATCAGAAATCCAGGACACCGTATGATCTGTACGCCGCCTCAGCTTCGCTCCGCTCAACATCGGCGGCTGAACCCATGATTGCAGTATGCTATCGGAGGGGATTGGTGGTGCGCCTCGCCCGCCCTTCGGGCGACCTCGGCGCGAGATATAGGGCTTGCAGAGTTAACAAAATGGCTTGTAGCGCTGCTATCGTAATATCTGGTAAAGCATACTTTTTTATTCAGGACTTGTCAAACTTGAACTCTTGGGGGAGGGCTGCCTGTACTGTTTTGCATGGCACATTACATAAAATTCGCATGTCGTCATTTTGCAGCTCCTCACTTTTATATTAAACACGGAGCAGTAGATGAGAGGAGTTTTCGGGTTAAGTTGTTTTATGTCCGCACTTGATTTTAAAGATTTCAAACTTCCACTCTCATAATATCATTTCTTTTGCCCGAATTTAAAGTTTCTGGCTTCAGTGTGAAATGTGTGTGCTCATGTTTAATGCTGTGTGTAATATATTTATAATGAAGGTGAATTGATGGCAAAAGCAAAAGTCAAATCAGCCACATCTTCATGGTGGGCAGAAAGAAACAAAATACTGGCAAGCTTAAAAGCTAAACCGGTCAAAGCAAAGCCAAAGAAGGCCAAAGTCAAAAAACCGGTTAAGGTTAAGAAGGCAGCCAGAGCGAAGAAAATTAAGACAAGAAAAGCAACCGGGATAAAGAAAGCCAGGGCGGCAAAAGCAACCAACGTGAAGAAATCATCGAAGGTAAAGAGAGCAAAGAAGACATAAAAAGGCAAGACCAAGCCATTCTTCTGAAAAAATTGCAACTATATCAGCTGAGTCTTACAGTAAATTGGGGAGTGTAAGGGAGTGTAAGGGAGTGTAACGGGAGTGTAATCGTATTTGCGGGAGTGTAACCGTTTTTGCTGAAACTTTCAATTCTCATATCTCACCATCTCAGGCTTCGATATAAATTCTTTCATTCAATAGATGTTTAAAGTACCCAATTACTATTGGTGTGTCTGCTCCTGCATGGAACAGAATTGAGTCAATAGACTCTACCAGAAGTCCTGAAGGAAATGAATAAAAAATAAAAAAGAGAGACCGATGAACAGGTACAATTGATTCTCTTTTAGTTCGGTTATATTTAGTCGTATTGCGCACCAGTTGGCTGTTCTGCCGTGCGTGCTCTCAGTTTTGCATAGAAGTCTTTCTGTCTCTGTTTCTCCGCAGCATCTTCTTTTGCGACTTTGACTTTCTGAGCATTGGCTGCATTATCCATTGAACTCTCTAAGCCGACCATTTTTTGTCACCTCCTCTGTTTTTGATTTTTTTTATTCTTCCAACCAAGCAGTTATATACCTCTTGATTCCTAGAAAAATAAACATTCATCGATTGATCTTCTATTCTAATTTACAAGCTGAAATTCCATGCAAGCTGCGTCTTCTGCTCTTGCTGATCCATAGAAGCAGCATTGATCATAGGCAGGATCGAACCATCTGCAATCTCTGCAATGGTTAATATATTCACTCTCACTCTTGTTCAACGTGTTTTTCCCTTTATTCTTTTTTCAACTAATCATGCAATTCTCTTTTTACCTTCTGCTGGTTTGAGATGATATATTTCTTCTACACTAACGAGCAGCACTGCTTTCGGTTTTATCTTACCGCCAAATCGCTTGTTTATACGTTCTTTGAAATCATCAAAATATTTTCCTGAATCCATTACCTCTCCGCTTCCTTTTATCATGTAGCCATTTGGATATACTGCATTTCCAACGGCTACGCGGGATCCATTCTTGATATTTGATGCTGTCTTTGAAATAAAAGAGACACCAATCAGGAGTTTATCAGTACCTATCGCCTTTACAAAACAAACCGGGGCAAGATGGGGATTTCCATCTTCTGTCACAGTCGACACCCATGTCAGAACTTTTTGTTTATCGCAGTCGGGATTCTCAAATGTTTTAATAACGTCATCCGGCATTGCTACCATACTCACACCTCATATCATCATCTTTTTTCATGATATAAAAACGTTGCACTCGTTTTTGTAATGGACTCTTTCCATGTGCTGCATGAGAAAATTGAGTGCGCCCTCAACATGTGGCAATTTAAGCCAAATGTAAACCACCTTCGATAACTCGAGTAACAGGTTTATTGGAGTCAACTCCTCTGCAACCAGAACGGCACCGGAGGTACCGCCCCCGGACGACTTTAAGATATACGGAGTTCCCTGAGCCTGCAAGGCTTGCGCATGAGCATGTGACCGGTTGAAGAATCTTAAGAATCTGAAGCAATAGAGTCCTCGAATTACCGCTCAGACGAATACTTTCACATCGCATTCCAACTCCTTTTATAGTCCCAATCTTATCCATGAATAGAGGTAAAAACTTGGATCATCGTATTAATCTGAGAAAAATGGAGTAATTTTATGAAAATTGCGACAACTGTAGTTGAACGTTTATTTAATACGATCGAAGAAAATATAGGAAACAAATCTCTAAGTGAGCTATGTAATGAGATTCTTAAATCGTATTTAGACCCAGATCCTTTTGATATTTATAAAAGACATGTTCAGGATATCATTGATATTAAGAATGAAGAAATTGATCTTACTGAATACGGTGATTTGCATTCCAAAATTGTTGCAGAGAACCTTTTCTTGAAAGAGAAATTAAAAAGAATTCATAAGATCAGGGATGAATCTAATAGACAATTCTTAAAATACCTGAAACGGATAGATAGAAATAAGACTCCCACACTTGAACACATTGCTCTTTGCAAGAAAATCATGGAGAATCCCAATTCTGCAAAAACAATAAGTGACGCCCATAATTCTGGTTTCTTATTTCATCAATATGTATGTGAAAACATTCTTGATACTTATAATAAATATAATAATATAACAGCCAAAGCTTAATTTCAATCTTTGATTGTCTTGTTATTTTTTGGCATTCTGAATTGATGCGAAAAGCGGCACTGGTTAAGAGGCAAATTCCAGAGCGCAAAGAACATTAAAGTGTTATTGCCAGAACTGTTATCCGACTTTCCTAAGCATGCGGACAATAATACCAGTCCATTCAATTGCGCGTTGTGAATGCGCCGGGGTATCGCCCCCGGGCGACTCTTTGATATGTGGCCGCGTGGCATCGCAGCGTCAGGGATTGATAAGTTCCATGAGTCCAGATCTTAGAACTGCTGTCATGGACAAAGCACCCTGCCTCCGCGCTCGTTCCTCGCCTATCGGCGGCTGCTGATTAAAAGCCGCCTGGATGAGTGCGTGTGCGCGCTTAGCTTCGCTGGATCGGCGCGAGATAGAGCATTTGTTTCACAGCAATGCCGGAACAGATCGAAGCCAAATTGAATACCCATATTTCAATAACCATCCACGTATTGAGCGAACATCCTGCTTGTCTACTCCGAGACGGTTCAGAATCTCCTCATTACCACCCAATTCCTCTATACCTCCAAAAAACTCATCCGCATCTTTTTCGGTAAGATCCATACCTGATACAAGGAAATCCCTATGAGCAATATTCACAGGAATTCCCATGGCAAGATAAAGTAGTGCGATTAGAACCCCAGTTCTATCTTTCCCGCTATGACAGTGTACCAATGTAGGTATCCCTTCTGCAAGTAGTGAGAAAAACCTCTTGAATACGACCGAGTTATCAAGCATATCCAAATGGGTGTTACCAGTACGAAACCCAAAAACTTTCTGGCTCTCCGGTTCCTTTCCCATGCTAAGCTGCACAATTTCAATTTGTCTTGATGTATGAACTGAATAGGGGTACCGAGCCCGTTCATGATCGTAGCGAAGATCTATTATTCGCCTGATACCCAGTCTTACGAGTAAAGTATCATATTCCCGTTCATGCTCGAACCTTGATAATGTTGAAGACCGGAAAAGCTTGCTATCATAAAGAACATCGGGAGCAATCCACGAAATATCGCGCAGGTTCCATACCATGTCCCTGCTTAAGATATCCTGAAGTAAAACAACGATTTCTTCAGTTGATCTCGCCAGCATTGGATGCCTGGAATATAATTTCGAGTATATGCTTGAAAATTCTGCTTTTAATCTTTTTAGAACTGGTCTGGCTTCAGATAAAACCAGAGGAGCGCATAACCGCTCGGTGGCTCTCCGCTGGTTTTGACTCATACTTTCCAGCAATCTCCGAGGTGTATAAAGGAACGCATCATTATCCTGTGCCAGTTGAACAAGTCTTGCATACCGGGTTAATGACAAATTATAGTTGAAATAGAAACGGAATGCATCACCCTGCTGGGCATATCTTGACGATGCTTCAAATGAGTCAATGAACTTTTCCACTTCATTGCTGACAAGTGTTGACAGATCGGATTTTTCTTTATCCTTCGACCATGTTTCAAATGCCGCCATAAGTATCCCTTCTTTGTCCACAAGAACAGCATTCTTCGGGTCAGGGATCCTCGAGCCACGGTATATAACCTCAATATCAGAAACATCAAATACGGCAGTCAGATCGATTTTCAGACAATTATCATTGGTCAAAATCACCCATTTATTGGGTTCAGGTCTGATAACATGCTTTATTCTGGATGACATGAATGAAACACACGACTCAAGTACATACTCGATATCATCTCTTTGTGCAGCAAACAAAAAAAGATCAACATCTGCCCAGGGTCCGGCATCTCCTCTTGCATGGGATCCAAGTAAAGCCAGACCATTTACTTCAGGATGCGTCCTGGCAAAAGATACTATCTGATCAATAATTATCGATGGGTGCATCTGCATCACCACTCATGAAATCCATGAATATTTTGAATTGTTCATCCAGAGACTTTTCGTTCATCATTTTTAAATGGAGAAAGTGGATATTCGGACTTACAGTCCATTCCCTTTCCCATGACCGTTCGACCTCTTTGTAAATCTGTGCGGTAGAATGATCGACATCTCCCCATTCATACGGTGCAGGAACATCATTTTCTCTTGCAGAAGCACGCCGGATACATATATTCAAAGGCGGGTCCAGCCAGACTACGTATATAGGCATTTCAGAATTTAAAAGCGCACCGCGAACGGCAAATACATGAGGTCCACCTCCAGAGAATTCAAGAACGGTTCCACCAGGCATACCACAGGTCTTAATGAACTCAGTCCATGCCCTGTATTCACCAACAAACGTGCCATCACCAAAGCGACGCCTGCAATCATCTATACCAGTGAATGGCAGTCCCATCCTGTTGGAGATATATTTCGAGAATGTGGTCTTCCCGGCACCGAGCGTTCCAATTACCAATATTTTCGGCCCTTTCTCCTTAATTAACGGCAGACCGTTATTAATCTCCAGCATTTCAGAGCCGGTTTCATCGATAATGACAATACGCCCTGTGAAATCCTTGCACAACGCCTGTCTATTATAGAACGGTTCGATCTCTTTGAATCGTTTCTGATATATCTGTTTCCCCTCCCTATCGATATGGAACCATCCATTCTCATCGCATGCTCTGGCGAACCCTTTGTGGAACACATCAAGATCAGAGAATGTCCGCTCCTGTAAGGGTATGCCTTTTTCATTTATGTGCATGCACATCCCATTATTAAGGCGCACAACCGCAGAACCTTCCCGGAAATCCCCTGCATAAACATACCTTTCAGGATATGCATCCTTCCCGTTAGGCAGAATATGATGGTAATAGCCATTCAAGTCGCGAACGGTACATATTCCGTTCTGAAAATTGCCACACCAGCCAAACCGTCTCTGATATGCTGAATCACCGTCAATCAGTATATGGTACCATTCATTCTCCTTCTGAACAGCTGCCCTCTCCTCATAATACCCAAAAGTACGCGTGTAACGCTGATGGTATACAGGCATTCCATCTGGTCGAATATGGAACCATTCCCCACCCTTTTTCGCTGGCGCAAGCCCTGGAGAATGAAATGGAAGTACCTCTTCGTACCGGAAACTGTACATTGGCCCATCAGGTAAAACATGGTATTTGCGACAGGGAGATACCCGCGAGATCTGCCATCTTTCAGTCATGACATCGCACCTCCTCTGGTGGTCTTCTCATATTACATCCCCTGCACAATGGATATTTCATATGATCTTGAACGAAACGCCTGTATTTTGTTCCATTCCATATAGCTTCCATACCGCCATCCGTTACATATCCAAACATCCCAAGTTCACGGCGTTTAGCATCCGGTGCACAACATGGATCGAACCGTCCTTCATAGTTCACCCATGCCTCCTGACCGAGGAAAGGACATACCCAGTTATCAGGCACATTCTTTCCTTCTATGGCAAGGGGGATAAAATTCGCAAGGATTACATTCTTCCCATCAGGCAATTGTAAATGCTCAGCCACATCTTTGCATCGCTCGACGACCATATTCCATCGCGACCTTGATCCAGCAGAACGTCTCATGTCAAGATATTGCATTTGAGGTGAGTGAACCCACAGGTGATGACCCTTCACACGTTCAACTCCAAGATCCGCTGCCAAACGGATAATATCCGGGAGTTCATCAAGATTTGTTTCCATAAATGTACATTGAAATGTTAATCGGCAATGGTTCCCACCTGATCTGGAAATATCATCTCGTACCTTTATGAAAGCATAAATATCATCCAATCGCTGCGAAAATAAAGAACCAGGCATGATGGCTTCCTGTGTTGATGGACTTGCACCATTCCACGATATTTTAATGTCACTTGTTACCGGGCAAAGCATTTCAGCCCATTTTTGTGGCCCCAGACGGGGCCATGTACCATTTGTCGTGAGATTGATCTTTATGCCATGCTTAGAGGATATCCTGACAATATCCTCAAAATACCTGTAGAGCAGAGGTTCACCCATAGTTGAAGGAATCATCTCACGCAATCCCCTGGGGGCCATCTGTTCAACTGTTTGACGTATCAACTCTATATCCATTAGTCGATGTTGTCGCCGATTTTTGCGGTTATTATTGTCCGCACAATATTCGCTATGCTCTTCACACATTATGCAATTAAGGTTACAATCATCCGGATTCGTATCAAATGTAATTCTCCAAGGACCTGATAGAGGACTTGTATTCATCAGATTCACCTCCAAAACAAATCACATCACTTCTATTACGCAGCACTTTTTGTGAGAGATGTTTCTCAAATAAGTTCATCATGCGGGCAACATGTCCCTCGATATCAGGGATATTGCCATCTTTGGAATTAAGATATCCTCTCTTTCCAAGGCAAATGAGATGATCTGGATCATCAATAGCATCCTGCAGCTGCTTTGCAAGGTCATTGGCATCCCGGTGCTTGAAGAGAAAACCGTTAACGCCATTCTCAACAAGTTCAGCCATGCCTCCATGGTCTGCCGTGATCACCGGGATCCCCACCTGCTGCGCTTCCTGGATGACCAGGGGAGAGTTTTCATCCCAGATAGATGGAACAACCACGGCATCGATATGGTTGAAAACAGATGTAATTATATCTTCGTTCCTGTACTCAGGCAGCCATTTGATCCTGCTCCTTCGATCTGGTTCAAGACCACGTTCGATCCGCCTTAATGCCGAGCTATCAGGAAAAGAGTCTCTTCCATATATACGAAGCTGTGCATCACTTTTGGTCTTGCCAAAAGCCTTCAGGAGTAGATCTATTCCCTTTGATGCATTTATGCGTCCAATATATCCAAAAACAACACCTTTTTCCTGCACGCGCTGTCTCCCAGTCAGACGGGAAATATCAAAACCATATGGTTCCAATACCACTTTGTGCGGATCAATACCGAGTTCAGTGATTATCCGTTCACGTATATGTTTTGATGGTGCGATGAATAGATCAATATGTTTTATCTGATGCTGGATCTCCAACATACGGTTTTCCACCCATTTTGTCCAATATGCAATATCATCTTCTTTCTTATCTGGAACGCCTCCCCACATCCTTGACATGCAATGGACAGCACACCTTAGGTCATTCTGACCAGGACATAATTTCCATATCTCCGGTTCCCCCAGTCCCATCTGAATGAACTGCCCGCGCGGGCAGGCAAGCCAGAAATCATGGATCGTATATACCACAAGTGCACCTGATCTGGCAGCAATCTCAGGGATGCCAGTGGAAATATGATTAAGGTGCCCTATATGGACGATATCAGGATTTTCATTCGACAATACTGAGATAAATGCATCGTCCATTCCAACATGCCGATATCTGTCACGAGACCTGGCATGATTGGCATAATATACCCTTATGGAGGGATCCTGGAGATCATGATCACACCTGATATCGAAATCTGGACGATACGGATCTTCTTCACGCGTAAATACTGCAACCTCATGACCCGCCTTGACAAACCCTCGGGCAATTGTCTGGGTATACACCTCAGATCCTGCATTATATAACGGCGGATATCCATGAATTACTTCAAGTATCTTCACAGAGATACCTCCTGTCTCACTGCATTGATCATATTTCGGGACATTTTTCCAGGAATTTCTGTGATATATCCAGTTCTGTTAATGTCAGTTCTAAAATCATTCAACAAACGCTGAATGCCAATATACAGCGGTATTTTGCAGCGAACGCCAAGCAGACTCTCAAGCCTGTACGGGTCACCAATGAAATGGTTTACATCAAAATCACGCAGTTTCTTCTTAATGATAGGAATATCTACGCCAGATATCGTTCTAACAAGATTTGCAAGCTGCATCAGGGTCGTTCCCCGACCAGATGCGACATTCATCACCTCAGTGCCAGCCAATCTTCCATCTTCAATAAGGTTCACCGCAGCTCGAATTGCATTAGCAGTATCGTCCACATGAGTGAAATCAAAAATATTGTCTTCTCCTTCAATCCGGATAGCACTTCCTGTGACAGTGGCACGGACAAACGCCGGGATCACTCTTGTACTATGGTCATATACGGAACCATATACATTGGAAAAACGGAAAATTACTGACGGGCGTTTTGTCAATCTTGAATAATTGCTTACCAGATATTCTCCCACGACCTTAGACATGCCATAGATATTCACTGGTTTTAATGGCTGGTCCTCTGATACTGGTATTTTTGAAGAGGTTCCATATACTTCACGGCTGCTACCATAAATGACCCAGGGAGGATTGTCCAATTTAGCAATGTCATGAAGGAGTTCCATGGTTCCCCTGACATTGACATCAATGCATTTTGATGGGTCAAGTTCTGCATCGAGCACACGGGATACCGCCGCCAGATGGATTACTCCATCTATCCCTTTTATCGCACGTCTTCTGTCCTTGCCGTCAGTTAGTTCTTTAGACCTGAAATATGTGGTGCCTATCTCTGATGATGGCGGCTGTATATCAAATCGGCGTACAATATATCCGTACTCTTCAAGAAGTGGGCAGACCGCACTTCCAATAAGTCCGCTGCTTCCTGTAACAAGTATCTTCATTCAGCAACCCCCTCCACATAGAGATTGTTATCAGCTTGTCTTACAGAAAATCCCCTGGATTTAAGGAACCTTGCAGTATGCCTACTGTTACCGAATAGGTCATTAGGTCCATATCCGGTCGTTTTCTTTAACTGTGAACCCAGTGCTGAAATAGTCGTTACATCAGGTGTTTCCCGAATCAATTTTAACAATTTCTGGACAGGTTCAGGAAAAGCTTCAATGGGGGTTTCGGATGAAGCTCCGCCATTTGTGGCACTCTTTTTAAATTCGTATACTGACATCCGCTGTGACGTAGATTCTTTCAAATATCTTGATAGGCGATTTCGCATACTCATCGGGATTGAGAGATCTCCTTCTATGAACTCATAAGTAATCAGTCTGGATCTTAGCCAGTCCTCAATTTTTCGTGACCACCAGTCTTTGTCTTTATGGTCTTTGAACCTGTCATTAGTCAGTATGAATGCATCCTTCTCATAAGCAATGGTAATAAGGGCTTCATCATCATTGTTTGAAATAAAGGAAAGCCGCTCCTCCGAAACCAGTTTATTAAGAACATGCAGATCAATTACCTTCTTTTCCATATAACTCGGCAGAAGCGCATGTGGCTCAAAACCGAGTTTTTGCATCTCATTTAACGCAGTATCGATGCGGAATGCACATATCGTTTTATTATCCTTATAGGCAACATTCGCTCCGTCAATGTACACTTTCGGCTTCATTATATCACCTGTGAAATTCACATATCTGACATGAACCCTTCGACCTGTGATCTTCGACAATGTCCGGGTTCCTTGAATGGAAATATACCCAACCCCCCTCCAGACATGCAACATTCTCAAGACGGTGCATTGTTTTGAGATCCGCCGCAGCGAGCCATCCCCTGGCAGATCTGCCTGGTTTTATATCCTTAATGTTCCCCTGACTGATGAATATCCACCGCTCATTTCTGTGTTCTTTGACAAGATCCATGAGACGCTTATATCCATCAGAGTTCTTGAGCCGGATATCAACCCATTTAATATGATGGGAACCTGGAAGATGGCCTTCTTCCCATTCTGAATCTCCCCGGACATCTATGCAGATGCAATTATCCATTTCTTCTTTTAGGTCATCTGCATTTATCATTGGAATATCGACAATTCCTTCCCACCTATCACGTTCACATAACATACATGTTGTCTGGTAGCCCACCTGATGGATCCTGCAGAAAAACTGCAGTTGATGGTCCAGATGTGGCTCGATCCTGCACTTCGGACATAATGCTACTTCACAATCCTTACAGATCAGAGTATATGGTTTTCCATGTTTTTCACATATTAGCTTATCTGTTCTGACCCGTTTGAGGAGCTGCGGCCATTCTTTATCATGGAATATCCTAAATTCCCATCTTTTTAGGCACTATGATATTTAGTTTTTCAACAACTTCTTTCTGTTGTTTAGCCAGTTCCTGAACAATCAACTCTGTGTCATAAACTTTGCATTTCAAATTTCTCATAGTCAGCAAAGTTTCCTCCACAGTATAATCGCTGCCGATCTCTTTTTTCATTAGAGCGAATACTGTCAACGTAATAAATATCAGGAGCAAGTAGCCTCTTAACGTTTCTTCTCTATGAACCCTCAAAGGAATTAGATCCAGATCATCTTTGGCAAACCCGATCAATTTTTCAATTGTTTGTCTCATATAATAAAGAGGAACAACCTCTTTTTTTTCAATTTCAAATGAAGAAACAAGAATCATTGCCCCACTTTTCAAGAGTTCAAATTCGACTTTTTCTTCGTCAGATTCTTTATCCTCAATTGCATCTATTAGCAGCTTTTTTGTTTCCCTACCTTTTCTTTCAGGATCCAGAACAATATGGGCATACCCCTCCTTGCCAAAAAGATCTACTTTTTTTTGTTTGACAAACAGAATTCTGTCCCCATATTTCACAGCATTTTTGAATGTTTCAATATCAGGCATAGCCTCCTTGATAAGGTTTTTGTATAATTTGGTTTTTGACGGCAATCGTGTTAGGAAATCTATAACTCCTAAATTTAATTCTTTAATATTATCTTCAGAGTAAAATCCAGCATCGACAAGAGCAAAACTACTCTTGATTTCATATTGTTTGAGTTCTTCTATTGTCGTAGTGAGAGACGATACGTCAACGATGTTTCCTGGGAGATATCTGAAATAAAGTGGCAGAGAACTCTTTTTATCAATCACAAATAGCAATCTGATCTGTTTGTCTATTCCGCCATCATTATATCCCCATGTGTTGAATGGAAAATGAATTTGGTTTGGCATAGAAGTTGCATCAATTATGATGCCTTCATTTGTTATAGCGAGCAAAGATATGTGATTCTTGAAATATTCCCTTTGGAGGTGTTCTTCACCTATTGCTTTCAGGAATTCACTTATTCTCTGGGAAGACAAATCGAGATCCTTGGATATCAATCTGGCATAGCTCCCCTGATACCAAGTTTTGGCATACATCATTGCGGAAGGATAGCATAATCGATAATAAATAAGAGCCAACAGATACTCAGTCCTACCTCCAAAAACTTTGAATAAAGTGTCTCTTATCATTGTTTTTTTCATGAATTCATTGAGAATGAACGTATCTCCAAAATCCAGAATTAATTTTTCTTCCTCGATCTTTTTCTCCTTCTTTTTGAAGATTTTGGCTTCTTTATCAATTACAACGCCAAGATATTTAGGATGCTGACGAGATTTTTTTTGTTCTCGATCCCAGTAGGCAGTTATTTCATAGGCATATTCTTTATTTCCAAATTTTTTATATCTGATAAAGCTCATAATGCCTATATTAGGCACTATAAATATAAATATATTGCGGTGACTAAAAAATTATTTCGATAGGAGAAGAAATGCTTATGGCAAAAAGAGCTAATTATAGTGCCTAATTTTTCGGGAATTTAGGAATATCTCGAGTAATTTGCGAGTATGTTGTGAAAAATTTCTGGTCTTTTCCTGTGGCATTGACCAGTCGAGGACTTCTTTTGTTTCTGAATCTATTGCAATTGACGTGCGTTTAGATGACATAGACCTCCGTTGTATAGTTCGTATAAATATGCATGTGCATACATTTGTATGCAAACTATTTAAATTTATTGTCTTTAGTTGGATAAATTAAAATAATATTAGAATAAAATATAATATAATGTTAGAAAATCTATACAAATATTGTGAAAGCCCAATTGAAATTCCTGATGTCAAAAATAAAGCTTCTGCGTATGAATTTTTAATAAAAAGGTTTTTTGAATTATCTTTTGACAAATCCAATGATTACCGTCTTGATCTATTTCCAATTATCAGGATCAACAATGGATCTTATTTAACCCCGGATATTGAACTATCTGCCTTTATAGGTGGCAATAAGATCATAATAATCACTGAGATCAAGTATTTTGAAAATTCAAGTTTAAACAAGAAAGAAGCAAGAAAAGAGGCAAGACAGCAAATGGATGACTACATTATAGCTTACAAGGAAAAATTCCCCAAAACAATAATAATGCCACTTTTCATAACCCAGAATTCATATTTTGACAAATATCCTGAGTATCCGTGCTTGGTTATATTACCAGGAGAACTTGAAAAAGTCGATTTGAAGGGAAAAGTCCGAGAAAAAATAGAAGAATATTCGAAATATCGATCAGAGCATTAAAATAGAAATCCAGTTCCACCTTATTTTTCGATTTAGAGGTTTTTAGGACTTATTTCTTCTTAAAAACATTAACTTTTCGAACAGTCTGAGGTAGGAACATGAACTTTCATGCCAAACTTATCGGGCTTAATAACACATTTTAACTTGAAAAACGGACAAAAATGGATCTCGAAATTATTCTTTTTCGATCTATTTGTTAATCGGTAATTTCATAAACCTTCTTTGAGGCCGTGCTTGCTTCTTCGTCATCATTATATACGTAAACTAAATCCACAGGAATTAAAAATCAAAAAATCAGGAAAAATAAATCTGTAAACTATTCCTTTTCTACGGGAGATTGGATTATTTTGATCATGGTAAAGATTTATTATTGTCTAACGCCTTATTTTGATTGATTATCACATGGAAGTCTCTCATAGCAGAATAGATCAGAACAAACAAATTAAGATCCCTGATAAAATCCTTGATATGCTGGGATTAAAATCTGGAGAAGAAATCAAGATGACCGTTGTAAATAATAAATTGATAGTTGAAGCTTCTTCTGACCCTGTTGATGATCTCACTGGCATTATTGAGATCAAACAGAGTGAAGCAGATAAACTGATAGAATCTGAAGAGTGGTATTGATTGCCATTATCGGATATCCCAAAAGGGACAAATATATACATCGATGCCAATATTTTTCTTTTTATTGCATTCAAGGAAAAACACTTTGATGAGAGCAAAGGCTTTCTAAAAAGAGTACAGAAAAAGGAATTAAATGGTTTCATGTCGATCGTTGTTCTCGATGAAGTGCTTTTTAAGCTTATTCAGGCAGAAGCATCTGTAACATTTAAGATTCCGTTGCATGTGACAGTGCAATTTTTGAAAAAGAATCCTGATAATATCCAGGAATTAACCAAATGCTGGAATGCTATTGAGAAGATATTATCGTTAAATCCTGAGTTTGACAGGTAAATAATATGATAGTCCTCAGCATGTTTGTTATTGATGAAATACCAAAAAAAACTGAGGACATATGATATAATCCCTAATGAGAATATATGCTTTCCGATTGGAACAATTCTTGCTGTAGGAAACATATATGAAAAATTACAACTTCCAGGTGTTTTTGAGAAATACAAAAAGAAAGGTAGAGACATAAACTCTCTCATCCAGTCTATTTTGAGTTATAAGCTAACTGAAAATCTCAGCATAAGTAAAGCCAGTGAATGGATTAATCGAGTTGAAGTCCTTGAAACTTTTAATCTTGAGAAATTCGAAGAAAGGACACTCTTCAGAACACTCGAAACCATAGGCAAGAATAGAGAAGAAATAATTTCAGACATCCAGGATCGATTATTCGAGAAGTATAATTTTGAGCATACTGATGTCAATATGGATTGGACAAGTTTGGTTCTTTATGGCGATAAAAGTAAACTGGGAAAATATGGGTATAGCAGAGATCATAGGCCAGACAAGAAACAACTAACTGTCGGCATAAGTGAACTTTCAGGTCCAATCAATATTCCTATTGGAATTACTGTAAACAAAGGAAATCTCAATGATATGAAACACTTTGCTGCTACATATCAACAAATCAAGGACAAGCTCAAGCCTGGCTCATTAATAACTTTTGATAAAGGAGCCAATAGTAAAACAAATATTGACCTCATTCTTGCGGACAAAATGAAGTACCTGACATCTAAGAAGCTGAATAAAAGTGATGATAAACGGATCAAAAAATTCGATAAATCCAAAGCTGAAATTATTGATGCTGAAAAAGGAGTTTACGGGATAAAATTTGTTAAACCAAGCAGCATAGATTATTTTTATTTTTCAGAGAGTCTGCAGAAAGATCAGCTAAAATCCAGGGCAAGAAAAGCATTGCAGAAATTAAAAGAAGCTAAAGAGATACAAAAATCGATCGATAATAAGAAACAGCTTCCAAAGAAGTTCCGTATTAATAATGTGCTCATTGATGTGTCTTATTCTTATCAAACCAAACTCATAGAACTCAGTGAAGAGGAAGCATTAAAACTTCTTGAAAAAATAATTATTAATGGTCGTGAAGGATTTTTCTGCATTAAATCAAGTGAGGATTTGACACTTGCCCAGGCTTTGCAAACTTATAGAAAGAAGGATTCAATCGAAAAGATTTTTAATTCTTTGAAAAATGAGATTGAAATAAAACCGGTACGTGTATGGTCGGATGATAGCATTTATGGAGCATTGATCATAGGGTTTTTAGCTCAATTGTTTATTTCTTTGATACGATATGAGATCAAGGAATTGAAGAATACTTCGACAAAATTCATAAAAAACAGCTTGATGAATTTACGTTTGCGCCACAAGGCGACCCCTATAAGTAGAAGTACAAAAATCTATATTTGGGGCATAGCCATGTCGGTAAATCAGGATGGAGTTAGCGAATTAAAGAGTGTATGGATAAAGACTGCCCAACAGCAACTTTTCCATGAATTAGAGGTCGAATACGGTTTTCCAAGAGCAACCTGTAGATCACTTGTACAGTTAATGCATGAATTCATCGATCAGAATTATGGCAATCTACGAGACGACAGCCAGGTAATCTATCATGCTGTCAGTAAAGATGAGTCGCCAGGAAAGCAGTTAGACAAGATAAAAACAATACCTGTAAGACTTACAGTTTCCCATCCAGACGATGCAGAGGTTTTGGAGAAAAAAGGGATTCAAGGATTACGGCAGCATAAGTTGATACGGTTTGCATCCGAGGCTTATGATCAGGGAGGTCTTCTTGTTCAGGAAGATCTTGCACTATTGCTCACTAGCAGCCGACGTACTATACAACGGGATATGAAAGAACTCAGAGAGCAGGGAATCGATATCCCCACACGAGGTTCTATTCAAGATATTGGTCCCACTATATCGCATAAGACCAGGATCGTAGAGCTATACCTGAAGGGCTATGAATACACAGAGATCGAGCGTAGAACAAGGCATACTGGACATGCAATAAAACGATATCTCGTTGGTTTCTCCAAAGTAATCATGCTGCAAAGCAAGGGTTTTACTTCAGATCAAATACGTGAACTTACCAATAACACCGAAAAAGTAGTAGGAGAATACTTTGAGCTCTATCAAAAATACAGGGATATCGGATATGAGAGGCTTGAACAAATCCTCTCACCTACGAAAATTGAAGTAGAAGCCAAAGAAACTAAAAAAGGGGGATTGAGCCTGTGATACCCAATAATGGGGGGAAAGGTGTTGCCTCAGCAATCAAATCCCTCCTCAATTCTGAGTACAAATTCCTTGGAGGAGATAAGGTTCAGGAAATGTTCACCGAAGATGTTCTCAAACTATTCAGGGAATATAATCGTGATGCCTGGAACCTTGAACCCGGGCAAACAGTCTGGTTTGCAGTATGCAAGGATGAGAAACAAAGTTATGGTAAAACTCTTGAGAAAACAAGAATCACACCCGTAATTCTGTCTGTCGTGCATGATGAGGACAGGAATATGAGGGCTAATGGCTTTTCCCATAAGGAACTCAGAAAGTTCAAAGTTGCAAGAATTCTCAGAGAAGCATATGCCCAGAGTGGTGTTCTATCCCAGGCTGATGTGGCAGAATTGCTCGGTGTTAGTATTGGAACTATAGGTAGAGATATCAGAGAGTATCAGATAGAGAACCAGGCAGTGTTGCCTTATCGAGGCACAATACATGATATCGGTAGGGCGATTACTCATAAGAGGATCATTATTGGTCATTATCTGAAGAACGTACCTACTCCTGATATTTCAAGAATAACCGGCCATACAGAGGAGGCATGTGATAGGTATATCATGGCTTTTAAGAAGGTTAAAACCCTGTACGGGAGTATGAACCCGCAGGAGATTGCCAGAACTCTTGAAATGAGTGAATACCTTGTTAAGGAATACATAGCAATAATCGAGGA
Organism: Candidatus Methanoperedens sp.; assembly: GCA_012026835.1. Taxonomy (GTDB): domain Archaea; phylum Halobacteriota; class Methanosarcinia; order Methanosarcinales; family Methanoperedenaceae; genus Methanoperedens. The sequence continues at coordinate 1,504 of VEPN01000007.1, read as the reverse complement.
ATATAACAAAATGGAGGAAAAAGTTAATGATGGTTCAAAGTAGAAATCAGGAGGGCGTCATTTGTCGGCATTTGACAGTTACAGTGAATTTTGAAGTGAACAAGTCAAAAAAGTATATTTTCGCCAATTTTGACGGGATAAATAAGCAGATTTTGGTGCAAAATGAAGAAATAATATGGCAAAAAGTTAAGATGAAGAGTTAATTTTTTGTTACTGTCAAATTGATTTTCCTGCCAAAAAAGTAGACATACTCGATAAATAGGATTTTTTAACTGTCAAAGTAGGGTTAAATATCACGATCCTTGATGCCCCGAAGGATTTCAGGCTTGTTATGCATAACTGCAGGGAATACAAATTGATGACCCGTGATGCACTCCATGTTTCGATAATGAAGTCGAATGGCATATCGCACATCGCAACAGGTGATGAGGATTTCAAAGGGGTGCCGGGGATAACAGTATGGACTCCTGTTAGATAGACCCGTAATGAAAACATGTAAGCGGGCATGGGCGGGGCACAGCAAGGAACTGGCTTGAGATCAATAAAAGCGTGTCCAGATTGCGCGCTGGACTAAAGCCGCCGCAGTTTGAGATCAAGATACAGAGGAAGAGCAGGCGCTGCATAATAAGGCGCTGAAGATGGATTATGTAGCAGAAATCAGCCTGCTGGCGCAGAGTGGAGAAAGGAACAAAGCCAGAAGAGCGGGGGAAGGATCGGTGGTTCCCATCATCAAGATAATTCCAGGGAATCGAATATTCATCGCAGAGGAAAGACCGATATTTCACTGTTGCTTTATTCAATTTTCTCAAATATAACGCTTGATGCCAGATTTTCCCCTGCGCAGCAGCGCAGGGTCGGCGCACAGCGCCTAAAATCCGGCTTACACAGTTACAAAAAGAAAGCCTGGATTTGGTCATAGCTAAAGTCCAGAGAGGTATTGAAAATATGGAATCGGTCAATCACCATCGGACTTGTCCGGTGGCTTGTTCCGTGAGGGACAAGGGCAACTGGTTGATTAGGGAGCATTAAAAAGATGCAGACGTTACAATCGAGAGATACATACACACCACCGAATGCTTCACAAGTTCGGTGCAACTGTGATCTGGCATTAAACAGAGTGGAAACACTCAGTGTGTCGGGTTCAAAAACCGATTCTAACAATCCCGATGTGAACCAACTCCGAAAGGAGAGACGGAACTTGCGAGTATCTGTCTACGTATTGAACATGAGAGGGAAACCTCTCATGCCCACTACACCAAGAAAAGCCCGGCATTTAATTAAAGCTGGAAGAGCTAAAGTCACAAAGAGAACGCCATTTACAATCCAGTTGAACTATGCAACTGGCGAAACAAAACAACCAATCAGGTTAGGAATCGACCCGAATTATAGCGGCGGGGTCAAGGGGTAGAGAAAACCCGCTTGCTTTAGCGGCGGGATGAATCGTACCCCTTGCAATTGTAATACCTATCCCCGAAAAACAGTTGTCGAGTCTGCATTTTTGGGG
>VEPN01000069.1 GCA_012026835.1 Candidatus Methanoperedens sp. | reverse complement strand
ACAATAGGGTGCGTGATACAGGGGGCCACCAAACATGATGAGATAGTCATACAGCATGCTTCAAGAAAGATAGCAGACCTGGCCCTTGAATATAATAAGCCCGTATCACTTGGTATCTCAGGTCCGGGGATGAGCAGGCTTGATGCTCATGAGCGTGTGGAATATGCAAAGCGCGCCGTCGAAGCTGCCGTAAAAATGATAAAAGTTATCCGTTCGTGAACAGGTCATGCATTAAATAAGGATTCAGGGGGATCCCTACGACCTCTTCTATATTCCTTTCCCTGCATCCCCTTAACGTCAATACGCGCTGGCAAACCGGGCGGATACAATCCGGGCAACGTTTTTTGTTCATAAATATTCAAAACTTGACTATTCCTGCGCTTCCGCTGCTCTGAAGAATTGCATTGTATTCGTCAACGAATATATCCCGCATGTTCTCAAGCAAAAATATGTTCCTGGTACACAACATCACCTTGTTTGCAGTCAGCCTTTCAGGTGCACATTTTTCCATCCATAGAACCACTTCGTTTGATTCGCTCATACTATTGCCTCCGATACCCTCAGTCTTTTCTCATTGTTATAATGAGCATAATAATAATGATTAATATTCGTAATATATAAAGATTGTGGTAGTAAAAAAGAGATATATCATATATAGTAATTATAATATTTAATACTGGCTGATTGCCAAGAAAAGTTGACTTATGGATATTATCTTCTGTCGAAATGTATTGATGTATTTCACACAAGGGAATGCAAGAAGAGCCATACAGCGTCTCTACGACTCTTTAGATGTTGGACGGCTTATTGTCGGTTCAGTTGAAAGTTCCTATATCCTATTTTCACAATCTGCAGCCACCAATCTACCAGGTACACCAATCTACAAGAAAGACAGTTGCCGGTCTCAAAGGAATATCTGTTAGTTCATCAGCGAAGTAAACTCATTATTTTCATAATAATCTTTGGTGGTGGTTTCATACCCAGTTGTTCCATCAATGCTAATCGGTCGGCAACGCCCCAATGTTCAATAAGTTTCCCGTCTTTGAAACGCATGATATCTATGACCGTAATCTCAAATTTTTTACCTGTTGGTGGTATGGGTCCGAATTGTTTTTTTTGAGTCCCTCGTGCTGTCATACGACCCCATACCTTGTCACTATCAGTTACCAAATCTTCTATAGTCATGGAGAAATCAGGAAAAGCGTTGTGCAGGCTCCTGATGCGTTCTTTGACTCCCTCTGCATTTGGAGGATTGAATCCATACTGGTGTTCGACAAAATCAGATGATGCATGTCTGTCAAGAACAGTTACATCACCCTTACTAAAACCATCTTCAATAATGATTCTGAAAAGTTGTTCATTTGTGCTCATGATTATCCTTCAAAATTTGCTTCAATTATTCTTCACGCCCTGGCTGTAACCCGTTCATATCTGCATTGCGTATAACATTCCAATTTAGGAGGATAAGTTCACTGCTTATATGCTCATTTTGGATTTGTTGCTCAGTTTTTTCCATATATTACTCCCCATTATTTAAATTCATTATCCCAAGTATTTATAACCTTCCCAGCATGGAGCTTTGCACCTAAAGTACCGATTTTGAACGACTTTGTGTGCAGACGATGGACTTTAGGTGCAAGTGCGACTTTAAGTGCAAAGCTTCTCTTATAGGAAATTATTTAACATACATTCTCCATTAAAGGTTTGCCTTCGCTTTTATAAAGTAAGATAACAAATATAAAATAAATGATTATTGGAGGAAATTAATTGGCAAGAATGCACACACGCAGGAAAGGGCAGTCCGGGTCAAAGAAACCTTACAGAGCCCAGCCGCCCGCCTGGTCGAATACGAATAAAGAAGAGATTGAGAAAACAATAGTCCAGCTCGCAAACCAGGATAAATCATCAAGCGAGATTGGTATGATTTTAAGGGACCGCTACGGTACGCCGGATGTTGCCACAGTGATGGGCAAAAAAATTGGCACAATCCTTAAGGAGAAGAACCTGGCCCCCAGGATACCTGAAGACATCCATAATCTCATATTAAAAGTACTTGAACTCAAAAAACATCTCGACAAGAACCCGAAAGATGCCCATAACAAGCGTTCTTTGAACAACTCAGTATCAAAGATAAGAAGACTTGAAAAATATTATCATCGTGAGGGTGTGCTTCCTGACAGCTGGAAGTATTCTATCGAAAGATCCGAGATGTTGATTTCAAGATAATTTACGATGACGGATGGAAAGGAAAGCCTTTCTGAACTTGAGGCTTTGAGCAGGCAGGCAGCGGATGCTATCATTGAACATGAAAGGGTAAGGCTGATATCCCATAACGATGCAGACGGTTTATCTGCCGCCGGGATAATGTGCAATGCCCTGTACAGGAAAGGTATACTTTTCCATACGACGATAGTGAGCCAGTTCGATCATTCTACTGTTGAGTTAATAAAAAAAACCCCACAGGATGCGGTCATCCTCTGCGATATGGGAAGCGGCCAGGTCGAACTTACCTCGGAGATAGAGAATGCCATAATAATAGACCATCATAAACCTACGGGGGAAATCCAGCATGTCCATTTTAACCCGCATTTACTGGGAATCGATGGCTCATCTGAATTATGCGCATCCTGCGGGGCATATCTTGTGGCAAGGCAGATGGGAGATAACGCCGACCTTGCAGGTCTTGCCATAGTTGGGGCAACTGGCGATAAACAGCATATGGCCGGATATAATAAATTCATTCTTGACGAAGCAGTTAGAATAAATGCAGTGACAGTGAAAAAAGGGCTCAGGATGGGTGATGACCCGATAGAGGAACAACTGGAATATAGCCTGGACCCCTATCTGGATATAACTGGTGATAAAGATAAGATCAGGGAGTTTGTCGAAAATACAGGGATAAAGGGACCGCTAAACGGATTATCTGAAGAAAAACTCCAAAAATTTGCCTCATTGATAGCCCTGAAACTGGCAAAGCAGGAAAGCCTGTCAGCAATAAATTCGCTAATCGGCGATGTTTTTATCCTGAACAATGAAGTTATCCCGAATATCTACGATTTTGTGAATGTCCTGAATTCCTGTGGGAGCTCTGATAATGCGGGAATTGGCCTTGCAGTATGCATGCGGGATACATCGCGGGTTAATGAAGCCCTGACGATAGCAAGAGAACACCAGCGAACCATAATATTGAACATTAAAAAAGCGCAGGCACAGGTAAAGACTGAACAGAATCTCAGGTATGTACACCTTGAAGATTCAAAAAGCTCAGGTGCAATAGCAGGAACGATGACAAGATACCTGTATCCTGATAAACCTTTTGTCACTCTGAATGAGGTCGAGGACAGGATCAAGGTTTCAGCCCGCGGAACAAGGAAACTTGTCAGCGCCGGGCTTGACCTTGCAGCGGCGATGCGAGAAGCTTCAGCATCGGTCGGCGGTATGGGCGGAGGGCATGACGTAGCATCCGGTGCGTCCATTCCCAGAGGGACAGCCGCAAAATTCATTGAAACCGTGGATTCCATAATTGGAAGACAGTTGAAGGGAAAAGAGCAATGAACATAAAAGGGAGATTAGTCTTCAAAAGTGAGGAAGCGGCTGAGATTGCCAGGTTAATGGCAGATTCACTTACGCCTGATAATATTCCAAGCATTGAAACATACTGCACTGATAAATCCGTTACTATCACGTTCTCGGCAGATAAGATCGGCACGATACTTTCTTCTGTGGATGACTATCTTATGAATGCTATCGTAGTTCAAAAGCTATCTTATACAGTTAAGTTACCAACCTCGGACTGAAGTCCAAGAGGCATCAAGGAGAATGCTCGAAGTTTCTGAATTTGTTTTATTTGTTTGATTTCCGTATTTAAATTAAGGCGCGGGTATATATTTAAAAAGGATAGCATTGGTCTAACATTTGGAAAATCAGCCCTAATTTGACAGAAACACAAATTTTATAATGATAAAATAGACCTACCATAACTGTTTACCAAATAAGCTATGTATTATATAAATCTATAAATACGTATTACGTTATACATTCTGCTAACAATAATCAGTCGATACAACTTGGTTTTTGTAAATATGAACATTTTGAATTTTCTAAATCTGTCAAACTAAGGAATCAGCTTGCATGGGCGGTGATTACGGGCTACTTCCCTGTCTTCCCGCTACAAAACCAAATACAAGGCATAAAGTTATAAATTACTTGTCAGCCCTACTCACACAAAGTGAAGTTGGGCGAAGGCATTTTATTACTTAATAAACGACACATTTGGTATTGTCTGCCCACATTTTTGTATTAAGGTATAATCCCGTCCGACAGTAATGATTAAAAGTAAAAGTCATTCTACAGGAGCTTGCAATATGTTCATCATTGACATTTTTCACGCTACCATCTTGTTTTATATATTTTGAAAATGCTTTCATAAAATCATGTCCATTGCATAATTGTAAGGGGTTAGGATTAGTAGCTTTCAAAACCTTCATTTTATCTAGAATAATTGTTTTATCAGTAATTTTAGCATTAGGCGAGTTAGACAAAACCCTGACAAAATATTGATCAAAATCTATTTTAAGATTTACAAATGATATTAGGTCTTGAAATCCTGCTTCAAATTTATATTCTAAATTTTCTTTTTCATTAAGCCACTTTAAATAGCCTATTTGTTCAATTGAGAGCATAATGTTATTTCTTATCTCTGAATGTTTATCTTTTGGCAAATCAGTAAATTCAAATACTATTGAACTGAATACCTCGTCCTCTGAAATAAGTATCATTTCCATGTCATGGAAATCTGTTAAAAAAACATTTGTTTTTTCATATAGTTTTGCCCCTAAGTGAATAAAATCGGCATCTCTAATTCCGATAATAAGCGGGTAAATATTAACCAACTTTCCAACACATTCTTCAAGTTTTAACTTACCTCCGGGAATAGCTTCAACTTTGCATTTGCTTAAATTAAATAATTTTCTAAAAAGCCTTATATCGCTTTCGCCTTCTAAAAGAACAAAAACAATTCCTTTATTATTAGGATGCGAAATATCAAGTAGCAACTCAGTTAGTTTATATTCATATGTAATATCTTGTTTTCTCATTAGACATCAACTTTTTCGAGATTATAAACTAAATCCCACCTATCATTTATGATTGATGGCGAGTGAGTTGCAATTACAACTTGAATATTTTGTATTTTAATAATTCTCAACAAATCATTAAGAAACTCTTTTTGCCAAGTAATATGAAGCGATATTTCAGGCTCGTCGATTAGAACGAGAACATTTTGTTTTGCATTAAATATTAATTCGTAAAGTAAAACGACCTCATGTTGCTCTCCTGAAGAAAGTTGAGTTAATTCTAATTCTTTGCCTTTACTAGTCTTAAAATAAAACCCTTTCTCTCTGTCTATTTGAATGGTTTTGTATGTAAATCTTCTTTCGTTTAAAATATTTGTAAATAGTTCTAGTTTTTCAAGAAGGTTATCGAATACACCTAATTTGCTTTCTAAATCATTTAAATACACTAAAAGGGCTTTTGAATCAGCTTCACTATATCCAAGAACCTCTTGCTTTTTTTCATACAAATTATTTCTTTTTAATTTGTCCTGTTTTTCTTTTAGTTTATTAAAACGAACATTATATTCTTCCTCAGAAACTTTTCCTTTCTCAGATATCAAGCGATTTGGGTAACTGCTGTCAAGTTCTTGAGATATTATAAAAGATTTTTGTGAATATTGTGCAATCAGCAGTTTTAGTTCTTTAGCATATGTCTGAATCGTTTCTATCATGATGGTTTGGTCTTTCTCCTCACGATAGTTCCTTTCAGTATTTTGAACTTTTCTAAAAAGTCTTTGCTCTCTTATTAAATGAACTTTTATTGAATCTAGGATTGCATTTATTTTTTCTGATCTAATCTTTAAAAGATTTTTACTTACTTCGTCAGGTAATTGGTCTGCATATTCATTAATAAGATCATCGATTGTTAAGATTCTACTACTGCGGTGGTCAACCCATTTATCAACACTTATTCTTGCTACCGGTAGATACTTTTGAATGGTTCTCTCAATGTCACTTTCTAACTTGCTAGAATAGTCAAATGATTCAATTATTTTATCGTTTTGAGTGAAGGTAAATTTGACATTTGGTTTATCATTTTCTACCTTTTTGGAAATAACAATGGAGGTATCGTTATCTAAGGAAATAGTTATTTTTTCAAATACGAGTTTTTGAAAAAATATAAATTTTCTATTGAATAAACTAAATATAATATTCAATATCATTGTCTTTCCAAATCCATTTGGACCTGTTATGATTAACAAGTTTTCTTTGTTGCTAAATGAAATATTGTAGTCAAATATTTCAAAAGTTTGATTATTTTTATAGAGTTTATTTTCATATTATTTGTGTTCTTGTGTTTGAAAATCTAATCAATTCACTCATCTTATAAAGTGTTTTATATCAACACTGTGTTTTGGTTTCGCCTAATGCATCATATCCGGACTCAATTTGTATATACTTCTTTTTGCATAAATATCTTTTCAAATTTTTATTTATTATCCAAAGGATTTTTTATTCTTCTTGTCTATTTATTACTCACATATATATAAAAATTCCTTATAACAGCAAATGTAAGCTTTAATCTTTTTTGGGCTGTATTTCTTGATGAGCGCCTATTTTAGCATTTGAAAAAGGTTCTTCTGGATTCTTATTGAATCTTAGGAGCATGAAACATCCATCGCTTTCACTAAATGTATATAATTCATATGTTTATATATTATAGTTACCATTGTTGGTGCCAGCTTGAAAGTTGGAAAGGTACTTCAAAAACTGGATAATGTTATTAATGTGAGAGATAAAATCAGATATTGAAAAACATTGCGCCTCAAAGGATAAAAGGGAAGTCCATCTTATTTGACAAGAAAAGGATACAATGAAAGTGGCAGGTTAGGGAGTGTGTGTGAACTTACACAAAAAGTAATTAAGCCTGCCACCTTCTCCGGGCTTGATTAAGATATAATATTTAAAGCTGTTGAAATTACTGACGGTTATTTCATAAAGAGCCTTTAAACCTATCATGCCTTTTGAGTTTCTCAATCAGCATTTCTCATACTGTCCTTTAGAAAAACCTGTCTGCAATCTCAACCGCTTTTGCAATAAGCCTTGCCGAGTTCTCAAGGTCGTTCATACTCAGAACAGACACCGGCGTATGTATATATCTGGAAGGAGGACTTATGACCCCGGAGGGTATCCCTTCGCGTGCCAGGTGTATCGCCGACGCATCAGTTGTCCCGCCTTCACCGACTTCAAGCTGGTACGGTATATTATCCGACTCGGCCGCCTCTTTTAGCCATTTCAACACGCTCTGCGGGACAATTATTCCCCGTCCCTGTGCATCACTGACAGTAATTGAAGGACCTTTCCCCATCTCGATTGACGATTGCTTTTTCTCAATACCCGGATGGTCCCCGGTGTAAGTGACATCGGTCGCCACGGCCACATCAGGGTTCAACCCGAAAGCTGAAGTTCTTGCCCCTTTCAATCCAACCTCCTCCTGCACTGTAAAAACGGCGTGGATTGTGGCTTTCACATCTTTTATTCGCCGCAGCCCTTCAATGAGCATTGTGCAGCCTGCACGGTTATCAAAAGCCTTACCTGTGACCATATCGTTCCCGAGCGATTTAAATTCCATGTCCGGGGTCATTGGCGTTCCCGTTCTCACACCAAGTTTCTCTGCATCTTCCCTGCTTGTGGCGCCTATGTCGATGAACATATCCTCGGCTTTGATCACCTTATTTTTATCCTCCTCTTTTATTGCATGTGGAGGCTTTGAACCTATCACTCCATAAACAATTCCATGCTCTGCATGCAGTACCATTCTCTGGTTAAGAAGGGTCTGGTCAAACCACCCTCCTGTTTTAGTAAAATAGATAAAACCCTTATCATCAATGTATTTTACCATGAGCCCCACCTCATCCATGTGCGCAGCCAGCATGAGAACAGGAGAACCGCCGCGTTTTGTGGCAATAAGATTCCCCATTTTGTCTGTTCTTATCTCGTCAACATAAGGCCTTACTTCTTCTTCGATTATCTGCCTGACGCTTCCTTCAAATCCTGAAACCCCGTGTGCATTCGATAATTTTTCCAAAAGGTCTTTCATTTCTCCCGTAAATATCACCCATTTATTAAACTGTATGGAAGAGTAATTAAGTTATTGAGACCATAGAATATACATGCAGGGGAAGGGAGAGATAATATCGATTAAAATAGTGGAGGACGGTTGGAAACAATAATTGAAGTCAGGGATCTTACAAAAATTTTCATGGCAAGGAGAGTGAAGATAACCGCAGTTGACCACGTCAGTTTCGAGATATACAAAGGGGAAATATTTGGCATGATAGGACCTAACGGGGCTGGCAAATCAACAATCTTTGCGATGCTGACAACATTGGTAAGACCTACAGGGGGAAGCATAAAAGTAGCAGGCCTTGATGTAAACAGGAATGCCGAAAAAATAAGAGAGATAATTGGAGTGGTTCCGCAGCAACACAGCCTTTATCCCGACCTTACGGCGCGGGAGAATCTTGAACTTATGGGAAACCTGTACGATGTCCCAAAAAAAATAATGGAAGAGAGGATAAAATACTACCTGGGGCTTGTAAATCTCAAGACACATGCCGATCGCCTGACAGGAGGATTTTCAGGCGGGATGAAACAGCGCCTTTCTGTCATAAGTGCGGTCATCCATGACCCTGAAATAATCTTCTGGGACGAACCGACAACGGGTCTTGACCCCCAGACAAGACAGGCTATATGGAAACTTGCATTAAAGTTCAACAAAGAAGGGAAGACTCTCATTTTCACTACCCATTACATGGATGAGGCGGATAAACTCTGTAACAGGGTTGCAATAATGAATGCAGGCAAGCTGATGGCTTTAGATAATCCCGACAGCCTGAAAAAGGCTTCAAACAGCACGAGCCTTGAAGAAGTCTTCATTCACCTGACAGGCGAGGAGATACGTGATTGAAAATGAATCTTAAAACCGAACTCAGGAAATCCTGGATAATTATGATCAAGGAATTCAGGCAGATTATCAGGAAAAAAGCATTCATGATTCCGATGTTTATGTTCCCAATTATTATGATCATCTTTTTCGGCTACGGCATGGGCGGCACGGTCAAAAATGCCGACATTCTCATAGTCAATGATGATACAGGTACGGCTTCAGGTTCCATTATCCGGGAAATCGGAAGCTTCATCCCCAGATATGGAGATCCCAGAATGTTCTCGGTAACTTATACAAAGGACCTGTCACAAAACGAGGCTGAGAGGAAAATAGACGCGGGGTTATATAAAGCCGTCCTGATAATCCCATCGGATTATAGTGAAAGAGTGGCAAAGAATGAAAGCGTTACCCTCACGTTGCTGACTGACTCCTCAGACACTACATCAAGCGGCTTAATCATTAATTTCATGAGGCAGTTATTTTCAGGAACAACAGGTTCGCATGTCTTATTGAAAATTCCTGATATTTACGGCAAACTACAATACATCGATTTTCTCACGCCCGCGGTTATTGCCCTTACAGTGTTCTTCGGTACAATCCAGACAATGGGTTATGCGATAGCAGGAGAGCGGCAGGATGGCACACTGGTTCGCATTATGATGACACCAGTGAGCCGGGGTGCCATTATTCTTGGAAAAACTTTACACCAGCTTGTATTGCAGCTTGCCAGGGCTGTGGTGCTGATTCTCGCCGCTATTGTTCTCTTCGGTGTCACGATGAATGGAAGCTGGCTCCTTGTGGCTCTTGTACTTATCATATTTACTTTTGGGGCTGTAGGTCTTGGAATGGCCATCTCTGCCGTATCTGAGGACATGCTCTCTTTTCAGGCGATAAGCATGTTAGTCGCCTTTCCTTCCATGTTTGCCACAGGTGTTTTCTATCCTTTAAGCTCCGCGCCCGACTGGATGCGCTGGATAGCGTATATAGTGCCTCTCACGTATGCTAACGATGCAATGCGCACTATTATGATCAAAGGTCAGGGTCTTGGCTCTATAGCCCATGATTTGATTATACTTATTTTCTTCGGGATTTTTTATTTTGCTCTTGGAGTCTATCTTTTCAGGAGGGAAGCATAAAATGAAGAAAGTAATAGTGTTTTTTCTATTGGCCGTAATGATATCAGGCGCGGCAGGCGCTTACAATACACCAAGCACTTATAATGTGCCTCAAAGCTTCGATTTTGCGAAGAATTACTATAATTCATACGGCAGTCCTGACCTCAATGCAACCATAACAGGCAGCAATGAATTTGAGCGCGGGCAGACTATAACCCTGAACATCGATCTTATGAACAGGGGAAAGTTCCTGGGATTTGAGATTGATAGGACGCCATCGGGAGCGGATGAAACATACGCTGCAAAAACAGAAGTGAAGCTTGAGGGAAAAATAGTGGATGCCCAAGGCATAGTGGCTTCGCTATCCACAGGGTACGACAGTCCGTTCGAAGTGAAGTCACCGGCCCAGCAGGTGGGTTCGATACGAAGCGGCCAGAATGCGCCAGCCCCATTGAAATTTGACATCAAAATAGATAAAAAAGCAAAAGCAGGAGAATACGATCTTCGTCTTGATCTTACTTACGATTACCAGAAGAATGTTCAGATAATAGACGCAAATGCAAGCCTTGAGACGTATGATGCAAACTACTGGTATGGCATGATGAGCCAGAACCAGACATTAAAAATTAAAATAAAAAAGCAGGCTGATTTTGAGATAACAAATACCACGGGCAATTTGTCCTCAGGTGGAGAAGGTATCATCGAGCTTACGATCAAGAACACCGGAGAAGAAGAAGCAAGGAACGTTATAGCGATCATCAATCCTTCTGACCCGATAAGCACTACCGATGATGAAGCCTTCCTCTACAATGTTGAACCCGGCACCGTAGCGGTTGCCAGATACAGGATAAATGCAGATAGTAAAGCTGCGCCCAAGACCTATAGAATAGATATGGTGCTGAGGTATGAAACCCCCGAAGGTGATATTAGATATTCAAGCATACTGCCTGCGCCCGTTGAGGTGAAGGGGACAGGATTTTTCCAGAGATTATTTGGATGGATATAAGAGAATCAGAGCCACTTATCCAGGGTCTGCTGCCCCTCATCCGAAGCTTCAAGCAGGCGCTCCACAGCTTTTGATACGCGGGCTTCGGAAAAATCATGGTCAGCGCAGAGGAACTTCGTTATAGCCTTCGCATCAGGTTGTTTCCATTTAATTTCATAATTCGAAGTCACTTCAGGATTAAGGAATAAAGCCTTTATTTCTGATAGATATTTGATATCCGCATTAAGCTGGGCAAGTACGCCTTCTATGCTGCCGTATTTCTTGATGGATTTAAGGGCTTTCTTCGGGCCTATGCCTTTTATACCTTCATTATAATCCGTACCCACAAGAAGCGCGATATCCACAAGTTGTTCCCGCGAGATGCCAAGTTTAATAAGGCCATCTTCAAGGTCTATGATCTCAGGTTTTACATCCACATACACCCCTTTTCCCGGAAGCTTCCTTTTCCCTGTTGCAGCAAGGTTCCTGATAACCAGGGGTGCTCCGAACAAAAGGGCGTCATAATCCTGGGACCCCGCTGCATAGGCATCCTTGTTCCTCACTATGAAAGCTGCCTGGGCCTCTCCTTCTGAGGGAGACTGGATTACCGGGACACCCATGAACTCAAGGAGTTTTTTAGCATCCTCTACCATATTCCCTTTGATGTGCGAAGATGCCTGCGCGTATTTAAATACATCCTCGCTGCCTTCCGCTTTTGCCACATCCCACTTTACCCTGGCTTCTATCCGGATCTTTTTCCTTTCCTCGATTGTTGCGTTCTTGAATTGCGGCGGCTCACCATCGAACACAAACACAGGTTTGATACCCTCTTCTATGAGGTTTGTCGTCCTGTATAAAAAACCCGAAAGGTGCGATGTTACCTCACCGTGGGAATCAATAAGTGGCGTGCCATCACGCTGGCGGATTATGCTGAGGAACTGGTATAAAATATTGAACGCATCTATGGCGATTATTTTCCCTTTCAGGTCTGTAAGCTCGATTTCTTTTCTCTCGAAAATGTCCCCGAGGTCAACCCCCATATCGGCCTCTCAATTAAAAACCACATTGCCATATCTGATATCGATCACTGAATCGTTATCGGCATCCAGGCCCTTTACTGTCAGGAGATTGCCTTTACGATTGACCAGTTCCGCAGCCGATACCTGTACCTGGTGGTTATCAGTGGACATGCCGTTCTTATGCACGATCAGAAGATTTTTTCCTTTTTCAAATTGTTCCATAATGTTTCCAAGGACATGCTCGAAATCGGAGTATATTATGACATCACTTAAGCCTGAGCTGGATTTTTTGATTACTCCTATTGGTTTAATTCGAAGATTCACCTATACTACCTCAAATAGATATGCTACTTATTCCTCAGGTATTATTAATATCCTTTTCGGAACAACTGCAAATCTATATGAAATGAATCCCTGCAAGACTTTGAACCGTTAAAGCTTTTTAGTAATAAGTAGTCCAGCAGGTCGAATGAAAGAAAGGTACGATCCGCATGAAATAGAGGAAAAGTGGCAGCGCAAATGGGCAGAATCAAAAATATTCCAGCCTGAACCCGACGCAAGGGAAAAGTTCTTCATAACTATCCCGTATCCTTATTTGAACGGCAACCTTCACGCCGGCCATACCAGGACATTCACGATTGGCGACGTGATAGCCCGGTTCAAGCGAATGCAGGGGTATAATGTTTTATTCCCGATGGGTTTTCATGCGACCGGAACTCCGATAGTCGGACTTGCAGAACAAATCCAGAAAAAAGACCCTGAGACAATAAGGGTATATAATAAGCTCCATGAAATACCGATGGATGTCCTTGATACCATCCAGACCCCGGAGCAGATAGTCGGATATTTCAGCAGGGAAGCAGAAGCTGCCATGAAAAGCATCGGTTTTTCGATCGACTGGCGAAGAAAATTCACAACTACTGACCCGCATTATATAAAATTCATTACCTGGCAGTTCAATCTTCTCCATGAAAAAAATAAGGTTGTAAGAGGCGCGCATCCCGTGCGGTGGTGCCCGAACGATGAGAACCCGGTGGAAGACCATGATATCTTAAAAGGCGAAGATGCCACAATAATTGATTATACGCTCATAAAATTCGAACTTGATGGCGATATCCTCCCATGCGCCACGCTGCGCCCTGAAACCGTATTCGGGGTCACTAACCTCTGGGTAAATCCGAAAAATGACCATGTAAGGATTAAAGCCAATGATGAGAACTGGATAGTCAGTAAAGAAGCTTATCTCAAACTCAAATTCACGGATAAGAAAGTGGAACTCACAGGGAATGTAAATAGCGATGAACTGATAGGGAAAAAAGTGAAAAATCCTGTGACTGGCTCCCTGGTTCTTGTGCTTCCGGCTTCTTTTGTAAGCCCGGATAACGGAAGCGGCATAGTCATGAGCGTTCCTGCCCATGCGCCTTATGATTATCTTGCACTCCGCGACCTGAAAGGGACGGATTTGACAGGATATGGCATGACAGAGGACGTTTCCGGGATACCGCTTATTTCGCTGATAAAAGTCCCTGAATACGGGAAATATCCCGCTGTTGATGCAGTTAACGAATTGAAGGTAAAAGACCAGAACGACCCGAAGGCAGAGGAGGCCACAAAGCTGGTGTACAGGCGGGAATTCCACGGAGGGGTGCTGACAGAAACCACAGGGAAATATGCCGGAATGGCGGTTTCAAAGATAAAAGATGTGCTGACGCGCGACCTGATTGACCGCGGGATTGCGGATGTTTTTTATGAATTCAGCGAACAGCCTGTGATATGCAGGTGCGGGGCTACATGCGTCATAAAAATGGTGGAGAACCAGTGGTTCCTGAACTATTCGGACACGGCATGGAAAGAGGAAGTTTACAGGTGCCTCGGGAATATGAGGATAATCCCGCCCGAGATAAGGGTGGATTTTGAGAATAAGATTGACTGGCTCAAGGACAAGGCCTGTGCAAGGCGAAAAGGATTGGGAACAAGGCTTCCGTGGGACAGGGAATGGATGATAGAATCCCTGGGTGATTCGACAATATATATGTGCTATTATATTATTGCAAAATACCTTGATAAATTCACGCCTGAACAGTTAAAGGAGGACTTTTTCAATTATTGTTTACTTGGCTATGGCACGCCGGAGAAGGTAGCAGAAAATACGGGAATAGCTCTTGGTATCATTAAAAGTATCAGGTCGGATTTTGAATACTGGTATCCTGTGGACCTTCGCTCATCGGGTAAGGATTTGATACCCAACCATCTTCTCTTTTTCCTTTTCCACCATGTTGCTATATTCCCCGAAGCTTACTGGCCACGCACCATAGCGATCAATGGTTTTGTGTCGCTTGAGGGGCAGAAGATGAGCAAATCAAAAGGCCCCCTGCTCACGTTGAAATCCGCAGTAAAGGAATACGGGGCTGATATCACCCGCCTGTATATCCTGAGCACTGCCGAGCATGTGCAGGATGCGGACTGGCGGGCGGCTGATGTGGATTCTACAAGAAAACAGGTTGAGCGGTTCTATAAGACCGCTTTTGATATTATAAGGTCGGATGATAAGGACGACCTGAAACTGATAGATAAATGGATGCTTAGCAGACTGCAATACAGGATAAGGGAAACAACCGATGCCCTTGATAAGATGCAGACAAGGCGGGCTGTCCAGAACGCCTTCTACCTGCTGATGAACGATATGAAATGGTATGAGCGCAGGGGAGGAAAAGCTGCAAGAAGAGATATCCTTGGTACATGGGTCAGGCTGATGGCGCCTTTTACCCCCCACATATGCGAAGAACTGTGGAATGAACTGGGCAGCGGTTTTATTTCTCTGGCCGGATTCCCGGTGCAGGATGCGGCGCTCATTAATAAAGGCGCAGAACTTGCAGAGGAAGTGACAGCCAATACTCTAAGGGACATAGAGGAAATATTGAGGCTCATCAAGATAAAACCCAAGAAGATAGTCCTGTACACGGCAGCAACATGGAAAAATACAGTTCTCAGGAAGGGCATAACCATGAAAAAAGAAAACACCCTTGATATGAAAAACTTCATGGGCGCGCTTATGAGCGACCCTGCCATGAGAGCACATGGCAAAGATATCCCGAAATTTGCACAAAAAGTGATAACTGATATCCAGGGAATGGACAGTGAAATGATGAACACCCTTATCGAAGTGGATTTTGATGAGATATCAGCCCTGCGGGAAGCCAGGGAATTCCTGAGCCAAGCTGTGGATTGCAGCATAGAGATATACAGTGAGGATAAGCCTGAATACGACCCGCAAAAGAAAAGCAGGTTTGCGGCTCCGATGAGACCGGCGATATATATTGAATAGCAAATAACTATCATCTGAGAAGGAATAAGGATAGGATTATGATCGGCATCCACTCACCGTCTATAATTAAATCCATTGATTTCCCTATTTTTAGCTTTTTTCTACAAAAAATAATAATATATAAATATCCATAAAATATGAAAAAAACTAAAATAGATAAAAAAGAGCGAAAAAATCCAAGAAGATATGAAATGGCAAGCCACAGTAGAAGAGTCGAGTTTAGAAGTAATAATAAAATTTGTGTTTTGTACAATCCAAGAACTACAGGAATAGTTTTTATTCCGCTTTTTCTATCACCATCTATATCACGTACATCTGAAGCAATGGAACCGATAAAAACTCTTAGAAAAAAAAATAAAAAACTAAGGATGTTAAAATTAAATTAATTTTAAAAGAAGTAGTCATTGGCAAAAAAGTCCCGATAACAGCCCATGATAGTGCGACTGTTATATTTTTTATGCCAATGACGTCTTTTAATCTAAAATTGAATATTTTAATACTATATAATATACCC
>VEPN01000068.1 GCA_012026835.1 Candidatus Methanoperedens sp. | reverse complement strand
TATTATGCGAAATGAATTTCACGGCGAGTGGAATTACACAATAAAACCACAAAGTGCTCTTCTATAGATAGTCAAGTTATTTATGAATGCCCCCTTAGAATCATGTAAGAAAGCCAGTTGCCCCCCGGCTACTACATCATCTTTGTATAATAGTGTTAGTAGTATCTCTTCTGGCGAGTATGTTTTTAATAAATCCTCGAAATGAGAAAACGAGTAAGGGACAGCATTTTTAAATTCAAGATTTTTCTTATAGTAGTTATAAAAGATTTTGATATCATCTATTGATTTAATTTCTTTAATTTTAAACCCGTCGTTTTCAAACCTTCTGATATATTTTCTCTCTTGTTTGGAAAAGTTATCATGCCATATCTTATCAGGACTAAACTCTTCTAAATCAAGCACCATATCCCCGCCTGCCGGAAATGGGAGAGGATTATGTTCGCTAAAATGATTTTTTTTCATCTCGTTAAAAGTGGTGATAAGTATAAAGGACAGCTTATTTTTTTTTGCAATCTCGTTGCATTTCTGCAATATATGGTATGCTATCAAGGAATCGTATTTATCAGTTATTATTATGTGGTTATAATCCGAGTCGGGTAGTGATATCAGGCCCTGGATTCCGTTAATACTGGCTTCATAGAACGGGCAAAGAGCGACTGGTTCATTATTTCGGTATAATAGAAAACAATGAGATTTGAAATTATAGGACTGTTCCAAAATTCCCTTCCACTCCAGTGTGTGAAAAAAATTTCCCTCGTCACTTTCTTCACGTAATCTTTCCCAGTCTGCTATATTTTTATTACTTAATTCTTCAATACGGTAGTTCATCTGTAGCTCATATTTAATTCTGTAATCATTTTTCCCGGATTTTTACAAGTCAATTCAAAGTTAACCTTTTATTTTTGGAACTCCATTTCCCCTCATGAAATTACTAACTATTATAAAACCGTCTTACTTCCATAAAAATTTATCGGAATATGTCTATCCAGGTCTGTGAATGGGTAATTTAGATGAACCTGGGAGAGAACTGCTAAAATGAATAATCTGATAAAATTCATATTACTGACTTTTATCCTGCTCTCAATTTACTATTTTTTATTACCTGCACCGGTTTCCTCAACCTACTATGTAGCCAGGAATGGAAATGATAATGGCCCTGGTACTGAAGCACAACCGTGGCGGACTATTACGAAGGCTGCAAATACAGCAGTTGCTGGCAATACTGTTTATATTAAGACGGGGACTTACAATGAGAGACTTATACCTGCTAATCCGGGGAGTCCGGGTAATTATGTCACATTTGCTGCCTATCCGGGAGAAATTGTTACAATTGATGGTACAGGAGTAAGCGTACCGATCTATAATGGATTAGTCCATATAAGTAACAAGAGCTACATCAGGATTTCTAATCTCAGGATTATCAATTCACAATGGGCGGGAGTCTGGGTTGCTAATGATTCATCCTACATAACAGTTGAAAAAAATTATATCTATAATACCCGTTCCTCAGGTATCCTCATGGGGAACGGACACCATTATACTGCGGACGGGAATGAGATAGAAAAAGGTAACAGCGATACTACGGGAGATACTTCTATTCAAGAAATTATTTCGATACAATATAACACTGATACATTTGAAGTCAAGAACAATTATGTTCATGATGGCGGCAATCCTGTATGGGGTGGTGAAGGTATAGTTGCAAAGGATGGTTCGTCCAATGGGCTGATCTATAATAATGTAGTGTCGAATGTTATGAGTACAGGCATATATATAGATGCATATTCCACGACCGTAAGTAATATATCAGTCTATAGTAACAGGCTTCAAAATACAGACAACACCGGGATTGGCGTATCTGGTGAAGTTGGCGGAACTGCCTATGATATCCATATCTACAACAACATAATATCCGGAGCCCAGGTTGGGATAAGAATCCCTTCATATAATGACGGAACAGTATCATATTTAAATAATATTCAAGTAATTAATAATAATATTTACAACAACGGCGGAACTGCTGGAGGCGGGGGTGTATTGATAGGTCAGTACCCCAATACCCATATCAATGGTCTTGTTATAAGAAACAATATTATTAGTAAAAACAAAAACTACCAGATCGCTTTTAACAGTACAGATTCAAATACAGGCTATAATATAGACCATAACCTGATTGATGTATTTAAAGGACTTTCAAATGAGATTCGCGGTAAGTTTTATATCGCGGGAGACCCTCAGTTTGTTAATCCGGCTGGCGGAGACTTTCATCTGGGGAACTCTTCGCCCGCCATAGATACGGGTTCACCGGATGGTGCCCCAAATGTAGATTTCGAGGGTAACCCCCGACCCCGGGGTGCAGGCTATGATATCGGAGCTTTCGAGTACAGGCAATGATATCCTTACTGATTATTTTTATATACCTGGTAGTGGCCATTATTGTAAAACAAGCTTAAGTTACCCTGATTTAGCTGTATCCGCTCCCTGAGAGGGTCAGAACCAAAGGAGTAGAATAAGAAATTATGGCTCCCATCGCTATTTATAATATATGTTGTGTTATCAATTATTGATGGGTCAGGTTTATCCGTGACTGGCATAGTTCTCCAGAGCACCTTAATTCTCTCAGGGTTATAGTAGTCTATGAAAGTATCCCACATAGAAAAATATGTTTCCCTACTATCAAATACTGCATTTGTTGCAAAAAAATTGGCACCGCGCAGCTCTGTTGTGCGTATCGAATCAAAACTTTCAGTCCCATAATGCGCAGGCATGTGAAAAATGATAAGCAAAATTGCCAGGATAGCAAGGATTTTCCGATTATATGTGAGGGTTATGATATACACCATTGGCACTAATGAGAATAGAAATATCCTGTCATCTATCTCATTTCGACCGTAACTAAACGCAAAAAGCACCAAAAGACCGAAGAACCAGAAAAAACAAATTTTAACCAGTTCTTTATCTTCTTTAATTCTACCGGTAATATAGAAAATGGATGCAATAATCATGGCAATAGCGTATATCCCCATATAAAAAAGACGGCTGTAATGTACTATCCATCTTGTTAAAAATGCACCTGCATCGTACTTTTCAGTTTTAATAAAATTGAAAAGATCCAGCGCCGCAGCTTGTCTTATAAACTCTTTTACACCGGTTTCAAACATAACAGGTGCGAAATAAACGTACCAGGCACCAAATAAAATTAAAAAAAGCATTATGAACTGGGTTCGTTTTTTATGAAATGTTTGAATATAAGGCGATGAAAATATGAAAGAAGAAATTAGAGCGATCGGAGTTAGTATGTGTGTTGTTAATAACGTGATATAGGTAACGAATATTAGTATTGTCTGTGTAATCCTGCTCTTATCTTTTATGAAATCAATATTTTCGCTCTTGTTAATTTCTCCAGGGGATGTGCCGGGGGTGGTCTTACTGAATGCGACTATAAACATAAATAACAACAGATAAAACAAGTAGGCAAGGGATGGAGGTCCATAATAATAAAGACCTGTCCAGAAAGATGCCAGAATAAGAAAAGATGCTAAAAAAGACTGGCTTGATGATAATCTGAGGCGTTTTCCGATACTAAAGGTAATTAAGATAACTGATAATAGCCAAAATAAAGGCATATATTTTAATAAATCTTCTATTTTAATATTTGTCATATATAAAATAGATGCAGAAGTAAAATGCATAGCTGGCCAGGAACGATAAGTCATAAGAGGATAATCCGATGAAGAGTTTACATACTTTGTTTCTAAAACTGTCTTAACTTCCCCCGCTGGATAGTAAGACCAGGGAAATCTTACATTATCCTCTGCAAATATTGGAACCCCGAAAAGGAACAATCCAATAGCAACCAGGTATAATAAATAGATGCTATCATGTTTTATTTGTTTATCTAAATACAGTCTGATGGAGAACAGCACTATCAATATATATCCAATCCAGTATGCCAGGGTTAAGTGAGATAATAATCCCAGGAAATCATTTATATCAACTAAAACAGGTTTTATTTCCCAGATGCTATAAAACAAAAGTACTATGCTGGTCAGGGCAGTAAATATATATATTCTTGACTCATAATTAAAACGCTCTTTCATATTCTCTCAGATATCCCCCTAAAGAATACCACCTTGTATAGACTTGCTTGATTTTCTCCTTAGAATAAATATTCTTATTATTCAAAACCCTTCCGATCACTTCCGATTCATCATCCTTAAAGATAAGATTCTTATCTATCTTTCCGATAATTTCTCCGACTCCCCCTGCATTGGTTCCGACTACAGGAGTACCCACTGATATTGCCTCCAGTGCAACCAGAGGATTGTTTTCAAGGCAAATTGATGGCACTATCAACGCTAAAGCATCTTTATAGAGGGGCCAGAGATTATCATGGCTTAACCAGCCCAAAACTAAAATTTTATTCTGCAATTTATTCCTGGCTATGTAATCTACGATTTTTTCCTTGAGGCTGCCTTCTCCAACGATTATAAGTTTTGCATCTATCTCCTTGTCGTGTTCTTTAAATACTTTGAGCAGATTGCAGATTCCTTTGTGTCTTTCAAGCACACCGACATATAAAAAATAGTCTGGATAACCTGAATCTTTTATGTTTCCGGGCGGAGAAGGAACAAAGTTGGGGATATGTACAATATCAGCCTTTACAGGAAGCCAGTCTGAGAGCCTCTTTTTCATAAAGTCACTTGGGGCAATAATAGTATCAATATCTCTTATTGCTCCCCTGAATCCTGTACTTTTCCGCCACATCTGAGGTAACCTTTTTGATGTAAAAGTACACGAAAGGCAACTTTTCTGCATGCACTCTGTCTGGCCATATTTCATTAAATCAAACCTCTGGCATATCAACCAATAATCATGGGCAGTATAAAGGTTGGTATAATTCCCCTGCTTTTTCAGTATATCGTACCCCAGAAAGAAGATGTTGTGATGATGAACAATATCCGGTTTAATGTCGTTTAAGAGTCCTTGAAAAGTATTGTTGGTGTAGCTTGATTTTCCCAGAAGATAAGTAAGATAAAGTTCAGCCTGTCCCAGATAAGACTGTAAAGGATGAAGGAAAACACCATTACTATCCTCTACTTCCTTCAAAGAACCTTTAAAGCCAGGTTTTTTATACCTGTATGCATCGAGACTGAACATAACATGCACTTCATGCCCAAGCTTCACCAGTTCTTCTGAGAGATACTTAACATGGGTAGCATCCCCTCCTATATGGTAGGGTGGATAGTAGGAAGAGGTCATAAAAAAGGTTTTAGTCTCCATTAATTTATATCCTCTGGCTTTATTAACGCGCCAAAGCTATCTTAAATAAATTTATGCAGTATCTAAAGGCCAGGCCGAAGTCATCTGGATTCTTAACAACATATCCGGTATTCTGAATCCACCATCTTGGATTGAAAATTAATGCATTATAAGCCATTTCTCTGGCTTTGTCAATCTCTTGGGTTGTTAATTCTTCTGTTCTCATTATTGATCTATTCTGGTTCATTTTCCTGAAATCCATTTGTTTTGTTATCCATCCCTTTTCTATAGCGATATCATACAGCCTTGTTCCTGGATAAGGTGCTGCAACATTGATCTCACCGCCTGTAGGAAGTGTTCGTTTGATAAACTCAATAGTTTCCTGGACTGTAGTTTTATTTTCACCTGGCAATCCCATAATGAAACTGCAATAGACTTTTATTCCTGCATCCTTGACCATTTTTATTGCTTTTTCCGATTTTTCGACAGATATTCTCTTATTCGCTTTACCTATTATCTTCTGGCTGCCGGACTCTATCCCCATGCAAACTGCTTTGCATCCGGCTTTTTTCATTTTATTTAAAATATCCATATCCAGAATATCAACCCTCGAATTACAATACCATTTGATATCCAGCTTTTCATCTATGAGAGCCCGGGTTATTTCCTCAACCCGTTTTCTATCCATAGTGAAAGTTTCATCAAAAAACATGATAGTATTAATATTATAATTTTTTTTAAGATACCGTATCTCCCGGAGTACATTTTCAGCAGACCTTGGTTTCCATTTTGAGTTAGCCATTGTACAATAAATACACGAATATGAACAGCCCTTGCTCGTATACATTATCGTAAAAGGCTGGCCATGCCTGGTATCTGCATAATATAAATTAAAGGATTTCAATAAATCATACGCAGGCATGGGTATATCATCATAATTTTTTATAGTGTTAGCACTCGCATTGACTCTTATCTCACCATTATCCCGGAAAGCAATACCGGCTACATCTGAAAGTTTTTCTCTGGCTGGGAGGCTATCAATAAGCTCTGGAGCAACTACCTCGTATTCATGCCTTATGTAAATATCAAGGTCTTTCGCCTCGCTTATGACTATTTCTGAAAAATTTACGAGAGTACAGCAGATGCCAATTGTATAAGCATCCGAGTACTTTTTTGAAATTGCTGCAACTCTCATATCCCAGTCAAAAGTTGAAGAAGTGAACCTGAAAATAACTGACTCATAGTCTCTTTCAGAAAGCATTTTTTCAAGTGTAGCGTAATCGATATTTTCCCCGTTAGCATCAATAAGACTTACCTCATGCCCCCTATTTCGCAAAAGAGATGCAATCTGCAGCAGGCTGTACGGGGGGAGAACCGAGTTCTTCTCAATAATTTCGCACCTGTCTTCCCTTATAACTGATACATTATTGAACCTGGGTGGGTTCACAAGCAAAACTTTCATATTGTATCCCCTGTTAATATTCGTTCATAAATTTTTTCTGTTTTATCAGACATTATTTGCGATGTGAATTCCTCTAATATCCTTTCACGGGCTCTTCCGGATATTTTCTTTATCTCAGACTCATTTTCCAATAAGAATAATATTTTTTCTGCCAGTATTTGCGGATTTCCGGGGTGCACTAACATCCCATCAACTTCATTATCTATCATTTCAGGGACTCCCCCGACATTGGATGCTATAACTGCAGTTCCGGAGCTCATTGCTTCAAGAATACTAAATGGGAAACTTTCTGTCAGGCTTGGAAGGACAAAAATTGATGAGTTAGAGTATATTTCAGGCATTTCAGTGTGAGGAATATATCCTAAGAAAGAATAACAATTCGACGGAATTCCTTCGGCCTTGAACATTCTTACCCACTTTTGACTTGCCTCAGGGCCGGCAAACGCAAAATGAACATCTTTTGTTTCATTAATAACCAGCCGCATAGCTTTTGCAAAAACATTGATACCTTTTAATGCAATAAATCTCCCTGAAAAAAGAACAACGGGTTTGTTTGTATTAAGTCCTTCTATTCTATCTGTTTTTTTCTGTGGTGAAAATAGTTCATGATCTATTCCATTATGGACCATATTCAAGCCTTTAATCCCGTAATCATGCTCAAGCATCTTTTTTATCCAGTTTGAAACAGTTATTATTGTCGGAGACCTTTTTAAATAAAATTTCTGGATAACCTTCAATATAGGGAAAAGCCCGAGTGTATATCTCTCAGATGCAGCCATATCCTGAAAATCAAGGCCAGATGCCAGAATCCCTTTTTTATGCCCCTCAAGAAGCGTATGCACTGTGGTTACCATGTTCTTATTTGTTTTTTTTAACCTCAGCATTACATCAGACATATGCGGAACATCAGCATGGATAATATCTATACTATTTTCCCTGCAAATTTCTGGTAAATGTTTAAAACAGGCGTACTGGAACGAGGCATTATAGAGGAAGGTATCGTTTGCCTCTGAAATAGTATGCAGATGTATCATGTTATCAAAAAAATCAAGAATCTTTTCTTCACTATATACTGACCCGTTGTCAATTTTTCTCCGCAACGTAATAACATGCACATTATGTTTTTTTGAGAGATTTTTTGCAAGTTCAATTGTATATGTTCCTGCCCCTCCCCAGTTCGGCAGAAATTCGGGTGCTATAAGAGCTATATTCATGTTAACCACCCCATATTCGTATTCCTGCTGCCTTTATTTGATTTAAATCATGCAATGCCATTTTTGGTAGGTGTAATCTTTCGGGTAACATATGTCTCATTTAATTATTGTTCATTTTATTGAACCGGAGTAAAGTTCATACCTGCATCAACTCTAAATTTATTTGTTAAAACCCATTTTATGACATGTAATGGGTTATGTCTCATATGCGGAAACACTGTACAAAGCATCCAGCACGGATTTGGACAGTTATTAATATTTATTTTATTCCTGAATTCAACAGCTTCATCAGATTGCCATATTTCATCAAATTTTTTGTTAGTTATATTTCCAAAACTCCAATTTATTACATTATCCGGATGTACTTCCCCATCCGGGGTCATAAAGAAAAAATCTGTTCCAGCACCACATTTGATTTTTCTTTTTCCTGTTTTGGCATAATAATAATTGCCGCTGTCAATATAAGCTCTGAACCAATTTTTTGGATAAAATGACTTTAAATGGTCTTTTGTTAATTTCTCAAGCTGATCACGCAGCTCTTCCAGATTTGCAATAGGTTCATTATTTGATCTGAACATTAATTCAGAACTGTGGGCTACCCCACAAAAAGTATATTGAATATCCAATTTTTTAGCTAACTTTATGACGCAAGAGAGCTGATCGATATTATGATTGGTAGCTGTATAAGCTATTCCTAAATCCCTGATTCCTATTTCTTTCAGGATATGTAATGTATTGATGGCTTTATCAAACGCACCTTTTATGCCTTCCACACGGTCATGGAATTCCCCGATGCCATGAATGGAAACATTTACGCCCACGTTTTTCACTCTATTTGAGAGTATTGTCTCCATATTCTCTTTAATTCTATCTGTGAATAAACCATTTGTAGAAATCCCGATTTTGGGCTTATTACAGGTCTCATTTAAGATAGAAATTATTTCAGGCAGGTTTTTTCTCAAGAAAGGCTCTCCCCCTGAGATGTTAATATACTTAAGTGAACCCGGCAACTTGGCATAAGACAGAGGCTCTATTTCTTCACAAAAAGGCCTCTTCCAGATATCACACATTACGCATTTACTATTACATTTATACGTAACTGCAATAATGGCATCTGTTGGTGATCTCGGTGATCTCATGAGAAATCTCCTGTATTACTGAGAAGTCTGAATAACATCTTCGTACACCTTCTCTATCTCCTTTCCTACACTTTGCCAGCTGAATTTATTAAGTACGGTTTTTCGCGCATTCCTTGCCAGCTTCTCTGCATAAGTTTTGTCATGAAGCAGGGTTGTTATACTATCCACTATTGCATCTGAGTTTGCCGGTGGTATGAGGATACCATTTTCATTATGAGTTATAGCTTCCGGAATGGCGCATATATTAGAGGCTACCACCGCTGTCTGGCTACTCATTGCTTCAAGAATCCTTATAGGAAGATTCTCATAAAGACTCGGAACAACAAAAACACTGGCCTGTGCATATAATTCCGCCAGTTCAGAATAATCTAAATAACCCAGAAAGCTATAATTACTCTTGTCTACGCCTTCTTTTTCCAGAATTCTTATCCACTGTTCTTTAGCTCCGGCACCTGAGAATATAAACTGCACGTTGTCGTCTTCTTTAACGATCCCGGGAATCGCTCTAATCAGGTAATGCGCTCCCTTAGCAACTGTCATCCTTGATGAAAAAAGTACAACAGGCCTGGATTTATCAATATATTTAATTTCATTGTTTTTTTTCTCAGGTGAGAAAAGCTCAGGGTCTACACCATTATGTATTACATTCACATCCTCAATTTTGTAATTCCTCTTAAGGATGTCCTTCATCCATCTGGAAACCGCTATTATTGTAGGAGACCTCTTCAAATAGTTATTCTGGATGAGCTTCAGTATGGGAAAAAGTGCAAGAGTATATTTTTCAGAGGTGTCCATTTCCCAGAAATCAAGGCCTGATGCTAATATTCCCTGTTTATGACCCTCTATTGTAGTATGTACCGTGGTTACAGTATTTTTATTTGAGCGAAATAATCTCAATATTACATCTGACATATGCGGAACATCAGCATGGATAATATCTATGCAGCTTTCTTTACAGATTTTTGGAAGCTGCTTAAAACATGCATACTGGAATGAAGCATTATAAAGGAAGGTATCATTTGCTGTAGAGATTGTATGAAGATGTATTTTATTATCAAAAAAGTCAAGTATTTTTTCTTCACTATACATTGAACCATTGTCGATTTTCCGGCTCAAAGTTATAACATGTACGTTATGCTTTTTTGAAAGATATTTCACAAGCTCTATCGAATATGTTCCTGCCCCTCCCCAGTTTGGTAAGAACTCCGGGGCAAGAAATGCTATGTTCATCTCATTCCCTCCGGTTTATTCGCCCATAGACGTTCGAATAAATATATGCCCCTGCATCTGTCACCAGATAGAAATAACAAATACCTGATTATATTCTGTGGCCATATCTGTTTGAGCAATCCTTCATTCTCAATGCTGAGGCGTAAAGCATGGAATTTAATCCTGGCCCTGAAATCTGACCTTATCTGCGTTTTATATAAATCTAAATTTGTAAGTTTATCTTTATATACTTCCGAGATATCAACTTTGAATGGTTTGAGATCCGGGCTGATTGTATTTGCCCTGGTTTTTATTTTATTTGAGGTTAAAAACGATGCATAGGGAAGATCCTCATAAAAAACGATTTTTTTGTTATTTTCATGAGCAATTTTATTGCAGATGTCACTTACCATAATGTGATCAATATGATTCCCAAGACCCATTGGAGATACTATAAGGTCACAAGCATATGTTTTTATCAATCCGGATAAAGCAAGGTAAACATCTGAAAATATGGTGTACGAATCCGGAATGACATTCGAGAACATTTCTTGCCGCGATATACCACGCATCGACGCCTCGGGAAAAGGAAAACTCAGAAATCTCATATCATTTTTAGTGGTAAATTGAACATCTTCCAGATGTCTCATTTTTGATATTATTTCGGAATTATCTAATTTAACACATAATGGAAAATTTGATCTGGTAAAATTTGATTTAGTAAAGATAGTCACCATTAAAACTGGTTTATAAAAGTAATCTTGTAATAATGCCCCTCCTATGGAATATGCAATATCGTCCGAATGGGGAGACACTAATACTGTCCTTATTTTATTCTCCATTTACACTCCCCGGCAGATATTAGTGAGTGTATCTGGGAAGGTATATGCTTCAAGTATCGCTTTTTGTAATAGTTCCTTTATTAGTAACATGTTTTTTCTCTTTCTCATTTTGATTTTTTTGGCTATTTATAAAAAATTTTTTTAGATATTCCCTGAATATGATATTCAGTATCCTGTATCCGTCTCTGAATGTTCTGAGATTGGAGTTCCCGTTTTTTCTCCTTGATTCAAAGGAGGGCACTTCTTTGACTTTCAACCCCGCCTTTTTCATCAATATTGATTGCTCGGTTTCAATCTCGAAACCATTTGAACAACATTGTATCTTTTTCAGTGCTTCTTTCTTAAATGCACGATAACCGTAGCACAGATCTGTGTAATTTGAGCCGTACATGCTGTTCACCATTGTTACAAAAATTTTATTTCCGAGTCTGCGGAATGGTGTAAAATCATCAGAACCCCCCCCAGGCAGTAAACGTGATCCATTTGCAACATCATAGCCATCGAGTATAGGTTCCAGAAGAGCCTGAATTTCTCCTGGATTATGGCTGCCGTCCGCATCCATTATAATTATTAAGTCGCCGGTCGCCTTTCCAAAACCAATTCTCATTGCGGCACCTTTTCCAGACGGTTTCTCTATAATAATTTTGGCGTCTGTCCTAAATTTCATTATTTCCTCTCTTGTTCCATCCATCGAGTTTCCATCCACCACAATTATTTCATCAACGAATTTTGGAATATTTGGAAATACCTCTTTAATATTTTCAGATTCATTCAATGTAGGTATTACTACACTAATCTTTTTTATCTGTTGTTTATTATCGACAACACTCATTGTCAAAACCCCCCGTTGTTGAGAAGAATTCCTAACCACTTGTCTGCAAGTAATAATCAACTAAGATAAAACTTGCAATTTCTTCTCCCCTGTTAGATATTATCATGCTGCGATATAATATAAAACTTATTGATGCCTGGTATTTTTGCAAAGTCTGGTATTTCAGAATTTTATATTCCGGATAAATCCAAAAAAGCAGATAACTATATTACAGACCTCAGAAATAATTCTCCTGAAGAACTATATCTGGGAGTGAATATAACCAAATGAAAAAAGAGATGTATCTTCCTATTCTGGGAATAGTTGTAGGAGAAATGATGATGTTCTCAGGTCAGGTAATTATCGGCCTGTCAATTCATATAATAAACCTGCTGGCAATAATCCTTTTTTTGACTTTTAGCAATATTTTTTCAGGTAATAAGAAAATTCTCCAAAGTCTGGTTCTGGTGTTGTTGATACGGATAATTAATTTCGCTGCGCCTCAATTCTTCACAGGAGACTTACTTATGTATCCGCTGATATACGGTATTATGTTTATACCTATTTATATAATAATTAAAAATCAACACATATCATTAAATGAAATGGGTATTCATTTTAAGCATCAATCTCTTTTTTTTCCGGCAGCTCTTTTAATCGGCTCAGCAACCGCAATGCTTGAGTATCGCATCCTGAACCCTTCAGCCCTTATACAAAGTCTCCAGCTTTCAAATATTATCTTTATAGCAATAGTAATGTTTTTTTTTGTAGGAACTGTTGAGGAACTCATGTTCAGGTCAATCCTGCTAACAAGGCTTGAAGAGGTATTCGGCTTGAAGTCTGGACTAATATTAAGCGGATTTCTATTTGGAATAATGCACTCAGTTTATGGGCTTGTTCCTGAGATATTGTTTGCAGGTTTTTTTGGACTTGTAATCGGTTATATTTTTCAGAGGACAAGAAGCTTTCTTTTTATTCTGACGATACATGGCACGTCAAATGTATTATTGTATGGAATATTACCTATATTATTAAAATAATCCGATGTATTATTATTGCTACAAAAATTATCAGCAGGGGCCTGATAGTAGCATTCAGTGTGCTCTCCGACCACTCATGCCAGTATCTGGAATCCGAGACCAGTAGTTTGATGAAAATGAAAACTATGAGAAAAATAACTACGATTGCTCCGCTATACTGTATAACCTCGATAGTAAAAGGAGTTTGAATATTTGTTACTGGCGCCACAATGCCCATAAATAACCAAATTACCTTGAGATACTTATGCTTATTGCTGTGTTCTATACTCCATCGATGAATAAAGACAGGAAGAAAATACACACGGAAATTCAAGATTTCCAAATTCGAGAACTTGAGATTGAAGAGAACTTGGAACCCTGTTTCAACCCACTGAATATATCAATTGAACAAGCCCTTTATCAAACCGCATAACATCAGTAAGCAAGAGGTTGCGCCGTTTATGAATGTTATCGAATAGACGAATTCCGTCCCCAAGAATTACGGGAACAATGGTAAGAATAATTTCGTCAAGAAGCCCGCGATTGATAAACTGCCGGGCAACATTTGCGCCGCCCTCAATCCATATATCTTTGTCCGTAATCTGTTTTATCTTCTGAAGCACTTGTGCGATATCTTCATTGGTAAACGTCACGCCTGGTCTGGGCAGTTCTGGCTTGTTCTTTGACAACACAAACTGAGGAATGGAAAAGGCGTTTTCCCAACCATTTCTTACCTCAATGTCATAGGTTCTTCTTCCCTTAATGACGGCCCCGATCTTAGCCAAAAATTCCTCGTATCCGTACTCAATACCCTGATATGGACTAAGCCATGAGATATCATCATCTGGTCCGGCGATGTATCCATCAAGGGATGCTGCGATGTATAAAATTGTTTTACTCATTTTACCTTCCATCATCTTTTCTAACCTCCTGTTTCTTCATTCCCTAAAATCTCATTTTCAAGTTTATAAATATAACCAGATTTTAGGTTCCTTTATTTGAATTTCATGAATATTATGATAGTATAGTTTTTAGATCGGCTTTGATGATAACATTTAATATCAGTGGCAATCATCTCTTCCTGAGGTAAGAGTGGATGTTCATTGAAAGGTTTGTCTCAGAAGGACTTGCTCATTTCTCCTATATCGCAGGAAATGATAATGATGCATTCGTAGTCGATCCTAAAAGGGATGTGGATAAGTATATTGAAATTGCTAAAAGCAATTGCTGCAGGATACGTTTTGTTTTTGAGACGCACCGTAACGAGGATTACCTTGTGGGGTCGCTGGAACTTGAGCAGCGGACGGGTTGCAGGATAATCCACAGTGGTCGACTTGGGTTTGAGTATGGCGAGCAGGCAGCCGAGAATGACATCTTCGATATCGGCGGCATGAGGATCAGGGTCATTGAGACACCGGGCCATTCCCCTGAAAGCCTGAGCTTTGTGCTATATCCGTCCTCCGGAGAAAAACCGATTGCTGTTTTTACCGGGGACGCACTTTTTTATGGTAATGTGGGACGGACAGATCTTGCTGGCACTGAGAAGATTGCTGAATCCGCATCTATACTGTACGATTCCCTGCACGGGAAACTTCTCCCACTGGGGGATGGAACAATCCTGTATCCAGCCCATGGAGAAGGGTCAGCATGCGGCGGCGCAATGTCGGACATTACGATAAGCACTATCGGCTACGAGCGAGCAACGAATATAATGCTTGGGCTTAAGCGCAAGGAGTTTATCGAAAAAAAGGTGAAAGAAAATATTCCACTTCCCCCTTATTTTGCACTGATGGCAGATAATAACCTGAAAGGTCCGCTATTGTTTGAGCAAGGGCTGGCCGGGCCTATAGATGCTCCTGCCTTCGCAAATATTATGGCAAACTGTGCAATTGTGGATACCCGTTCTCCCCTCTCCTTTGCCAGCGGTCATATTAAAGCCTCTTATAATATCTGGCTCCAGGGATTGGCTAATTTTGCGGGCTGGATTCTTGACTATGAAAAGGATATCCTGCTTGTAACTGAGAGGCTGGAGGATGCTGGGACTGCCATGCGATATCTTGAACGCGTCGGGCTTGATAAAGTTAAGGGATATCTCTGCGAAGGTATCGAGGACTGGCAGAATCGTGGTATGCATCTTGAGCAGAGCGGCGTGTGTACTGTGGACGTTCTTCATGATAAAATGAAAGAAGAAGAACTATTTGTGCTGGATGTGCGCGAGGAGGAAGAATATGCAAAGGGCCACATTGCGGGTGCGGTGAATATCTATGTGGGAGAACTTGAGAAAAGGTTGACAGAAATCCCAACAGGCCTTCCTGTAGTCTCTGTATGCTCCACAGGGAACAGGGCCGGGCTCGGGGTGAGTATTTTGATGCGCGGGGGTTTTAAGAAAGTGTATAACCTGGCCGGCGGCGTGACTGCATGGAACGAGAAAGGTTATTCTACAAGGCGTGAGCGCGCATCCAGAAAATAGAAGTGCTCCTGTAATACATTTTCTTCTTTCAGCTGTTCAGGGCATATCTAATGCAAAAGATTATACTCTACTACTTCAATTCTTGAGGAAGGAGACATTATATGGACCAGGACCTGTCAAGAATCGGGGTTTCTCTTCCCGAGAACCTTCTTGGAAAATTCGATGAAATCATAACAAAAAGAGGCTATTCATCCCGTTCTGAAGGCATACGAGACGCAATACGGGGCTATATACGCTATTACGACTGGATGAGCGAAGTTAAAGGTGAGAGAATTGGTATTTTATCCCTGACTTATGATCATTCTCAGCGCGGCCTTGTTACCTCACTAATGGACCTGGAGCATGAGTTTATTACTATTACAAAATCATCAGTACATATCCACATAAGTCATGATGAATGTATGGAAGTTATCTTACTGAGTGGAGAGGGAAAAGATGTGAGAGCCATAGCCGAACGGGTCATGGCACTAAAAGGTGTGAAGAACGTAAAGTTGACTACCATACGCCCGGGGCAGGAAGTTTAATCCTTAACTCTGCCCAATTAGGAATACTGAGTGTATTTTGTGACATCGCATGCCCAAGATCAAGATCAGAGATGAGATAATTGGCTTCCATGCACAGCAAGCCGCTGAAAAGCAGTTAAAACTGATGTTCACACATAACATTCAGCCAAATTAAAGTTTTCATTTACTTCGTATGACCAATTAGAATATTTTACATCAATATTTGATTTATCCGACCC
>VEPN01000067.1 GCA_012026835.1 Candidatus Methanoperedens sp. | reverse complement strand
GGGAAAATAAGAGTGAATTAAAACGGCAACTGATTACGGCATTTGAAGAGGGTATCATTATGGTTCCAATCTACGATTACTTGAGAACTTGACTATAAATGTATGAATTTAGACTAAAATATAAAAATAATTGAGCAAAAATAGTCTTAAAGATGAGAAATTAAATATGGAAACTAAAGACGCGTTTTTAGTAATATTGCCTATCATTGCAGCCCTCATCGGTTCATATTTTACATATTACTTTACTATAAAATCCAAAAAAAGTGAAGCTATACTTAAATTTAAAGAAGAAAAATATGCTAATTTATTAATCCTGTTACAGGGATTCGTAGGTACAACAGTATCAGGCGAGGCAAAGCGAAAGTTCTTTGAAGAACAATATAAATCATGGCTATATTGCTCTGATGATGTTGTTAAGGCAATCAATAACATGGTACAGTTAGTGAAAGCTTCAAAAGGTGAAAAAACTGATATTCAAGAGGGAAGAAAATCGATAGGAAATATTGTCCTTGCAATGAGAAAGGATTTACTTGGGAAAACTAACCTAAACTATAACGATTTTCAATATACAGATGTAATCGAAGACAAATGAGACCACCTCCGCTATTGAGTTGCTATTTCGTGTCCCTTCTTAGCGGTATATATCTAAGCAGCCAATAAACAATAGAACCCTCATGCACCCGCGCAGGGATGCCCCGTTTTTCAAAACGGCGGTCGTTGACGAATATACATTTTTAAGAAAATTGCGTATAATTTTTTGAAATACTCACTTTGATGGCAAGTTGGAACCACCATATTATAATTTCATTTTGAACATTTATTCGCCAACATGAATATAAACAGTTTCAAATTATCGAAATCTTTATCATGTATATCTCATATACACATCAATTATACTTCAATTAAGGTGCATAATGAATACAGTCAGGATCAATATAACTCTACCATTAGAGATCGCAGAAATGTTAAAAAATGTGAAGAACAAATCCGCCTTTATAGCCGAAGCCATCAAGGAACGGGTCGAGAAAGAAGAAAAAGCCCATCTTATAAAAGAATTAAGTGAAGGATACAGAGTAAGAAAAAAAGAGGACAATGAACTTTCTCTTGATTGGGATACAACATCAGGAGATGGAATTGATTAGAAGGGGCGACGTTTATTGGGTCAAACTTGATCCGATCGAAGGGTCAGAGATTGGGAAAATAAGACCTGCGGTCGTAATCTCAAATAACATTAACAATGAATTTGCTGATACTGTTACTGTTCTTCCTGTTACCTCAAGTGTGGGGAAAGTGTATCCTTTTGAAGTTTTTTTGAAGAAAGGCATTGCAAATATATCCAGCGATTCAAAGGTCAAGGCAAATCAAATAAGGACTGTGGACAAAAAGAGGCTCAAGCATCAGATCGGGACAATACCTGACTCCATCTTGAGCGAAATCGGGAAAGCCGTGAAAATCCACCTTGAACTGCGATGATTGTTTTTCGCTCCATGCTTTAAAAAAAAGAAGCCTATTCCGCTTCTTTTAAGCCCGCAATATAATCATAGACGAACGCCGCTACCAAAGCGCCCAATATGGGACCGATCACGTATATGGGGAAAAAATTCCAGAAATTTGTCCCCCCGAACAGCGTATCTGCAAGATATGGCCCAAAAGTGCGCGCCGGGTTAAGGGACGAGCCTGTGATATTCCCAGTGACTATGATATCCACAGCAACAACCATACCGATAGCAAACCCGGCGAACTGGCCATGGGCGCGCTTATCCACTGCCACGCCCATTATGGTCAGCATCAGGAAGAACGTCGCTATGGCCTCGCATATAATAGCCTGGGTGTAGGACACGTCCATAAACGGCGCTGTAGCACCCAGACCGCCCACAGTAACAGCCCTTGTTCCAAGTACAGCCACAAGTGACAACGACCCCAGAACGGCGCCGATAAGTTGCGCTACTATGTAAGGGATGACCTCACCTGCCGGGAACCGCTTTGTGGCCCAGAGAGCAATAGTGACTGCCGGGTTAATGTGTGTCCCTGAAATATGGCCAAAAACATAGATCATGCACATGATGATAAATCCGAATGCAAGACCTATACCCAGCCAGTCCCCCAGCCCGCCGTAACCTATTCCGATATTAAATCCGCCCTTATTGGCCTGTCCCTCTGCCAAAAGCAGTGTTATCACTGCCGCCCCTGTCCCGATGAACACAAGGGCAAATGTGCCCACAAGCTCCGCCAGGGAGCGCTTCATGATACCTATTTCTGCCATGAAAACCTCACTTCAATGCCGCGTAGCATTCATAGCAAAGGATGCGGGGAAGTTTTCTCTTTGCCTTCTGGCGCGGGATGGGGTAGCCCCCTTCCCACATATCGATATCGGCCCTGACCAGATGTTCCTGGCAAAGGGCCATACCGCATACGATACATGTGGCGATTGCAACGGTCTCTTTACCCTCCTGCGCACAGACATAACAATGCATAGTCCACCTCAGACAGCCTCGGCCCACTGGCAGTACTGGTGCCTGACATCTATTGAAGTCGTAGCGCAATGCTTGCATACCCTGGCAGGCGCTCCCGGATTATCCTTATGCAGTGCAATTATATTTGTCATCAGGGTCGCGGTCACGGGTTCGCTTGTCAGCAGGCATGGATAATCGGCCAGCCTCATCAGTGAAGAGAACCGGACGGATATTGCACATGCAGGATAAGCATATCTTTGCGGGTTCATGATAACCTCGTTATTATCAATGGGAGAAAGATCGATTGTATAGTCGCCTGATTTAGGCTTTAATGGTTCTTTCTTACCGTTCCTTGACCTCTTGGCCTTCTCCAGGATCATCCATCCCCGCCATATCATATCCATAAAATCATGATTGTGCAGTTCGGCCGCTGCGCCCCTTGTAGGATAAAGCTGTACATAGTTATGGAACCTCTTTGTAAGAAGATCCACTATCATTGGAGCCGTGAACCCATCCTTCTCAAGTATATACTCTGCCCCGGCCGCCGTGGCTGCTGTTGCCAGGCTCAAAACTTTATACTCATTGTTTATACCCTGCTCTATTGCCCGGTTCATCGTGCTCTCCAGCATATCGGTTTCGGCCTCGATGACCGCCATTATCACATCATCCTTGCACATGTTGAAAGTTGACTGTGAGATATGATGCGCTATGTCGCCGACACAGTAGGCAGGAACGGTCACTATGTTCGCATCAAGAACCCCATCGTCTATGGCTGCCTTTACTGTAGGTTTCATCCTTTTCTTATACTGTTCCTGATAACTTCTCACATCAAAAGAAGAATGTCCCAGATCTTCCATGAGTTTTGTCTGGGCTTCTATAGGCTGGTCATAGATGAACTTGAGCATTTTTATCTCTTCATCCACAGCCTCTTTTGCTGTCCTGCCGTCCTCGAGCGCATGGGCAAACACATCCCCTATGCCATATGATGTATTCATGCCCCAGGATTTTGAGGCAAGGATTGTGCGCTTGTAGTCTTCCTCAATATCCAGTTTCTTAAGTATCCTGTTTACAAGATTGGTGGTGCTGCCGGGAATAAGTGCAAAATCCACAACGCAGGTCGGCCCGTAGAACCCGCCGTATCTTCTTATGACCTCCTTTGATATCAGCGCCTCTGCTTTTTCGATCCCATTAATGAATTTTTCCATAGCCTTACGGAAGTCCGGTTTCTCATCGTAGAGAATTTCAAGGATGGGTCCGGTCTGGTAGTGCTCCACGAACGGGTCGTCCTCGGGTCTCACTGTGTCTGTAAGATCGCTCAATATATCATAATGTGCATTGATCGAATCCTTATGTAGATCAAATACCTCTTTGCTCTGATCCTCTGTGGGTTCCATTTCATTTGCGACATCTACATAGGGTTTCACATCACCCAACCTGAATTCTGTGCCCCTCTTTTTTTTCACTACTCCCGCATCGGCTTTTTGCGCCGCTATGGCTTCACGTATCATTTTTTCAATTACTTCCATATAATTTCCCCCTGAGTGTTAAGGTTCCTATAATCCTATAAGATATCCAGGAACATCATATCTTTAAAAGCACTCCGATTTCAGTTATGAAGTCAATAGCTTAAATAGATATTGGGTCAGTGAAAGTTTGTTAAGGCAGATATGCTGCAGGAACTATCGATCGAAACCAAAAGAATCATATGTAATCTTAAGATTTTAGAAGGTAAGTAATTTCTATACTTTTTCCATATTATAAGAGCATGGAGAATTTATGAACAATTCAGTAAACAAAAAAGTTGTATTACTCATTACGACGTTGAGTTCTTTTCTTGCGCCTTTTATGGGTTCCTCGGTCATTATAGGGCTTCCATCCATCGGGAAAGACTTCGGGATGGATGTGGTCATGTTGAGCTGGGTCTCGCTGGCGTATCTCTTAGCTGCTGCCGTGTTTCTCATCCCGTTCGGAAGGATAGCCGACATATACGGCAGAAAAAAGATATTCAAATACGGGATAATGATTGATATTATCGCCTCTATCCTTCTGGCTTTTTCATCAAGCGAGGTGGAACTCATAATTCTACGGGTTTTGCAAGGTATCGGGGCGGCAATGATATTTGGCACAAGCATGGCAATACTGACATCTGTATACCCTCCCGGAGAAAGGGGCAAAGCGCTTGGTATAACTGTTGCCGGGGTCTATCTGGGACTTTCTCTCGGACCGGTTATAGGCGGCTTCTTAACTCATTATTTTGGCTGGAGAGGTATTTTTCTTTCTTATGTTCCTCTTGAACTGATAATAATTATTTTGACTTTCTGGAAACTGGATGGAGAGTGGGCAGATGCCAGGGGAGAGAAGCTGGATGTTATCGGGTCTGCGATATATGGCTTTTCGCTTGCGGCATTGATGTATGGTTTTTCATCGATGTCCGGGGTACAGGGCATATGGTTAATCCTGTTTAGCATTACAGGGATTGCTGTCTTTTTCTGGTGGGAACTGAAAGTAAAGGCTCCTATCCTGGATATCGGCCTCTTTAAGAATAACACCGTCTTCACGTTCTCCACCCTGGCAGCTTTGATAAACTATAGCGCAACGTTTGCAGTGGCATTTTTCCTGAGCCTGTACCTGCAGGATATAAAAGGATTAAGCCCTGAGAGCGCAGGGATGGTCATGATGTCCCAGCCCATTGTAATGACCGTATTTTCACCCATTGCAGGCAAGATTTCAGACAGGATCGAGCCGCGAACCGTGGCTTCGGTAGGAATGGCTTTTACAACACTGGGTCTTTTACTTTTTAGTTTTTTAGACGAAGATACGGGGCTTGGATATATTGTGGTCAATTTTATCATCATCGGTTTCGGGTTTGCCCTGTTCTCTTCACCCAACACGAATGCAGTCATGAGTTCAGTTGAGAAGAAATTTTACGGGGTTGCATCTGCAACTCTCGGCACGATGAGATTAACCGGGCAGATGCTCAGTACCGGGATTGCAACCCTGATATTGACAATATACGTGGGTAACGTCCAGATCGCTCCTGAGTACTATTCACTTTTCCTGGGGAGTGAAAGGACAGCGTTCATTGTTTTCGCTACCCTGTGTTTTGTAGGGATATTTGCTTCGCTTGCAAGGGGAAAGGTAAGGTGAAGAGAGAGGGAGAAGGGGAATTTTAGCCCGTGCTCGCCAGCCCCTTCTTCACCCTCTCACTTGTCATGTTCTCCAATAGCTTCAACTGGCGTCATCACTTGTTTGTTTATGTCATAATCAGATTGGTTCCAGGTAATAAGGGCGTCGCTGTACAATTCTGCATGCGCTCCTATTATAAAATCAGGCAATATGCGTTTCAGTGACCGCTTGTTTTTCAACAGGTTCTTCGCATAAAGATTTCCCGCTCTTTTTGCTGTTTTTGACGAGGTATATCTGACTTCAATATTATTCACTGCCAGGAATTGCTGCAACCGCTTTTCCTCATTTGCTGGATCGTTTGCCAGATAAATCCCTGTATAAAGTTCGGCATATACGATATCTGCGATATATATCTTATGTCCCGAATCTTTTACCCATGCAAAGAAACTGTCCGTGCCATCTGAAAATTTATCCCCTTTGAAATGGCTTATGATTACATTCGTATCGAGTGAATACTTCATTTCTTTCCACGCATCCAGTTCACTATTTCAACTGCATCGTCCATTTCTTTAAACACAGGATGTTTACGCCATGCTCCTCTTGTCTCCTTCATGACTTTATCCCAGTTCTCATCTATTTTTTCTACCTGGATTTTTCCATGCTTATACGAAATATCCAGAATGTCACCTACTGCGATCTTAGCCATTTTACGAATTTCTTCCGGTATTGTAATTTGATGCCTTCGTGCAACTTTTGTTTTCATCTTATCACTACATTCCTATTAATTCAATAGGAATATAAAGTTATTCACCTTTAATTCTTTTCTTTCCAGTCATGAAAAAAAGAAAAATCACTAATTACACAAAATAACACCAAAAGGTTAAAACCATCAAAAGATGAGTATTAGATTCATGAAATTACTTGCATTATCAGACCCGCACGGAGATTATTCCCATATTGAAGCAATCCGTGAAAAAGCAGAAAGTTTTGATGCAGTGTTGATTGCCGGGGACCTGACGAATTTCGGACCTGATGAGGAGGCGCTTGAACTGCTTGGGATGTTCAAAGAACCAGTTCTTGCAATACCTGGGAATTGCGACAACCCCTCTATACTGAAATTGCTGGATGAAACAGGCGTTAATTTGCACAATTCGTTTCGGATTATCGGTGACCTGACATTTATTGGAGTCGGAGGATCAAATCCCACACCTTTTAATACGCCGTTTGAATTGTCGGAAAAGAAAATCGGCGAATATATCGGGACTCTATTAAGCAAACTAAACGATAGCAAAAAAATCATCCTATTATCACACGCCCCCCCGCTGAATACAACCGATAAGCTGCCGCGGGGAAACGTGGGCAGCGAAGCACTGGCCAGGTTCCTGGGGAGATTCGACCTGATAGTATGCGGTCACATCCATGAAGCCAGGGGTTCGGTGTGTTCGAACAATACGCTCGTTGTAAATCCCGGAGTGGCTGCAAGGGGACAGGGCTCCCTGATAACTATAGGCGATAAAATATCGGTCGAATTTATTGATGTGTTATGAAAATCGCTATCTCTGGTAAAGGCGGCGTCGGAAAGACCACGATTTCGGGGACGCTGGCACGGCTCCTTTCAAGAAAAGGGTATGATGTACTTGCCATAGATGCGGATCCTAGTATGAACCTTGCATCTGCGCTTGGCATAAAGAACCAGCCAAAACCTCTTACTGATTTCAAGGAACTTATAGACGAAAGGGCAGGCGGGCCTGCTGGATTTTTCAAGCTGAACCCGAAGGTGGATGATATTGTTGAGAAATTCGGGGTAATCGGGCCTGATAATGTAAAGTTGCTCGTCATGGGCACCGTGGAAAGAGGAGGAAGCGGCTGTATGTGTCCTGCAAGCTCTTTTTTAAAAGCGCTCCTTCGGCATGTGATACTTAATCTTAACAGCGTGGTCGTACTGGATATGGAGGCAGGGGTCGAGCATCTCGGCCGGGGTACGACCAGGGGAATAGATATTATGCTCATCGTTGTAGAGCCTGGGGCAAGGTCTGTAGAAACGGCAGGAAGGATACTGGAACTTGCGCGGCAGATAGATATCAGGAATTTCGGGGCCGTAATCAATAAGGCGGGCGGGAATGTGGAAGAGATCGAAAGCAGGCTTGAAGGATATGGTATTCCCGTTATAGGCATAGTACCCTACGACACTGCCCTTGTACAGGCTGATATGGATAGTATTGCCCCTGTCGATAAAGGCGGTGCAGCGCTTGAAGCAATACAGGAGATTTGCGAAAGGCTGGTAAAACAGGAGGGAAAGTTATAAAAAACACCAAAATCCCCAGTGGATGCGTGAGCCTTGATAATCTTCTTGGCGGCGGTTTCGAGAGCGGCATAATTACACAGTTATACGGCGCATCGGGCACAGGGAAGACAAATATTTGTATCCAGCTTGCGGTTGAATGCGTAAAGAGTGGAAAAAAGGTTATTTATATAGACACCGAAGGTTTCTCATCCGAGCGTTTTTCACAGATAGCGGGTGAGGAAGCAAAAAAAATAGCAGGAAACATAATCATTTATGAACCCGCAAGCCTTGAGCAGCAATATTCCGCCATCCTTGATCTTGAAAAAATCATTAATGAAAAGATCGGGTTGATAATACTTGATTCAGCAGCACTTTTCTACAGGCTCGGACTTATTCATGATGATTCCAGTGAAGAGAACATTGCGCTTCGGCGCGAGCTTGTGAACCAGATAGGGATACTCCACGGGATGGCAAGGAAGCATGGCGTTGCAGTGGTGATAACGAACCAGGTCTTTAAGGACGTTTCATCCGGTGAACTTCTCCCCATAGGCGGGAATGCGCTTGAGCACCTCTCAAAGACCATAATATTGCTTGAAAAGACAGGGGTGTCTAAGCGGAGGGCGACACTTCGAAAGCACAGGTCAAAGAGCGAGGGCGCTTATTGCGATTTCATGCTGACCGAAAGAGGGGTGGAATAGGTTTTACCTGGCACATCAGATCGGAGATTTCTCTATCATTGGATTTTCATCTGAGTTTATCTGCGGTTTTGTTTTCTTATGGATAACTAAATCCGTAAGTTAAAGATCTCAATAAGAACAATGTGAATGTATTTATATTGCTTTATTACATAAGTAATGTTGGAGGTTAGTATTGCTTGCTATATTTATTCTGGTTCAAGTAAATTCAGGAAAATGTATCAAAATATAGTGAAAATAAATCAGTTCAGTTTAATGATAAATAAAAAAATCATTTTATTGACATTATTTATTTTCTTCATAAATAATTCTTCTGCTGCGACTGTTGAACTTACATCCGGGGCTCTGCCTTCCAGCCTTCGTGAAGGTGATCAAATTAATCTAACAGCCGAAATTAAAGAACTTCAGGATAACAATTTACTAACTATAGAAACAAGTTTAATTCCGGCAGGAGATAAACCTTTGTATGATTTCGGGGAATTAAATGCATTTGTAAATGAAAACAGGTACCAGCAAAAAATAACATTGAACTTATCCTCATTAAACAGACAATTTATCTATGTGACTATCTCTGGTAAAGCTCCTGATGCCGGAAATAATATTAAATGTGGTAATAGCGATCTTGTTATCACAAAATTTGATTACACAAAACTAAAATTCTATGAAATTAGTGCTGATACTAAATTAATAGGAATCGAATCTTTTGACCTGATAATTTTAAAAAAAGAAAATTTTGAAAAGACTCTACAGCAAATGAACTGGGATCAGCTTAATGAATTGAAAAAAGAGACCAGGAATTTATTTGACCTTGGATTGGTGAACGATGCACAAATTCTGGCCAACAGTATGAAAAATATCCAGTTGCCGAGTAGTCTTTTATTGTTCGGTTTTATAGCGATAAATAATAACACGTGGCTTAATATTATTTTTTTAATATCGATATTGGTATGTTTTATAATTGGTTATTTGCTGGGATCGAGGAAGCAATATTTCGATGATAATGAGGAGTAGAAAGGAAGGTGAAAATAATGCCGGAAATACAAAACATGATTTTTCCTAAATACATATTTGCAATAGGTGGAGCTGGAAAAGACCTTATATATACAACATTAGAGAAAGAATGGATTCTCAGAGAAATTATAAAGCCAAAATTTACTGCTACGACAGTTGATGTCAGGATTATAGATACGGCAATCGATGAGGAAAATAATGACCTGGAGAGAATCCAGAAAATAAATAAGAGCATAGATAAAATAGGGGAAGAATATCGGTCTGATCCAAATACCGCGAATAAAAATGTTGGCAGGATAAACATATCCTACTCTTTATTAACAAAAGAGATGACGCTGCAAAGCCCATATGATCTTATCGGTATTGAGCAAAATGTTAAAAAAGCTACCGGGGCATCGATATGGTGGATAAATGATCCTCAGCTCGGAGACGATTGGTATAAGAAGATTATAAATCGCGAAAATTTTAAAGAGTTAAACTTCTCTAAAGGGGTTTATAGAAAAAGAGCTATCGGAAAAGCCATCTATTATAAAGCTTTGAGCCAGGGACTTTTTGATATAGATTTGCCTCAAACTGCCCAGGTGGATTTCATAGTAGGTCTGGGCGGAGGGACTGGCAGCGGTATGGCTTTTGATTTAGCTACCAAGTTGAAAACCATTCAACCGACAGCAGATATAACTCTTTTTGGTATTTTATCTACACTGGATGAAAGTGCGGATGAAAAAGCAAATAATTTTGCGATGATCAGTGAACTGGAACACAGTTATTTGAACAGAGATACTCCTTTTAAG
This sequence comes from Candidatus Methanoperedens sp., assembly GCA_012026835.1. Lineage (GTDB taxonomy): Archaea > Halobacteriota > Methanosarcinia > Methanosarcinales > Methanoperedenaceae > Methanoperedens. Next base: position 5,962 of record VEPN01000067.1, on the reverse strand, counting down.
AACGTAGTCCTCATACCGATGGAGGTAACCAGGTATCCGGGAAGAGAGAAAGCATCTGATGAGCACGAAAGATTATTAAGAGAATTCGATGAAACAATCCCATATATTTTTGTTGCATGGTACAATAACCCCGGACAATTATTCTTTTCTGATTTACCCGAGTATGCGCCATTTATAATAGCAACATCACAGATTGTAAGATATAATGTGGAATCAATTAAAAAACTTAAAGATAAAGTTATTGAAAGTCTCCAGGATAAAGATATATCTTTAAAAAACGAAGACGAACTATATAACAATATTAAAAAATTTATTGCATATGTTTCTACTCTTCAAGCAGAACCAGAAGGTAGAAAGATTGGGCTTCCTGACGAAGATAAATCGTTTATCAGAGAACGGTTATCAAGATTAAATCTCGTTTTAGAACCCGACGAGAAATCTGTTAGCGCTGCGAACTTTTTCAAAGAACTTGATTATAACTCAATAATACATCTTAAAAAAGCTGTAGATGACGGAATTAAAGGAACTGAAAGCGATGATATTGAAAAACAGATCACGAGCATTAAATCAGAGACTGATACGATCTCTATCGAAGATAAAAGTTTTAGGGATGATGTAGATTCAACATTGTATAAAATTCTTAGAAAAGATATCGAAATTATTGAAATGATGAAAGATGTACTAAACCTGGCGAATAACTTCCCTGCAGATATCGTAAGAGACACCCTCAAGGTAATTATTAAGGCAGATGAATACAGACTGGGGAGGCAGCTTAATAAAATCAGGGATGAAACAGATGGCTTAAACGGGAAAAAGAGATCTTTAGACGGGACAATTAAATCCATAGAAGATGAGATAAAGAACTATAAAGATAAAGTTGAAAATGAGCTGGATAAAAACAGAAGATTATGGCAGCAAAATGAAATTAAAAATATTGCATCTCTTGATCTATTAGATGATAATATTTCTTCTCTAAGTAATGATTTTGCGCATCTTAAGGACAATCTTATAGAATTCGCTAATAACATAAATTCCCGCAATTCGATAAGAGATATTGATAATGAACCTACCAGGAATATAGAGAGCATTACAGACAGGATTTTCCAAAAACTTGATAATGTGGGACTGTATTTCGAAGACAAAAACATTATTTTAAGAAGCCTTACGAATGCAAAAGAATTAAAAAAGGCGCAAATAGAATTTAATAAAGGGATACCAGCTCTGGATAAGATGATTGGGATTATTACAGAGACTGGAAGAATTAAAAGAAAAAAAGAATTAAGAAAAAAAATAGATCTTAAAACCGCAGAATTAAATAATGATAAAGTGTTCGAAGCCAAAACCAGTGGAAAAATAAATACTATAGGTTGCGTCTATGATTTTGATGTTAAACAAATAATTAACCGAAATAAAGATGACATCATATCAAAGACTACAAGCAGAACTAATGAAATGTTCCCTAATGCCGATTCAGTATTATTCGAAAATTTAATGATATCGTTAAAAGATCCCGTAAAACGCAGAGATATAAATATTGATGATATAATAAAATCTAACTTAGGTTATGATGCAGATATAAGTAAATTACAAAATAACCTGCAAGATTATCTTATTGAACGAGATCAGATTGTGAAAAAAGCGGAGATAATTAATAATCTGGAAAAATTATTAAAGAGTAATACTCCAATCCTTAGAAGGCATTCTGAATATGTGAAAAAATATTATGATAATATGGTGAATATAGGAAAGGACGTACAAGCTATGAGTAAGGCTGAAAGAGATATTATTAGGTATATTATGGATATTCAGCCTACAAATATATTCAGGGCTACTGTAGCAGGTGCTAATATAAATAATATCCTGGAAAATAAAAACGAAGAGCTGGTACTAAAACAAAATTTACAGGATGGGATTGAAAGAGAAATAGATAACAGATATAACATATTAGTGAGAAGAGTTATAGAATCTAAAGACAATACTAAAAGATGGGATAAAACAAAATTAATGAATATTTTCGTAACTCTTGCTAATATATCCCCATCGGATATCGATTCAAAGGTTGCAATATCAAATTCATTCAGTGTAGATAGGGAAAATTATTCTGAATGGAAATGTCCCTGGGGAGATAAATGGGGGGTGGGCCTGGTTCTATTCGTAGCAGGAGTTCCGTTTGATAATGTTCGCAATATAACAGATCCGAGGGCAGGCTACTACCAATATTATAATGCTGTAGAGAAAAACGGAGCGGCTTTCTTCCACCATTCATATTTGCTTGATAAGGGAAAATTCATACGAAGAAAAAAAGTATTTAATATAGAAGATGAAGATGATAAACAATTATTATTCCAGAACGATAAAGATATCAAATCTCTATATTCTCAAAATTATGAAGAGATAGATATCAAAAGTTGTTTATGAAGAATAACAATGGGGGTCGCGGTAACGGCGATATGTAGAATCATTTGCATTTTATGAAAATCGGAATAGACAAAGATTATGCCAAATTTTTTATCATCTTCGGTATAGTAACGATATTAACGCCATTTTTAATGGATATCATTGTAAGATCATGGACAACCGATCTGATGAAATACCTTGCAGATGGGATTAAGTCCTTTGATCCTTCCGGAATATCAATTCTTTTCAGTATTGTCATAGGATTTTATGTTGGTTCTATTTTTTTACTTTATTTAGACAGATACAAGAGAGTGCAGGCTATATTATTATCAATAGGATTATTTTCGATAACAGGCTACATCTCCAAACTTTTTAGTATAAATTTTAATTTGATATTTATTATTTTAGGAACTTTGATTGGGGCAATTTCAGGCAACAGTTTTAAATTAACATATAAAAAAGAAATAAAACAGGCAGCCGCTAATATCAGTATCATCTCGGTAATTTATGTTGTTATTTCATATATTATATTCTATTTATCAACCGCTGACAGTAATAATTTCATTAAGGATTCTATTGTGGTATTAATATTCTCGTATTTTTTCGGGGAAGTAATGAGTTATAAAGCGAAAGGCTCAAAAATTTTTGTATTGGGCCCTGCTAAATCAGGTAAAACCCTTTTTATTGCTGGTTGTTACATGAGAGCTTTGGAAATAGCAAAAGGCCCTATTAAGCCAAGCCCGGATCTTTTAGAATTAATCGACCAGATGCATAAAGAAGAAATAACATGGCCGAGGCGTACACAGGTAATCAGTAAATACCAATTTATTTACGAGGTTGGGACTTTATTTCCAAAAGAAATGACGCTGAGGACTTTAGATTACCCCGGGCCTTTTATAGAAAAAATATACGAATACATGTATATTAAAAGACCTCGCAAAAAAAATGAAAACGATAAAAAATACGAAGAAGAAACAAAATACGAGATGGTTGCAAAAGAAATTACAAAATCAGATAAATTAATATTTATTGTAGATGGCTCCAAATATCCAAATTTTGCAGACATGGGGATAACCCAATATGTAAAGATATTAGGTAAATTGCACGAAAATGGAAGAAATGTTAAACCGTATGTTGTAGTGACAAAAAGCGACTTTTTTATACGGGAATATCCAAATTATGAAAATGACTACAAAGGGTTTAAAGAATTTGTAGGAAGTAGAATCTCAAATAGTATATTTATTAAAGAATTATTGAATGAAGCATCCGCATCTATTTATCCTGTTTTTTATTATACAAAAAAGGTTGGTGAAGAAGGGACTGAAAATTATATACCTTTAAGGGATGAAAATAAAAACATGTATACATATGGATTTGATAAATTCATGGATGATTTAATAGAACAAAATACAAGCATGGTCTAACACCAGGAAGATACATAGGATAAAGATGGGAACTATGAAGAATAAGGGCAGGGAGTGAATTTGAGAAATGGAAATGAAAATATATGAAGATCAAACAGGTCTAATATTTCCGCATTACAAAGAAAAAAATGAAATGGCGGTAACGTTTTTTAATAAAAGTATTGATCTTTATATAGATAAAAAAGGTGAAAGGATAATAATTTATTGTTTTGTACTTGCTCACAAATATTTAACAAGAGACCAGGGATATTACATAGTTTCTGATAGCTCACATATAACATACCCAATATTTAATGAATTTAAAAAAAACGCTACTAAATTGCTACAAGATTTAGAACTACAGCCTCGCAACGGCGATATAGATAATGCAATATTTGATAATCTTGATAAATTTAATTTAAAAGAATATTCCTATGCTGGAAATATCTATGAAGATATCGATATAATTTCTGATGTTATTTACGAGGAACCTGACCTGTATTTAAATTACAGGGGCAGTGATGTTGCTGAGATTTTAACGTTTTGTCACCAGCTATTAAAAACAAAAAATATTACAATAGCAGTATCATCAGAAGAAATTAAATTATGTAATATTAATATATTAAGAAATAAAAAATCCGGGGAGCTTTTAAACCCTTCCGCTGCCACAATCCGGATTTTAGATAATTATAGAAGGACGGGGGTAGAAAAGAAATTAGATATAAAAAGAAAAAAAGAGATAGAGCATGCAAAAAATGAAATAGTTGAAGGTTTTGATTTAATAAAAGATGGAATAAGGGTATCCAAGAATTGGGGGTGCGATCCAACGAATGTTATTATAGATGAAATCAGTAAAATTGTTGGAACAAATATAAATTCCAAAATTATGAAACAAAAATATAACTCAGCCAGCGATGATGAAAAAAAGGGAACAATAGGTCATACTATTCTTATTGCCATCTTCGGTATAATCATGATTTTATTAGGTATAATTATTGGAATATATCTGATGAAACATTATGGAACAAATATAGAAAGTCTGACGATATATAAGTGGTTGAGGATGTAGAAGAAGCAGAGAGACAATAAAATAAATGAGTAAACCAGATACATTAAGATATGATAAATAAATCCGCCAGAAGCATCGTAATACTTTTAATCATCTTCTCTTGTATTGGAATTGCCACCGCCGATAATACACCTGTAACATATATATCATACATAGATCCGGATCTGGGATTCTATAAAATTACCGATATAACGACACACAATCCAGCTAACTATGTAAGTCGTACACTGACCATTAACCAGGGTGATACAGTTGAATGGGAAAATGATGCAGGTAAACAATCTACCATGACTGTGATTAGCGATCAAAAATTATTTCCTGATACAAGTCTGGTAGATGCAGGCGATAATTTCAGTTATACCTTCAATCAAGCCGCAGTGTTCACATTTTATATCAAAGAAAGACGTACGGTACGTCAAACGATAATAGTCCTGCCTGTTAGCTATAGTACGTCTGTACCTACCCCTGCTATAACTTCTCCTTCTGTTACAACTTCTGTTCCTGCTTATAATCCATCTACCACTGCCAGGATAGCAAACAATGGGTTCAATGAGTCAAGTAATGGAACAAATGGTTTAGAAATCGGAAAGGTAAATTCCTTACCCGTTTCATTAACAGGAATAATGAGCATAATAGTTGGTATATTATCAATGCTTATAACATACAGGAAATCTTCAACATAAAACTCATTCAAGATCTTTGATATATACTTCTTCATCATCAATATACGGTTATATCTATAATTGTACTTGACTTCGCCAATTAGCCTATAAAGGAAAGCCACATTTCAGAAGTTTTTGTGATAAGACTTGCATGAAAATGTAACATTCCCAATAGGCAATATTGTAATGCTCGACAGAATAAAAAAAGATTATGGTTACTTTGACTTTGTTCTGGATAAAATCGCTGGAAAAGCAAAAGATTTCCAGGATATCGTAAAATCACTAATCTACAACAAGTTGACAGACAATGTTTCCATCAATCAAATCCCAAATATCTGAGCCACCGGCAAATTCGCCATTTTTCCTTATTTTCTAATTTTTAGAAATACTATCGCTTAATATCAATAAAAATTTAATATAAGCATTCTAAA
>VEPN01000066.1 GCA_012026835.1 Candidatus Methanoperedens sp. | reverse complement strand
TTTTTTCTGATTCAAAATCTCCTCTATACGGCTCCATAACAAAGACTTGATCTTGATTTAATGGAGACTCATTTTCATCTACTATGTCACGAGCTGTCTCAATATCTGGAAACACTAAATCCTTTGAATCTTCACCATTACTTAAATCCTTAAAAGTTCTTGCAAAAGAAGTTTTCATCACCCCATTTCCAGCATATATTGCATAAGTATTGTTCTCAGAGATATCAAAATTATGTTCAAGTTTTTTAATACCATAACAATTTCTTAAATTTACCTTTAATGTTTCCATAATCCACCATGTTTTCAATTCAGTTGATGGATTATTTTATAGATATATTAATTTATCTTAAATGTTTGATCTTCTTTTTGGATTCTCATGCTATTTGATTTCTTAACATGCGTATGCATATTATAAAAACGTCAATGAGCCTAAGGCACAGGCATGTAAGATGTAAGAATGAAAATCGGTATAGCCCATTTTCATAGGAAATTATATGCAGTTTTCAATAATATTGAAAAATATTTTCAAAGATCACTTCATATTTTTTTCTTTAGACAGATCTTCCAATTTGGATAATAAGAAATAAGCAATTTCTATCCCGATATTTTTTGCCAAAAAAAAATATCTTCTCTCAGAAAGAAATGCGTGACCCCCTTCTTTATGTAAAATGTTTACAAAACCATCAATTAGTTTATCATCATAATCTGATAATTTAAGATAACTTTTAATGTAAGCTCTTAAATTACCTATAAGACTTTTTTTTGGATCATTTGGATACTCTTCTTCAGTAATTTGTTTGATTTGCATGGCAATACTTTTAGTTAATTCTTCAAAAAAAGCTCTTAGATTACTAATCATACCGCTATTGATTGATTCCCAATCTGGCAATTCCAATGTTTTATCAATCTCTAATAAAAATTTTCCGAGTTCTGAAGAAAAACCAAATTTTGAAATGATATCTATAACTTGCTCTTTATGAATATTTATTTCTTCATTAACCCCCTCAAGCTCATCTTGCAATCGACTAAACTTTATTGAATCAATTTCGTAATCCAATGAAGGATTGCGAGAACTTGTATCCATATTATTTAAGCTTTGCATGTTATCTAAAATATAATCATCAAAATATACCGGCTCGCAATGCATAATCTTTTGAATATCATTAAATAGTGCTTCCTTGCCAAGATAAAAACCAGATCTTAAAAAAAGAATATTACTTTGTCTTTTTTCGATTATTTCAATAATTTCCTTATTTCTTCCAATTTTCAATAAGAAATAGAAAGCTAATGATGATGCACAGCTTTCTTTCATTAGCTCCTCTTTAATAGTATTATCAAATATTTCTCTGGATTTAATATCTTTTTCAATAATATTATATAATTTCTTTAAAGCAGTATATGTATCCCATTCTAAATGCCAATTATCTGAAGGATTCAACTCTAAATCTTTTTTTCGAATATGAAATTGACTAGAAACCTTAGTGTTTTCAATATAATGAAATCTTTCATACCGATTATGGCGTTCTTTATCAAATATGATTTTAATACGATCCTGAATATTATTTTCTTCAGACATGAAAATCAAATCTTTTTGCAGCCACTATAGTCTTTTTTCCTATTAATATTCTATTACATACATTGTAATTACAACACGAAAGGTAAAATTTTAACAGAGGAGTAAAAGTAACTACAATCTACCATAACCCCGTATTTACATCAGGATTTATTCTTAGCTGCATTGAATTTGAGGTAAACGGTTCTATTTCTACCTGCGACCCTTCCCTGATATTGAATATTTAAAGCCATATAGAAGCCAAGTTAAGGCATTCTGGATATTATCTCAGATAATATATACAAAGACTTAATCTTTTTAAAAAAGATAGAAAATAATATATAGGACTCTAATTATTTATTATGTGGTGTTGTTTGTGAATAATATGTTTGGACTCGATACATTATTTGATGACACAGTTTCAATTATTAAAAACTGGAAATCTGAAAAAGAATACCACAGCGAAACGTCATATCGAGATGATTTATTAAGTGTACTGAGAGAACAATTAAGCCAAGTCAATAACCCGATCTTTGGAAGACAAGATAGAGTAAGTGTATCGAAAGAAGATGGAAGAGGATTATGCGATATTGGAATCAATAGACAAATTGGAGTCGAACTTAAAAAGGACCTTAAATCCAAATCTCAGGTTGATAGACTGGTAGGTCAAATACATGGATATAAAAAAGATTATCAAGATTTGATTATTGTTCTTGTTGGAAAGACTGATAAAGAAGCATTAGAGGGTCTTAAAGATAGAATTTCTGATTTAACAAGAAGCACTGGTTATGGATTAAATCAAGAACCAAAGATTAAGATTGTTGATAAAGGCTCAAAAGATATAGGAAAAAATTCCTCACCCAAGAAACCTCAATCACCATTTGGTTTCGACTTCAACCCGCCTAAATACCGTCTCTAACATATCAACAGTCATGGTAAAAAGCTTTTCAACTTAATAAAATGAGCTACTCTATTATAAAATGATTTTTAAATATATCAGACAATTTCATAACCGAAAGAGATAAAAATCTATAAGTCTTATTTCAAGTTGTTTTTAGGTCAATAAAGTAAGAAGTGTTGCACATTAGGGCAATAAGCAACACCAATCGAAAATGTCTCATTTCTACCCCTGCCTTACATACGACCTCCACCAATCAAAGCCTATATTAAATCAGGCAATTTTTCGTAAAAAACTTTGATTTTTAACAGACTTCCTTACGCATACCTTTACAGATTTGATTGAAAAAATAACATTTTAACGGTCATTTCTGGCTGGATATTCAGGAAGGATTATGTTATATATAATACTGGCCACAGGTTGCATCTATATGAGGTTTTATCAGAGGCGAAAGGCCATCCTGATAAAGTATAAATACAAGTTATACCAAACAATCCAATTGGAGTTAATCAAAACGGAAGCCATAATGAAGGTCGGTCCCAAAGGGCAGGTAGTGATTCCTCAGGAATTCAGACATGCCCTGAATATCTACCCGGGTTCAAAAGTGTTGTTCAGGTTAATAGATAAGAAACTTGAAATAGAAAAACCCCCACAGGATGCTGTTGCTATTTTCAGGGAAAGTGCAAAAGGCATGGGTAAACTCAGGTTTCATCCCCATGAAGCTTATGAAGAGGAACTGGAAGAGAGGACACATTGAATTATTTTGACTCTAACCTCATAATCTACGCAATGCTTGATGAAACAGAACTCGGAGGCTGGGCAAGAGATATTCTTGAAAGTGTGCAGAACGAAGGGATGCCTGCATGTACCTCATTTCTGACTTTCGATGAAGTATTTTATAAGGTAAATAAAGCTAAGGGAATTGACGTCGCAATTAAAGACCTTGAGGCTTTTTTAGCCATGTCGAATATGAGGTTCATCGATGTTGATGATGCTGTGATATGGAAAGCTCTTGAGCTTATTAGAGAATATCAGCTTTTTCCGAGAGATGCCATACATGCAGCGACTGCTTTTATTGCGGGCGCAGAAACTATATATTCGCAGGATACGGATTTTGACAGCATCAGAGGGTTAAAGAGAAGATGGGGTATATAATTGAAATGACATTAGTTTTTCATTTGCCAGCTCCAAAAAACATAACGGACGATAATGATGTTTTTCAAAAACGTTTAAATACATTGATGTAAATTAAATCTTGAGCGTTATTCAACAGTGTCAAATCGTAATATGAAGGATTTACTGAAGGAGTATTTAATTTTGTAATCATCGGAGATTTTAAATGACCATTAAAAAAGGAAGTTTTGTAATAGAAGGATTGGAGAACGTCCAGATAAATATAGGCAAGGTAGTGGGACAGGGACAGGAAATAGAAGGGCCAACACCAAGGCCTGAAATCATAAGCCTCCGTAACTGGGATTACCGTATCCTTGACAGATATAATCCGGTATATACACCCACAGGCGATACGTGCGATTACTGCACATACGGGAAATGCGACCTTACAGGTAACAAGGAAGGGGCGTGCGGAATCGATCTTGAAGGTCAATCTGCAAGGGAAGCCCTTAGAATCAGTATAATGGGTGCAGCATGCCACTCTGCTCATGGCCGGCATCTTCTAAATTACCTCATACGAAAATACGGCGAGGACTATCCTATAGATGTGGGCCCGAGTAACCTCAAGGCCCCTCTTACAGAAACGATAATGGGAGTTACCCCAAAAACCATAGGCGATTTCCTGCCTGTGCTTGAATATGTCGAGGAGCAGTTGACACAGCTCACAGCCGCCATTAATACTGGCCAGGAAGGGGCTGCGATCGATTTTGAGTCCAAGGCCCTTCATGCCGGGATGCTTGACCTCCTGGGAATGGAGGTGGCTGATATAATACAGATATCATGCCTCAACCTGCCCAAAGCAGAGGAGAACACACCATTGGCTGAGATAGGGATGGGCATACTTGACCCGAAAAAACCTGTCGTTATATGCGTTGGACATAACATTGCCGCCCCAGCCTACATTCTTGACCACATGGACAGGAACGGGCTTTTTGATAAGATCGAGATAGCAGGCCTGTGCTGTACGGCCCATGATATGACCAGGTACAAGAAGACAGCAAAGATTATCGGCTCAATGAGCAAGGAACTAAAATACATACGCTCAGGCATCCCGGATGTGCTTGTGACAGATGAGCAGTGCGTCAGGGCTGATATATTGAGAGAGGCAAAAAAACTTCAAATTCCGGTAATTGCAACGAATGAAAAGATTACCTACGGCCTCCCCGACAGGTCAAATGACCCGGTAGATGCAATCGTCGAAGATCTCGCAAGCGGAAAAAATGAAGGCGCTTTGATACTTGACCTTGAAAAAGTCGGCGAGGTCGTGCCAAAACTTGCAATGAAGATCGGCCCTATCAGGAAAGCAAAGGGAATCACCGCACTCCCGGATGATGAGGAATTCAAGAAACTTGTCTCAAAATGCACAAAATGCCTCCAGTGCACGCGCGATTGCCCGCAGAGCCTTCCGATATCCGATGCAATGGCCGCGGCTGTTGGCGGGGATCTTTCAAAGTTTGAGGAACTCCATGACAGGTGCGTGGGCTGCGGGAGATGCGATTACAGTTGCCCGGCGGATATACCTGTACTGAATGTCATCGAGAAAGCATCACAGCGCGTGATACGGGAAGAAAAAGGAAAAGTCAGGATCGGAAGGGGACAGATAGGTGACCCCGAGATACGTGAGGAAGGACGAAACCTTGTGCTTGGCACCACGCCTGGAGTGCTTGCTTTTGTGGGCTGCGGGAATTATCCTGATGGGACAAAGGATGTTTACGATGTGGTGGAAGAGATGCTCAGGCGCAGTTATATTATCATATCCTCAGGATGCAGCGCAATGGATATAGGGATGTACAAGGATACGGAGGGAAAGACGCTTTATGAGCGCTACCCCGGACGGTTCATCAAGGGCAACCTCCTGAACACGGGTTCATGCGTCTCGAACGCCCACATTGCAGCAACCACAATAAAAGTCGCATCCATATTTGCAGGGAGAAAGACCAAAGGAAACTGGGAAGAGATCGCTGATTACGTGCTTAACAGGGTCGGAGCTGTCGGGATAGCATGGGGTGCGTACTCACAGAAAGCCTTTGCCATAGGCACGGGTTGCAACAGGCTCGGCATCCCTGTCGTTGTCGGCCCCCACGGAACCAAATACAGGCGGGCTTTTATAGGCAAGCCTTACAGGAAAGACAAATGGAATGTGCTTGATGCAAGGGACGGCTCGGTTATAAATGTAGAGCCAGCGCCTGAACATCTTATGATTACCGCAGAAACGAAGAATGAATTGATGCCGCTGCTTGCAAAGCTATGTTTCAGGCCGAGCGATAACAGCCTTGGGCGTGCAATCAAACTCACGCACTATATCGAACTGAGCGAGAAATACATGAAGAAGATGCCCGACGACTGGCATATCTATGTAAGGAACGAGGCTGACCTGCCGCTGGCAAAGAAAGAGCAGCTTATGAAGTTACTGGAAGAAAAGGGATGGAAGATAGACTGGGATAAGAAGAAAATCATGGAGGGACCGCTTCGGAAAGTAGATGTATCGTTCCAGCCCACAAATGTTCCCCGCCTGTGCAAGGAGGTCAAGAAATGACAAAAAAACCGCCTGTGAAACCTGACGCAAAAGCAAAACCTGAAGAAAAAGCGCCGGAAAAAAAGGTTGATAAGCCAGCCGAAAGTACTATTGACACAACACGGCAGGCAGTGCCTTTTAATACAGGAAATATTCCCGGGCCGAAGATGGCAAGGGCAGTGATGCCTGCGGTATCAGGCAAAATGCTTGCAAAAGCAAAACGTCCCTTACTGATAGTGGGCTCTCAGGTACACGATGCAGATGTGCTTGCAAAGGTCGTCGCGATTGGAAAAGCAGGGATCCAGATTGCAGCAGTAGGAGATGCTTACACATCGCTTGGCGACAAAGGGATTGATGTGCATTATGCGAACCTGCACGCGCTTGCATCATACCTGTGCGACCCGAACTGGCCGGGACTTGACGGAAAAGGAAATTACGACCTCGTTGTGTTTTTCGGGATAACTTATTATTATGCATCTCAGGCCATATCTGCACTCAAGAATTTCTCAAATACCAAAGTAGTGTCCCTGGACAAATACTACCATCCGAATGCCTATATGTCATTCGGGAATCTCAAGAGGGACGTATTCCTGGGAGCGCTTGATGAGGTTATTAAGGAGTTACCAAAAAAATAAGACCGATATTTTAATACGGAACTAACATTGATAAAACAGGACAAAAATCATGGCAAACGAATTTCCCTTTGAAATATCACCCATGTTCGAGGGTGAAAGAGTAAGAAAAGACGATATGTTTGTTGAACTCGCAGGGCCAAAGTCACGAGGTTTTGAGCTTGTGAGGGCAGCAAGCGTCGATGAGATTGAGGATGGAAAGTTTACGCTCATCGGACCTGATATTTCCGAAATGCAGGAGGGTTCACGCCACCCTTATGCGATGATATATCGCATCGCTGGCAAGCTGGTTGAACCTGACCTTGAGGCTATAGTGGAGAGGCGAAACCACGACTTCCAGAATTATATCCAGGGTTACATGCACCTTAACCAGCGCTATGATGTATGGGTGCGGATAAATAAAGATGCAATCAAGAAAGGCCTCAAGTCGTTCGAGCAGATAGCAAAGGCCACCATGATGCTTTTTAAGAATGAACTCCCTTTTATCGAGAAAATCGAGGCGACGTATGTTACTAACCCTGAAGAGGTGGAAAAACAGAGGGCTGAGGCAATAAAGATATACGAGGCAAGGGATGCAAGGACGCGCGGCCTGCATGACGAGGATGTGGACGTGTTCTATGGCTGCACGCTGTGCCAGAGCTTTGCGCCCACCAACGTGTGCGTCGTGACCCCGGACAGGATATCGCTATGCGGCGCTATCAACTGGTTTGACGGGCGTGCAGCCGCAAAGGTGGACCCTGAAGGGCCGCAGTTTGCGATACCCAAAGGCGAGGTCATCGACAAGATCAGCGGTGAATATTCAGGCGTCAATGAGAAAGCGGTTGCACTTTCAGGCGGAGAATATTCCCGTATAAGAATACATTCATTCTTCGAATATCCCCATACAAGCTGCGGATGCTTTGAAGTCGTAGGGTTTTACATCCCGGAGGTAGACGGTATCGGCTGGGTAGACCGTGATTTCACAGGCACGGCGCCCAACGGCCTTGCGTTCTCCACAATGGCAGGACAGACAGGCGGAGGGAAGCAGATAATCGGCTTCCTCGGCGTCGGTGTGAATTATTTCCGCTCACCCAAGTTCATACAGGCCGACGGGGGCTGGAACCGTGTCATCTGGATGCCGAAGAACCTGAAAGAGAAGATAAAAGCCGATATACCTCCAGAACTTGTGGATAAGTTGCCCACTGAGGAAGATGTGACTGACCTTAAGACCCTGCGGGATTATCTTGAGAAGAAACAGCATCCCATAACCCAGCGCTGGACAAAGGAAGAAGCGGCAGCCGAGACGGTGGCTGAGGCTCCTGCCGGGGCGGCGCCGGAATGGTCAATGCCTGCGCCTGCTATGGGAATGCCGGTCGGGATGCCCATGGTGCCGATGCAGTTCGGTGGCGGTGAAGGCATGAAGCTGACATTCAAGAATGCCAAGATAACGATTGATCGCGTGGTGCTAAGAAGTAAAGAGAAATAGGCCAGGGACCTGTTCAGAATACCGGAAGAAAAAGCCATGCAGGGATGAACGATACATCGAGTGGGGCTTTTTTTCCATCCTGAATAATGTCAATATATGATGCTGGTGTGGGTTGATGTGGAATTGTCTGCACCGGGATGCCAAATTCTCCGAGTGACCGCTGGCGTGAATGGTATTGATCAGGTACGGCAGTAATTTTGTCAATGGTGGTCAAAAATTGAAGACATTACAAAACTGTCTGCACCATGTTTTACAAATGCATCCCTGTTTTTTTTCAGATAGCGGCATAGAAGAAAATCCTTTGTTCTCTTAGCTCTTTCAAGTTCCTCATTGTAAGCAGCAATGGTCAGTTCATAAGCATCTTTTAGCGTACAATTATTTTTAATCATCTCTAATATACCTCTATTAGCAGCTCTTTTGAATGCCAGAACGTTTTTAGCATGAAAATGCACTTCGTCACGGTAACCCAAGAACCCCTTTCCACCATACTCAACCATTTTTTTCCCCAACTCCTGACCACAGCTACATGAATACAAGTAAAAGAAATTTTCATAGAATAGCGCACTGTCTTCTACAGAAAACAGTAATTCTTCATCATTATGACCTGTGAAAATGTGTGTGTTTCCATGACCAAAACCGAAGACTATCGATGGATGATTTTCATGAGATGACAAAAAATCCTCAACTTTTTCACGTGTAGCGTCAACTTCCAATAGATCCTTAAACGAGATACTCTTTTCTTCAAGAGTTTCTATTATTTCTGCCGCACAGGTCTGTGCAAACAATGTAAATGAATCATGGCATGCTCGTATCACAAGACAAATCATTTAATTAAGCACTCCAGAGCAAAGTCAGCTAAATCTTTTCTCAATTCAATTCCAAGTGGCGTACCTCTTTTTATTTCATCAATAATCCTTCGTGGACTGTATTTTTCCCCTCTCGAACTTACAATAATTGGTGTATCTTTGTCAGTGCAACTTTTATACCATTTCTCATAAGTTGAGAGAATGCTATCAGTTTTGAAGTCCTCACATTTCTTGATTATCTTCTGAAGTTCACTCGCAGATTTACTTTTGCTAAAGTATTCGGCAATACCAAGATTTATCGCCTCAATAAGAATATGGTCCATATCCCAGTTTTCAAGCTGGCCGCTGCAAAAAATAATCGGAATAAAATTATCGTTTTCTCTGATTTTATTAATTACATCGATTCCATCGTCTTTGTTTGTTTCTCCATTAATCAGCTTATAGTCGATAATAAGGACATCATAGGATTCCTCCTTTACCAATCTTATGCCTTCGTGGGATTTTGTTTGGATTATAACTTCAATCCCCTCTGATCTTAGGTATTCCGCAGTATCTTCAGACCATCTCTCATCATCGTCAATTATCATTACGTTTGTCATTTTAACTCCTCTTCGGAAAAACAAGCAACAGAGACAAACCACCAAGTTTAGGTGGCTCTACACTAACACTACCACCGTAGTACTCCATGAGTTCTTTTACTATCGTAAGTCCTAAACCAGTGCCTTCTTCATTTTCTTTCGTTGTGAACAATGGCTCGAATATCTTATCCTGATTTTCAGGAGGGACGCCCGGACCTGAATCATGAAACCTTACAAATATACTTTTTTCGTTCTCGTTAAACTCCACATCAATTTTTCTCTGGGAAGCATCTTTATACTTTAGGAAGTAAACCGAGTTCAACAGCATATTTATGAGTATGGACTCAAAGTCAATTCTGAACATTTTGTAATTGCTATCTCTTAATTCATTCACTATCCTGTGTTCTATCCCGAATTTTTCCAAAATAAAAGAGAAATGTGTGAATATGTATTCTGCAACAACGAGTAAATCGACAATCCTGGTCTGTCTTTTATCTTTTTTAATGTAACCTATGACGAGGTCAATAAATAATTCGTTTTTATCTAACATTTCTTTAATGTTATCCAAACGTTTCATATAATTCGGGTCTTTTGAGAGATCTTTATCTTTATATAAAAAATCAAGTTGTGTTCTCATCCGCCCAATTAGCGGCCGGATTTCGTGTGAAGAATATCCGGCAGTCACGCCTATTGTTGCCAGGTTCCTGTATAAATCCTTCTGTTCTTTTTCTGAGCTTATTTCCTCTTTTGCGTCATTAACAAGGGTCTGGATAATTCCTTTGATATCAGTCTTTTTATCAGGGCTTATATTTAATTTCTCGACAGCTGTATTGATTTCTTTCTCTTTCTCTTTGAGGCGCTTGGTAAATTTGGATTTTTCTTTTTTCTCTAAACTGTTTCTAAAGGTTGCAAAGGCCCAAAGTGATCTTTCAAGAAAAAAAACCATATCATAATATGAACTGTTTCTGATGAGTCCTTCCCGCGTTGTAGTATCTGTTATAAGCTGGTTAGTATCACGGGTAATCTGGACATAACCGATAACCTGATTGTTATCAGGATATTTTATATTTCTAATATGCAATCTCTTGTGCGAGAGTTCCAGCCAGTCATTGCCTGTATCACCATACGGTTTGACTCTGAAACCATCCCGATATATCTTAATTCCCGATGCTGACTTGAGATCACCACTTATTTGTTGTCTCATCTGTTCGGGATAAAACCTTTCCTCTTGTCCGGAACCAAGGGGATAAAAGTAGAGCATAAAATTCAATTTTCCGCAGGAACGTTTACCGATATCTATAACACTGTTGATGTTTATGTCGTCTTCAGTGATACCATATCTTGATTTACCTTTAATAGAGTATTTTATTTTTGATTCTCCATCATATTCTGAATAAAACACATATTTATACTCATCAAAAAGATAGTTGTCGAGATTTTCTTCATGGATCATATATTCCTTGCATATAACACTCATTACAAAGTCAGTTCCTACCTGCTTTGGAGGAGTGAGTATGCTGACCTCATCAGCAAAATCCTGAATCATCTTTTTTGTCCATTTATCCCTTAATCCTTTGATTATAATTCTGAAACCATGCCACTCATTGCTGGCAGCGTTTAACTTTGCCTCGTGTGTTACTTTATCAAATGTTGTTCCCGGGATCTCAAAGTCTTCCCAATTGATGCGGATAAATAAGTCTTCAGGTTCCTTATCCTTCTTGGTTGTTATTTCAGAAACTCTGCCAAGTCGTTCTATAGAAAATCTGCCAAGACCCTTTTCACCAATTTTCCGCCTTCCTTTATCACTCACCGGACGATTTTCTTTATCGTCTGTCCCTACAACCATCCATTTCTGTTTGAAATCCTCAATATTCATTCCAATGCCATCATCACTGATTTCAATAGATGCTTCTTCGCAGTTTTCAGGTACAGAAAAAATTACTTTGGCATTTTTTGCGTCCGCATCATAGGAATTTTTGATAAGCTCGAAAAGTGCAACTATGGGACTACTCACAGATTCTCTGCCCAGTAATCTTGCTATTTTTCCTGAAAATCTGAATGATAACGGCTCTATTCTCATTGCAATAACCTTGCTATATTTTTGGCAATATTCATCGACATTAACGGTGGGACTGCATTTCCGATTTGTCTGAATTTCTTACTAACAGGGCCGCAAACAACAAAATCGTCAGGGAAAGACTGTATTCTTGCAGCTTCTCTTGGTGTTATAGTTCTTGCCTGTTTCGGATGGATAAATCTGTTTCCGTCTTTCTCAAGGTGGGCGAAAATGGTTGTTGATGGCTGATCCCACCTCTGTTTTCTATACTTATCCCTGAAAGTATCCATATTATATTTGATGAGCTCACTTGCAAGTTTCGGATTTCTATTTAAGAATTCACCCGCAGTCTCACCTTCGTTCATGTTTTTGAATAGTTCTATATCCGAAAGCTGCTGACTCCTTGCAGTGTGATGATCAAGATATTCGTAACCGTTAGGTCTCACAAAGCAAAGGAATTGTTTCCCTGATTCGCTTATTTTGCTGATATGTTCTTCAAATTTGCTCTTATCAAATGTGATACTGTCCAATCCGTTCCTGATTTTTTTATTGTGTTCTTCAACTACCTTCCATTTGTTTTTTGGTATCCCTGTTTTTGTTATCTTAGGTTCGACTTCCGGGAGATCACCGATTGCTTCAAACAGGTTTACATACGGCAATAATTTTTTATCTGATACCCCTTTTTTCGAGTTTAAATCGTAGTGTGTCGGCTCAATCACTGGCACTTTTATGTCTTTCCAGTTCCGGAGAATTCCGATCAGAATTACTCTTTCTCTTTTCTGAGGAACGCCGAAATCCGCAGCGTTGAGAACGAGATATTTTTCCCCTTCATTATTCTTGAAATTATACCCCAGTTCTTCAAAGTCAGAAATTATTTTATCTATTATTTTATTTCCATCCGGGTCTTTTTTTGAGAGGATTCCTTTCACGTTCTCTATAACTACGATATGCGGCTTCAGTTCTGAGACAATCTTTGTGAATTCTTTGTGAAGATGATCTCTTCTATCCTGCTTGAACTGTTCCATTTGTTTACCATAGCCTGAGCGTGGACCAAGCAGCGAGAAACTCTGACAGGGAATTCCTCCGACAACGATTAAAACTTCTCCTTTGCATTCCCTGATAACCTGTTCATGAACTTCCGGTTTCGTAAGATCCCCTTCAATTACCTTTTCAGTACCATATCTTTTTCTTAGAGTCTCACAGGCATATTTATCAATTTCAACAGCCCTATGCAATTCAAATACCGGATTATCAGAGCCATCTCTGATTAATTCAAAGCCAAACGATAATCCAGCCACCCCTGCAAACAAATCAAGTATTTTTATTGCCATTACGATACCCTTTTTTTACTAACTCATTTAATACTGAGAGGTAACAATTGTTAATGTTTTTTTCTATTTCGTGTTCCCAGAATCTGAGAACTGTCCAGCCTTCTTCCTTGAGTATTCTGTTGATCTCGTTATCTCTCTTTACATTACCATCTATCTTTTTAGTCCAAAATCTCTTACGTGTCGCAGGTTCTTTAAAATGCTCAGGGCATTTGTGCCAGAAACAACCGTCAACGAAAATAGCAACTTTGTATTTTAAAAATATCATATCCGGTTTTCCTGGCAACCCGGATAATCGATAACCTCTCAATCCTTTTGAAAACAATAATTTTCTTAACTTTATTTCAGGCTTCGTGTTCCTCCCACGTATCATGGACATATTATAGCTTCTCTGCTTTTTTGTCAATACGTCAACCATACTTACCCATATTTATACATCTTTTTATATAAAGTCTTGGATGGCAGGAAATAGACGTTTGGTCGTTGCATTCCAGTTCCGAGCGAGAAATTAATTGGATATAACATTTAAGATATGCATTGTATAAATCATACCATTTTTGGAATATGGAATGCATGAGAGATGGAGTGGCATCAAACACCCCTATAAAATGTCGAAAATACGTAATAATCGATACCACTGCAATTCCAATTGACATCAATACATGGAGAAAAAGATTCGATATCGGTAAAGGCAAAAATATACTTGGTCTTATTCATAATCAGACGGCTATTATGTGGGATACAAGCTTATCCTGGCGATTGATGCCTTAACCTTTGATGTATTGGGATTTGAGATATATGAAGGTTTCCCGAATGATTCGAAACTCCTGGAAAAATTCATTGGAAATCTTTGTAGTTCGAAAAAACTGAGAATGGGGAACTTCGTCATTTGTGACAGTGGTTTTACTTTAATGCAGAATTATCATATTTTGATCGGCAGACTCCTATTGGTTCCCATGATATTTGCCAGAAAAATACTGATCTAAAAAGAATATTGACAACCTTAACTCCACCTCTCGATATTTGGAGCGGAAAGCCATATTTATTAGATATCTGGAAGAAAATTGTTAGGGAATTTATTCAAATAGAAGAAATATGGCAGGTTTTAAAGAAATCAGATCAAATATCGAACTTTTTTTCAACGTTGCAAAAAACTGTGTGCGGCTGAACAAGGTACATCAGTTCACAAAAGAAAGTATATTAAAGAAAGTTATTAGAGCCTTCCATTTAACTTCCGAACTTATAAGAACCGCCAAATTGTTTTACATAGGTGTCCGGGAGCTTGCTGAGATGTAAGTTCGGAGAGGGGGCTATTCCACGTTTTCTCAAATAACCCAGCCTCCCGCCATTCCTGAAATCTATCATGCACAGTGCTGGATGCTCCTAATGATCTTGGTAATGCTTTCCATTGACAGCCAGTACGAAACGTATAAAAAATGGCTGTCATTATTTTTCTGTCATTTTGTCTTGGTCTTCCTGACTTTTTCTTTGGTTTCAGTGGCAGCAGCAATGGTTCAATACTTTTCCAAAGTTTATCTGGTATTTGATAATTATCCCCTACATCCGTAATTATTCTCCTATATCATTCTGACATCAGGGTTCTTCTATTTATCGGATAGGCTCTTAATCCGAAAGCCCAAGAAGCCATTTCCATAGCGGCATGAAATTTATCTTTATTCCGTCAACGATTTCAACTTTCTCAAAATCCTTTGTAATTATCAGGCCGTGATCCAAGCCTGATTCCCTGGCACATGCTACAAGCCCGCGAACTTCACGGCCCCTTGTTTTTTCGCTGTTCAATTCATATACGACCTGAATTATTTCTTTGATTGCGAGCCCCTCACGTATAACGAAATCCACCTCAAAACCATCCATGCTTTTCCAGTAATGGATATCGTGCTGCTGCGGTGTATCTCGTTTCAGTTCCAGGAAGACCGCGTTCTCATACAACCTGCCACAGTCTCTCCTTCCGCTCATGGAGTACATAAACCCCGTATCGCCCGGATATGCTTTTCTGGGGTACTGCGTGCGGTCTTTTATAGTATGGGAGAATATGCTGGCAAAAAAGAAAAGATACCCTTCATGCGAGTATTTTTCAAGATCGAGCAGACTTTCTTTTCCAATTTTATTGCTGAGAAAAACTTTTTGATTTCAGATGATAAAGAACCATTATGAACAGCGATTGCATCTTCTGCAGGATAATCAAAGGTGGTTTACCTGCGAGGTTTGTTTATAAAGACAATGATCTGGTCGCATTCCACGATACGAAACCAGAAGCACCTGTGCATGTACTGATAGTTCCTGTGGAGCACATCGAAAGTATCAATGCACTTGAAGAGCGCCACAGCGCCATCATTTCAAAGATGATGCTAGCGGCAAGGGAAATAGCTGAAAAACTTGGTATAAAGGATAGTGGTTACAAGCTTGTAATAAACGTAGGAAGGGGCGCAGGGCAGATAATATTCCACCTGCACATTCACCTCATCGGAGGCTGGAACAAGGTCTGAAGCATATTATTTTTTTAACAAATCAAGCACTTCCTGTTCCGTCAGATCATGCCATTCCTGATATGCATCGGCCACAGCAAATACCACTGTTTCCCGAAAATTGAGGCAGAAGATTTTATCGACGTAAGGGCTCACAAGCTCGATGGCATTTTTTGAAGCTGTTGGGACGGCAACTATAATTCTTGCACAGGAGCGTTTTTTTAGGGAGCTTATAGCCGCCAGCATCGTATATCCTGAAGCGATTCCATCATCTACTATGATCACTGTTATTCCTTTCAGTTCAGGAAACAGTCTTTTACCTCTGAACCGTTCCATTCTCCATTCAAGCTCATGTTTTACATCTTCAATAACTCTATTTATTTCCTCGCCGCCCAATTGAAGCTGTTTTACAAGTCTCTCATTGAGTATGATCTCTCCATCCCAGCTTACAGAGCCGAAACCTGCTTCAGTGTTGTAGGGAATAGGTAACTTTCTGACTATTATTAGATCAAAAGGAAGCCCGAGTTCTTTTGAGATGACTTTTCCAACAGGTACTCCACCTGAAGGGATTGCAAGCACCATTGATGAAGGTTCAATGTAAGGTTCCAGTTTCCGGGCAAGAAGCATTCCGGCATGAGCTCTGTCCCTGAAGACGTAATTCTTATTTCTCAATACCTTCTCTTCGATTATCTCTGCCATAAGGCCCCCACATATATTCTGTACTTCAAGTTCTTATCTATTCTCTTATAAATATCCGGTAAATTCGAGAAGTTCTGTGCAGCTTTTTCCACAAAAGTGTCAT
This sequence comes from Candidatus Methanoperedens sp., assembly GCA_012026835.1. GTDB lineage: Archaea > Halobacteriota > Methanosarcinia > Methanosarcinales > Methanoperedenaceae > Methanoperedens. The sequence continues at coordinate 128 of VEPN01000066.1, read as the reverse complement.
GCGACATCAGATCTGGGACTGCATCAAGAGTTATAGTCAAGTTCTCAAGTAATCGTAGATTGGAACCATAATGATACCCTCTTCAAATGCCGTAATCAGTTGCCGTTTTAATTCACTCTTATTTTCCC
>VEPN01000065.1 GCA_012026835.1 Candidatus Methanoperedens sp. | reverse complement strand
GTATCATCTTGAGCATCACAATCCTATCAATCCGGTATATGGACTCTGGTTTTTAATACAGTTTGTGCTTTATAAAACCAAGATAAAAATACTTTAAACATTAATTTTTTTAAGCGTAAAGTATTTAGAAATGTTTTTGTAATACAATGCGAAAATTTGTATTATCAACTGACATAAACAGGCACTGCCATCACTATGGTTCGAACGGGCATCAGTGCCTGGACCGGTACTGATTTATGAGAAAAAAAGTAAAAAGTAAAAATTTAATTTATAAAAGTCTATTCCCAAAATCCCATTGGCGGGATTTTCATCGGATAACCACCTCTTGTACCGTTTTCTTCATCCCTGTTATTGACTTCTGTATCATTGCTTTTTCTCACTTCTCGCCTAAAAACAGGCGGTCCATTTTGGAACATGCCCATAAATCTCCGGTCAGTCCTCGATTCAAACTTTTCTTCAAGCTGCGCGCTGTCATCAAGGGCTCTATTTAATCCTTTGTTATCAGGGAAATCTTGAAGAAGCCTTTCCAGGACGAACTGATGCTTCATGATCTTCCTCTGTGCACCGAAAAGTCCTGAGCCATTCCCTGTATTCTTCGAAACTGAATCATCAACAGCCCGGATTTTTTCCCTGTACCGCTCAATCGCCATATTGGCATAATCCCTATTATTGCTTCTCAATTCAGCTTTTGCCTCAGCCAGCCGCGATCTTGCATGTTCTATTTGTTTTTCTATCTTTTCGCTCTCATTGAGCGTGAAGATCTCACCAAAGTCCTCAAATGCAATTTTTAATCCGTAAAAAGTACTGCCCGGGCCCATTGTACCTTCATATGGCGCTATATCCTCAAAAGCTTCTTCAGTTGTATTATCGGTCAGGTTATCAAATTGTGCCGTGCCGATATTTATTGTAAAGGCAAGGGATAACAGGATTGTTCCTGAAATCATAATATATCTCATATTTATATTTTTCATTTTCTCACTTCTAATTTTGGCATTCTGCCGTTAAATTCAATTATTATAGTTGTAGCAAGTGCTCATTCTTTAATCGGTTTTTGCTTTAAAAAGTTAAATCAGCCGTATCGTTTTTTACTTTTTTATAACAAAAAGTGCGGATTATTTTTAGATAATAAAAAAAGGTAGCGATACCCATACAAATTAAAAGACCTGAAAGAACAAAGTTTTATTTTGTGAAGCAAAAACGACTTTAAATATTAGAACAATGTTATTTTTAGAGGTGAACTAATGGCAATATGCAAATGCACTATTTGTGGCTATGATATAGAGGTCGATGAAACAAACCCTCAGTTAAAAAGCGAGTACATGGGATTTATATACTTCTTCTACACGCCAGAGTGTAAGCACATTTTCGATACGAGTCCTGTGAGTCATGCAGCGGTTTGCTAGATATAATTAGTTTGTTCGGCAGATTGAGATATGCAGAAGTAAACCCGAAGTGGTGTTCAGATGAGGAAAAATCTGGATTATTCCTGTTGAACTAACATAAATCAAGGTTGAAATTTCAAAATGAAAAACACATCGCTCATCGCAATTATCAAGGATTGGGTTCTGACTCATCGGCTGCAGTTTACAATTGCCTTTATAATCCTGATTTCAGCAGTATTTGTGGCTTCTGAAAAGGCGATTGAGATAAGCGAGCGCCCCGAATTCTGCGGAAAGAACTGCCATATCATGAGACCATTTTATGATTCATGGCGGACATCTTCTCATAACGACGTTGCATGTGTTAAATGCCATTATGAGCCGGGTGTGATAGGCGAGATAAAAGGCAAGATGAACGGGCTTAAACAATTCTACAACTATGAAACCAGGACTGAAGATTATTCCGGGCAGCTTTATGCAAGGGTGCTTGATAAAAACTGTCTCACCTGCCATGAAAGACGTATCTATTCCTCAAATACCAGTTATCTGGGTGTGAATTTCAGCCACAGGGACCATTTACTCCAGCCCAAAAGAGGTATCGGGTTAACATGTACAAGCTGCCATTCCATGCTTGTGATAGGAATGAAAGAACACCAGCGAGTTACAGAACCATCCTGTGGACAGTGCCATCCAGGCCTTACACAGATGAAAAAAGATACGGGGCATATAGTAGTGACCACTTCAACATGCTTTACCTGCCATTTCAGGAATGTAGAGGGTAATACTTCTATTTCAGGATGCCCGTCATGTCACGGCCCGCCTGAAGAAAAAACATTCCGGAATTATACGAACTTTAATCATACAGGCCATGTCAGCCGCGGTGCTTTATGCTCGACCTGCCATACGAATATATCAACAGGTGCAAATGATATTGTTCCGAAGGATAAATGTTATTCATGCCATAACATAAAAGAGAGGGTAGAGAAATATGATGATTTTGGTTTAGTTCATAAAACCCATGTTACAAACAATAAGATCGCCTGTTATAACTGTCACTCTAACGTGAAACACAGCCCGACACTGAAAGAGAATCTATGCGCCACCTGCCACAGTAAGGAGAAAGAGCACCCCGGCGACTGGTTGAAAACACATAAGAAAGAGGTTTTAATAGGCAAAGACTGCAGCAGCTGCCATCAACCGAAGTTCTGCGCTGACTGCCACGCCACGGGAATGATAAATGGTAAAAAACAAAAATAAATATTCCAGGAGAGAAAAATTATGAGTAAGATGTACAGGAAAATCCTGATAGCAACAGATGGATCAGAGCACGTTAAAAAAGCAGCAACCCATGCAATCGATCTCGCAAAGCTTTCCGAAGCAGAGCTTCATGCTGTTTATGTGATAAGCCTCTCTTCCCCTTCCATAAACCTGGATATAGAAGCTGATTCTAATTCGCACAATTCTGCTGATATATCCACTGAAGGTTTGAAAAGAATTTTAAGACGGGAGGGTGATGCGGCTATAAAATACATAGAAGACCAGGCGAAAGAAAAAGGCCTGGATGTTAAGAAATGGATCGTGGAGGGACTTCCGGCTGGGGAGATACTGAAACTTGCAGAAGAGCAATCTGTTGACCTGATAGTAATGGGTACACTGGGCAGGAGCGGGATTGAAAAATTTTTGCTCGGAAGCGTGGCAGATAAAGTGATACGGGGATCGAGGATTCCTGTATTGACTGTGAGAAAATAAGTAAATCCCATATGTTTATTGAACAATTATTTCAGCTTTGTACCTCTTTATTTATTCTGTTTGTACTTCAAAAAGCAAAAAATACCGACTGGGAGTTCAGCCTATATGGGCTTCCGGCACCGTTAATGTTGCCATCAACGTCACGATATCATGGACCCTGTAGAGCACCATCCCTTGTTTTGTAATATCTATACTTCTTTCTGAGCAGTATGGATACAATCAAAATAGAAAAAACAAAAGCCAGTATAGAAATTATCCAAGTTTCAGACAGGATAAAAACTGCGTGGGTGTTTATCCCTGCTCGATGCAGAAAGAGATCCAGCAAACTCTCATTCTTGGCTAAATGCCCTCCCATCGAACCTGTCAGCGTTATGCTTAGAAATCCCCCTGTAGCCATTGAAACATATAGAGTTTTCAACTTCAAGCTCTTCCATAAATCTGCTCCATACTTCCATCTAATCAGCAGGAATATTGTCCAGAAGACTATGGCGAACTCCGTGAATAGTATCTTGTTTAGCACCAAAGGAGAGGCGAGCAAAGCCTCCTTTGGCCAGGTTGAAGTTAACCCAGTTATAGCACTGACAATAAGGAATATTAACCCCGATAGCGCCGAAACATAAGCTGTCTGCTCAAGAACTTGAGTTACTTTGGGGAATCTTCCCAATTTATCTCCAATTATTTTAATTGAAATAGAAATGAATGCCAGGACAAGCATTCCGGTATGAAGCTCGGCAGAGATTGTATGTAAATGAGTCATTCATTTCCTCCCCTTTCCGGGATGATAAGCAAGGCAATAGTTACGCCTGCAATTGATATTATTCCAGTGAGCATGGTAAGAAAAGATTGGAAACGATTCTTTTCTGTTGGGATGGAATCGGTTGTTGGATTTTGGGTTTTTACAATGCTGCCCCCATTCCCTACATTATCTATATCTTCATTCTGGCCCTTGCCTGAAAAAAAGTTTATAAACGCCGTTGATTTTGCGGGATGATAGCTGGTCAGGTCATCTGTATCTGAGTATGCTAACAGTACCTTATACTCTCTATCCGTTAAAGCCCTGTCAAAACTGTCGGCTGTGTTGAGCTTTCTTTTAAACTCGATAACTGTACCTTTGTCATTCTCGGAACCAGCAGATTCCAGAATGTCATTTTTCCCACCAAGAGCGGTATCAAGGGCATGGTTTACCGCTGAATTGGCAAAATTATCCTCAATAGACAGTTTACCATCTTTAACATAGCCCAAAATTATATCCGCTCCTTGCATCAGAGAGCCAGTGGGGTCTATGCCGATCCCAATCCAGCCTTTACTATGGCTTCTCAGCGCCATGTATATGTTTTCTTCATCGAGGGTCCAATAAACGTCCATGTTTATTTTGCTATCTTTATAGTGATTTTGATATTCATCATTCTGAATCTGTCCATCTATACTGGGCATGCCTTCGTAGAAAGCAGAACTAACGCTGGCAAAAGAAAGTAAAGTTAATACTGCTGTGATGCCCATCAAAGTGCTTTTTTTCATAGCCTTTTCCTATTAAAGATTGTCACAATGTAACCAGTTTATTAATTGATGTAATGCATATACGATATTCTTCAGCTACTGCATGCTCAGCTTTTATTAAGGCATCCTGCGCATTCAGTCCTTTTGCTATAAACTCGTCTCTTTTTTTACAAATATATGTCAGTATATTAAATGTATCCATGTCAACACTGCGTTCTAAGATTCTATACAGTTTATTTTTCCAGACGCAGACTTATTCACCTCTTGATCTTTAACATTTTATAGAAGATGCTTATCCCTTAATCGGTTTTTGCTTTAAAAGCTAATAAAAAACATTTACCGTTTTTTACTTTTTGCAATAAAAACAGCCCACAATTTTTGATGCATTACCTTTCCATCATCTCTTGGCATCCCGAGAAATATATCGTATCCTCAGCTTGCTGGATTTCATAGATGGAAAAAAACGGGGCTGATATTTTCCGCCAGTTCCTCAACAACCGAAGACTCTTGATTGGGATTCATCGCACAAACATTCCAAACCCTGTTCTAATGAGTGTTACCAGTTGGTATCTCTTCCTCGCCGATCAGGCACGGCGCAGTTTCATCATCTACATTGCAGCATTTCCTGAGAACCACGACTGTCGCAAGTCCCCCGGCGAAACTTGCGATGCTTGACCTGCCGCACTTATGGAACGGGCGTTCTTTCGGGGTAAGGAAGCGGAGTTCATACTTTTTTTTCAGGAGTTGTTCCATGAAATATGAATAAAGACGACCCATAATATCGGTCGGTAAGCTGTGGAAAGCATAGATCACGTAGCCATCCTCATTTATCACCCGCAGGAATTCCGCCACCGTCTTTTTAGGCTCTTTCAACGTTTCCAGCGCCCATGTGCAGGTGACGACATCAAAGGAATTATCAGGGTACGGGAGGTTTGTCGAGATATCCTGTACGTCAAAACTGACTCTTTTGTCTTTTATTTTCTTTCGTGCTATTTTTAGCATCCCCTTTGAGAGATCAATGCCAACAACTTTTGAAGGATTAGAGTTTTTAAGTATGGCTCCAATCGTTTCCCCTGTTCCTGTCCCGGCATCAAGAACAGTTACCCCATCTTTGATATTCTTTTGTAACATTTCCTCAAAATAGTTCCATACTCCTTTTCCCAGTGTATTTTTCCAGATGGACACGTAGGAATCATACTGCTCTGCTATTGAATCATACATCTCCCTCACATCATGGGGTCTGGTTTTAAGAAGACCGAGGAATGCCATAATCTCGATGCCTGCGTTACTCTTCATTTTACCCCACAATTGTTCATAGGTTGCTTCTCCCCTCACAACATCGAAGATTTGTTTATAGAATTCCGGGTAGCGTTTCAGCAGTTCATATCCTAATTTCGGGAAGGTATAAAAGACCATGCCAATCTTTCGCGCATACTGTAATTCAGGGTATATTTCCTGAGCTATGCGCTTCTGGTAATTCGCTGTCGTAGTATTGCCATGCAAAATACCTGAAGTCACTTCTGCCGCGATCTGCCCGCTGCGTACTGCATAATAGATTCCTTCAGCGAGAAATGGATCTGCAAGGGCGGCTGCATCGCCAGCCAGCATGGTGCGGAAGCTTGCGATTTTTGATACGCCGTCAAAAATCGGGATAGTGTAGCCGAACTTTTTTTCACTCTCAATGTCATCAAACAGGTACAGGTCTGACAGGAACCCCGAGTAGTATGGTTTGGGATTATTTATCATTTCCTTCAATCCGCCGACTCCGAGTGAGAGGTGGTCGGCTTTCGGGAAAATCCAGCCGTAACCGTAGGGGACAGAACCGAAATCAAACTGTATCTCGTCTTTTATTTTTTTGAACCGCTTATCTTTGACTTTAACCTCGCCTTCTATGAGTACCGCAGTCTTCTTTTTGGGTTTGAGTCCGATTGACCGGGCGACTGTACCATTGACCCCATCCGCCCCGATAAGAAGCTTTGCGAAATACGTATTTTTTTCAGTCATTACAACCACGCTATCTTTTCCTTCTTCTGCATGCGTGACCTTCTCCTGCTCATGTATTTCTGCACCTTTTGCTCTTGCCTTCTCCACGAGGAAGTTATCGAAAACATCACGCATTACCATATACACCAGGGGTGTTTCGGATTCGATGTGGATATCCCCTGTTCCCCTGAAAGTGAAGTTCACTTTACGTATGGTTCTCTCAACTACGGTCTTAAAATCAGGCTCCAGAATTTTCTCGATCTTGGCGCTAAGCCCCCCTCCGCATGGCTTGTACCTGGGATGCTTCTGCTTATCGATCGCCAGCACATTAAAGCCCTTTTTGCTTAACTCATAAGCAGCCGTTGCCCCGGCCGGGCCCAGACCTGCCACAATAACATCGTATTTCATTTTACCTTCTCTTCAAATCTGTCATTGAAGTAATTGTATATTGGTACGAATATAATACCTAACAGTAAGCCCCATATGAATGACTCAACCAGACCCAACAAAAAACTTAATGGAGTGAGCCAGACAAAACCGGGCAGCAGGAGAGACCACACTTTTCTCATCTCATAAACAGGCCAGAGCAGGTCAAACAGTACGCAAATAACATAGATGACTGCGAGAAATACCCCGAGGGATAACGCTAAAACTTTTGTATTTAGCTTATTCATACAACCAACCTATACGACCAATTTTTTAGCTAACTCCTGCTCGGTCAATTCTTTCGTCCACAACGTCCATGTTTATCAAGTTCTTCAGCGATTAAATAAGTTTTGGTTGAAATTCTAAAAAAAAAATTATTCTTATCTTTTAATTTATAAAAAGAGTCTGTGTGGTATAAGCCAGGCTCTAAACACCCTGCCGCCGTCCATGGGGAATGCCGGAATTAAAACTTATAGACTTTGTGGACTATGATGAGCAATGCACGAAAGAGATATAAAGGACAACAAGAAGCGTAGAATATGGAATGGCATATTATAGGGATCGCGGCTTCTTTTCTAACAACATTCGGATTCGTGCCGCAGATAATAAAAATGCGCAGGACAAAATCTGCAAAGGATGTAAGTCTTGCGACGTTGTTACAGTTCGGTGCAGGTGCTATCTTGTGGGCACTATACGGAGTCTATCTTGGGGATCTTATAATAATCACTGCCAATATCATAGCCTCCATAACCATATTCGCGGCAATAGCCCTCTGTTATCACTATAATCGAAAACATGGGTTGTCCTCTCGTTGAAATGTTCTTTGTTTCCCAAATAAGGTCTTGCCATTTCATCTGTGTTCTGGGTTAAAAAAGTGCGAAATACACATTTCTGTTTCAGTGCTTGCTTTTTCAGCTATCAGATAAGTTTTTAAAAATGGTGGATAAATATTCATCATGTATTTATATTTATCCCAAGTAAACTGTTGTTCTGTGAAAGTGCAAGCAAACCGTTCATGCCTGATCTTCATTTAAGCTGCCATTTTACGGCAAGCTGCAGCGCACTTCCTGCATTCTTCTGCACACTTCTTGCAGTGCTCAGCTTCATGTTTTTCGCATTCTTCTGCACATGCATCACAGATATCAGCGCAAAGGTCACAAAGTTTGTTTGCAAACGGACTGTCTCTCGCCGTGAACCTTGAACATAGCGCACAAATATCCGCGCAATCGCGACAAAGCTGGATGCACTTTACCATCATCTTCACATCGTTCCCGCGAAGACAGGCTGTAGCACAGGATTCACATGCCACGAAGCAGTCGTTACAAGCGTCTATGCACTCCTCCTGTTTACGATTTATCAATTTTTCACCTCCCATTATCTTTATGGATGTCTTCTCTTAAGCGATTTCTGGTTAAAATAGGCAAAGAAAATCACAAATAAGATCTTGATTTTGCAAACTTAACCAAAAGGCAATTAAAAATTATAATTTTTTTAAAGCATAAACCATTATATTCCTCTTGCAGGAAAATTTAACTTCATTGTCTCCAATTGATTTTATCTTCAAGTAATACTTTCAAACTTAAGATATAGACGGTATGAGATTGTCGGAAAAAACCCTTTTGAAGCTTCACTGTTCGACAGTTAAAATCTTTTTTTGAAAGGGGTGCTTACGTATGAAGGCCTCTGGCAACATTTCGATATAATCTATCAATTCATGGTAAATCTCATGCCTCGGGCTCACAATTATCACATGAGCAGGAGGATGAATTTTCCTCAATCTATCGATGGCGACAGCGGCTGAAATCATCAGCGGTACAACGGCCGCAACCGTACACACACTTTTTAAAGGAGACTTCATTACATTTACAAGTATGCTATCTGCAAGGCCTGGTTCAAGCCTTTTTGGTACGCCTGCATAGGACATATGACCATACCTCACAAGGTCACGAAGTGCAGTTCTTAATTTAGAACTGTCATTCGCTCTAATCACTGCCAATGAATTCATTTTTTTCTACTCCAATTGATGTTAATATATCAAATGTATCGTATCCAGAGACTATGCCTCTTAATTTTTAATGTATTAGTATCGGCGCTTATCCTTTAATCGGTTTTTCCTTTAAAAAGCCAAAACAACATTTACTGATTTTTTGCTATTATAGTAAAAAATAGCGGGTTATTTTTTGAATATAAAATGTGACAATGTATCTATATTTCTACACTATACTATATTTGTTGTTGATCATAATACATAAATTCCTCCTCTTCAAAAGAAGGGGAAGGAAATTATTAAAAACAATCTGAGGGATGGACCGATTTATACTTAAGATGCGCAGCAGGTTTTCTTGGCTACTTTTCGTTTTTAAGAGATGTTTTATTCCGGGATATGCATAACTTTTGTTCAATATTCCTCTTGCAACCTCTTCTCCTGATAATATAGTGGGATATATTCCTTCACCGGTCAGTCCTGATGTAAAACCAGCTGCATCACCGGCTAAAAACCTGTTTCCAAAAGCAAATCCTCTATAATCAAAGTTAATATGTGCAGCCTCAAACTTTGTTTTCTCAACGGAGAGCTTATCGCATAACTCATCGAGACTGCGCCTGAGCATTGCTGCATTATTTGTCCATCCTCCCATTCCTATAGAAGTAAAGCCACTGTGCGGGAATATCCAGTCGTATTTAATAACATTTTTAAAGTCTTCCAAGAATATCTCTAAGTCCGTTCTTGGGGTTTTGCTCATATATTGGACTGCAATTAGTGTTTTATTAACAGGTATGCTCAAGAATTTCCTGACTATCGAGTTAGAACCATTTGCACCTACCAGATAATCATAACCGATTTCTTTGTCATTTACAAGAACGTGATCATCTTTTATTTCACTGACGCGGCATTCTGTCCTAACCTCTGCTCCCGCCTTTTGCGCCTCTTTTGACATCCACTGTCCAAGCTTTCCTCTGTCTACTGTGAATACTGGATGACTACCCATGTCCACATCATATGTTCTTTTTGCAGTATGCAGAACCATGTAGTTAAAAGTTTTATCAATAATATTTTTTGGAACAAAATCAAAATTCTTGATAGTTAAACCCCCGGCGCATACTGTCGGTCCGATAATTCTATTTTTCTCTAATACGAGAACATCTTTCCCTCCTTCAGATAAAACCCGTGCAGCCCTGAGTCCGGCTGGGCCTGCGCCAATGATGACAACTTCGTATTTTTCCATAACATTAAATTCATTCTTTATGGCATTTATATTTGGGAGTTTATTACCTCGGCAGTCCTGTACGCATCATATATATTGTACATCCAGAATAGAAGGTACAATGCACCCGATACCAGAAAAGGGCCTATCATACGATGTTGCCAAAAAAGAATTAATGTCATAGAACCAAATATCACTCCAATTATTATGAAACCTATACCTTTTCTTACTTCTCCGCTGTAAATCTGCCCGATTCCCGGAATAAAAAAGGATGCTATCGCCGCAAGTCCAGGCTTCTTCTTTTTAGTTGTAACCTCCATATTACTTACCTCCATATTTGGGATGCTTCTCAATCCTTTTTATATGGATTTTTGCTTTTTAAAGAGTTCTGGTTAAAATATTTTAAGAAAACTACAGATAAAATTTGCATACTTAAACCAAAACGCAATTAAAAAATAGGGATGGTGATGCGAATTGAATCAAAAGGGAAAAATATATCGTAAAAAGAAGCCCTATGTTGTATAGCAGTGCATTTATACTAATGCTTTTTGCGAGGGGGCTATGATGGAAAATCAATACGAAACAATAAGGCTTTCAGTTCGCGATTATATAAGTCCGGAATGTTCCTGTAAGGTAGAGGACATGGTGAACTCTGTTGAGCACGTCACTGATTCTTCTTTTGATCCTGTGAACAACTTACTGACTGTTAAAGTCCATAAGGGCATGGTCAGTGCCGGGGATATAATTGAAGAGTTGAAGAGATGCGGAATCCGCTGCGAGGATGAGAAAAGTGTTCATGATAAAGCCCATATAGAACATGAGGCCGCAAAAACAAAGAAGCCAGCCCCGCATGATCACCACGCGATGATGGAGGCTGAGATGAAGAGGCACTTTATTATTGCGGCAATCTTCACGGTTCCTGTTCTGATACTTTCACCCTCTATCCAGAGTTGGGCTGGATATACACTGCCGCCATCCCCTGCCTGGGAAATACTGCTCGTTCTCACAGCTTCGATGGTGATTTTATACGGGGGTTTTGTTTTCTATAAGGGCTCGGTTAAAGCACTTAAATTGCGCACGCTCGATATGAACGTTCTGGTAACAATTGCATTGTTATCAGGGTATTTATACAGTTTAGGCTCGACTTTCCTTTTCGAAGCACCTGATTTTTACTGGGAAATAAGTACACTGGCCACTTTCATTCTTTTCGGGCACTGGATGGAAATGAAGGCTCAAAGAAGTGCGTCCGGAGCATTAAAAGAGCTTGTAAAACTGATTCCACCTACTGCTAATTTAATAAGAGACGGCAAAGTTGTCGAGATTCCTACTTCCGATCTCAAAGTTGGTGATGTTGTTCTTGTTAAACCTGGTGAAAATGTTCCGATAGATGGGGTGGTGATAGAGGGCGAAAGTTCGGTCAATGAATCTATGGTTACGGGAGAGTCAAAGCCTGTAGAAAAAAGAAAAGAGAGCAAAGTTATCGGCGGAGCGATTAACATTGAAGGTGCTATTCGGGTCCAAGTGACAAAAACAGGTGAAGAAACCGCTATCGCTCAAATTATTAACCTTGTTGAACAGGCCATTTCTTCCAAGCCTCGAGTTCAGAAACTCGCTGATAGAGCAGCCGGTTACCTGACCCTTATAGCAATCTTTGTGGGCGGAGGGACATTCATTTTCTGGTTTGGGATCGGGGCAGGCAGCCTTTTCGCCCTAACATTGGCTATCACTGTTGTGGTCATTACCTGCCCTCATGCTTTGGGCCTGGCTATTCCAGCCGTCACATCGATATCCACAACAATGGCTGCCAATAGGGGGATACTCATAAAGAACGCTGAAGCGCTGGAAATCGCAAAAAGGATAGACATTGTAGTATTTGACAAGACCGGAACCTTAACCAGGGGAGAGTTCGGAGTTACAGATATTATTAAGCTGGGAGACTGGAGTGAAAAAGAAATCTTAGAAAATACCGCTGCCATAGAGGTTAATTCTGAGCATGTAATAGCAAAAGGAATAGTAACAAAAGCACAGGAAAAAGGCCTGCAAAGCATAAAAACTGAAAAATTTATGGCCATCCCTGGAAAAGGCGCCAAGGCTGTTATTGGTAAAAATGAGGTTTACGCAGGCAACGCAAATATTATGAGGGATATGAAGATAAAACCTGAAGAATATCAGGATGTGGTTTCAAAACTGTCTTCCCAGGGTAAGACTGTTGTTTACGTCGCGGCGAATGGGAAGATTCAGGGATTAATAGCCATGGCGGACCTGATAAGGGATGAATCCAGAGAAGCGGTCAAAACTCTGAAAGAACTCGGCTTAGAAGTAGCTATGCTTACTGGAGACAATCAACTGACAGCAGCCTACGTAGCTAAAGAACTGGGCCTTACAACTTTCTTTGCTGAAGTCCTTCCTGAACAAAAAGCAAACACAATAAAGGCACTGCAGGATCAGGGGAAGAAAATAGCAATGGTGGGAGATGGCATAAACGATGCACCTGCACTGGTTCAGGCAGATGTCGGGATAGCGATCGGCGCTGGCACAGATGTTGCAGTGGAATCGGCTGATGTTGTTCTAATCAGGAACGACCCCGGGGATGTTTCCAGACTCATTAGCCTCAGCAATAAAACCATGCGCAAAATGAATGAAAACCTGGTCTGGGCAACAGGTTACAACGTTGTGGCAATCCCGGTAGCTGCGGGCATACTTGTACCCTACGGGATAGTTTTGAGACCAGAGTTCGCCGCTGTAACCATGTCTTTAAGTTCCATAAGCGTGGTTATCAACGCTCTTCTGATGAAGAGAGAAAAAATATAGAAGAATTCCGTTCAGTATCTTGCATACTGCGGTCTCGGGCATGCACCGAACTCAAAGGTCCTGAACAGGTCATATACTTCCTTGGGGATACCCTGCTTGACATTCAGGCCAAACATCTTTACAACCTCAAAAACTATTGGTGTATCGTGAGTCGTGTATCCCCCGGTCAAAAACTCAGCCAGTTTCTCTGCTTTCTCTTTTTCCATTTTATCCTCAAGCAGCCATTTTACCAGTTTTTGTACCCTCTCCATGCCCTTCTTTGCTTCTTCTGAGAGCATAATATTATCATCCGAGATGTTCTCCAAATGCTTTTTTTCAAGCAATGAGATTAATGCGCCTGCCGGCATACTCCCTAATTGCGGATCAACTGGCCCGAGCACACTGTCCTTTTCCATAATAATTTCATCAGCCGCAAGAGCAATAAGTGTGCCGCCAGACATTGCATAAAAAGGAACAATAACCGTAACCTTTGCAGGATGGTTCTTCACTGCCATAGCGATCATCTCAGAGGCCAGCACAAGTCCTCCAGGAGTATGCAGGATCAAATCTACATCCTTATCCTGAGGTGTCTGTCTTATTCTCATTAAAACATGTTCTGTGTCCTCGATGCTGATGTAATTCTCGTCTTTTTCTTCCCACGGTTCCCTTCTATGGATCAGGGTTATAATCCTGGTTCCTCTTTCCTCCTCCAGCCGGGAGATTATTTCAGCCCGTTCTGTCATGATTGCTGCTTTCATCCTTCCTTTTTTCCCAAGCCCTTCAAACATGACTGCGCAGTGCTGGCTGCAAAACTTAATTTTATCCCCATCTATTTTTCTTACTACACCCTTACCTCCGATTTCCATGCCGCAATAAATGCATTTATCAGTCATACTTATCTTACCCAAAAATTAAAACTTAAAGCTCCATCCTTCGTTCCATCTCCTCAAGCGCGTGTACGCGTGCCTCTACTGTCGGGTGGGTTGAGAAGAGATTCATTATCGAATTGCCAGAGATTGCAGGTATTATGAAGAATGCATTCATGCTTTCCACATCCCTTAAGTCGCGCGATGGTACACGTTCCATGACCCCGCTTATTGTCATAAGTGCTGAGGCAAGATGTGAGGGCTGGCCTGTGATTATCGCCGAGCCTCTATCAGCCGCGAATTCGCGGTACCTTGAAAGAGCGCGTATGAGCAGGAAACTGATAATCCATACTGCAATCGAGACAGCAAATATAATTATCGCAGCTCCTGCGCCTCTGCGATCCCTGTCTCCGCCACCAATTCCGAAGAAAAGCATATTCCGAACGAGTAAAGCCGCAACAGTGGACAGGAAGCTTGCGATCGTAATAACAAGCATGTCGCGGTTCTTGATATGGCTTAATTCATGGGCAAGCACTGCTTCAAGCTCAGGCTGGCTCAATTTCTGTTTCAAAGAAGTTGTGACTGCTACGACGGCGCTTCCTTTGCTCCTGCCTGTTGCAAAGGCGTTTGGGACATTGCTTTCAACGATGGCAATTTTCGGCTTTGGCAGATCTGCTATGGCGCAGAGTCTTGATATTGTCTCATGAAGTTGCGGTTCTTCCTGTTCACTTACAATCCTTCCGCCCATGCTCCATAAGACAAGTTTGTCTGAAAAGAAGAACTGGATAAGCAGGAAAAATCCCGCAAACACCAAAAGACCGGATGTTCCAACTCCCCCGTACTCGGATAAAATAACCAGGAAGAATAGATAGAGTGCAGCGAGCAGGAACATGGTCAGCATCATGCGGGCGGCAAGACCATAATCATGGAACCACTTTTTCATTTTAAACACCTGATCTATGATGCAGTTTTAATTAACCTGGAATCAATCCGTCACCCTTGAAAATCTTCCGGGCCTCTTCAAGTGTAAGATCTGCAGGTGGTATGATTATTTCACTTGGTTTAATGATTTCGTCAGGGATCTTTTTCCCATTCCTGCGTACATAATCAGTAAGCTTTTTTAATTCTATCTTGAAGGCTATCTTGACTGCTTTTTCGTTTCCCCTGTTAACAATTTTCACAATGTTATTATCGATATTATTGACAGAGTCCAGATATTTCTTATCAAGCTCATACTGTCCCTCTCCCATCAACCGCACTATCATTTTCCCATCTCCTTCTTTAACGCTTCGAGCTGATCATCCACATCGCTCTTTGACTTTATCTTAGAAAGTTCCCTATCAATATCATCTTTCGTTCCCCCGGTCACATCTTCAAGAGTCCCTGCCTCCACAAGTTCATCCAGAGCAGATGCACGCGCTTTCATGTTTTCGGTCTTATCCTGTGCGCGCTGGACAGCCATGCCGACATCACTCATCTCCTCGCTTATGCCGCTTACTGATTCTGTGATCTTGACCTGGGCTTCAGCCGCGCTGTACTGGGCTTTGATGGTTTCCTTTGTGGAGCGGAAGGTCTCTATCTTGGCAGACAGGCTTTTTTCTGTTGCCATCAGTTTTTCTTGCTCTTTAGAAATATCCGCTATCTGCTTCGTAAGACCCTCTATTTCAGCCTGTGAAGTGCTCTTTCGCTCAAGAGCAATCCTGGCAAGGTCTTCCCTGCCAGCCTTCAGTGCTCCTCGCGCCTGCTCATCAAGTTTTGTTATATTCTGTTCAAGTTTTACCTTCTGAAGTTCAAGCCGCTTCTTGGCAGTTGTCACCTCGGCAACCCCTCGCTTGACGTTCTGCAAGAGTTCGAGCTGCTTCTCATAAGAGTAATCCAGAGTCTCTCTCGGATCTTCGAATTTCCCTAAAATCTTGTTGATCTTTGCTTTTATGACGGTACTCGTCCTGTCTATAAGTCCCATTATTTTTACCTCGTTATTTTGATAAAACTTTATTGATGATTACTTTCGATTTTCACTTTTTCTTTTTAAAATCTAAAGGTGCTTCTTTTATTATGCTGGTTTTGGTTTAAATTGATAAAAAATATAATGATTTTGATTTTATTTTGTAAGATTTTCCAAATTTAAACCAAAAACAAATTAAAGAATTAAAGTTATCTGCTTGATTGAGGTGAAGATATTGAAGATAAGAAAGATAAAGAAAATCGCTAAAGGAACATGTAAATGTCATTCTTCCTGTGCCTAATCTTGAATAAAAATTGTAATTCTTTTGGCGATTTTCATTTCCTTTTCGGCCATATGATTGTACTGTCATAAACACTTATTCCACTTCCACTTTTCCATCCCTGAAATGGATTATCCTGTCCGCCTTCTCCCCGATTTCCAAACTGTGAGTTACCATTAAGATCGTCTGCCCCCTCTCCTTGTTTAATTTCCTGAAAAGTTCAATTATTTCTATCGAAGACCTTGTATCAAGGTTACCTGTCGGCTCATCAGCCAGGAGTATTTTCGGGCTGTTGGCAAGGCTTCTTGCAATAGTAACGCGCTGCTGCTGCCCGCCTGACAACTCTGACGGGAGATGATGAAGCCTGTCGCCAAGACCAACCAGATTGAGCAACCCCTTTGCCTTCTCCTTATGACCGGACTGCTTATTAAGCATCATGGGGAACATTACATTTTCAAGCGCTGTGAGCTCCATGAATAGGTTGAAGAACTGGAAAATGAAGCCTATATGCTTTAACCTGTATTCTGCCCTCGCGCTGCTGTTCATTTTCGTCACATCATTGCCATCTATGTATATACTCCCCGATGTCGGGGTATCAAGCATACCGATCATGTTCATGTAAGTTG